>JASHOV010000098.1 GCA_030038495.1 Streptosporangiaceae bacterium
TCCTTCGACGGCCGCCTGTATGCGGCCTGGACCGGCCTGACCACCAACAAGATCTGGTACGCCAGCTACAACGGCCACACGTGGACCAGCCAGGTCTCCCTGACCCAGCCACGCACCGCCAGCAGCCCCGGGCTGACCGTCTTCGATGGCCGGATGTTCTTGGCCTGGGCGGGGCTTACAACCAACGGGGTCTTCTACTCCGACTACAGAAGCTAACCAGTGGGCTGAGTCTGCGGCCGACGCAGACCGCAGGCACAGCCCCGACCGAGGAATGACCGCCGCACTTTAGCCGCGACCGCGCGCCGGGGCCGGCCTGGATTACCGGGCCGGCCACGGCGCTTTCGCGCAGCGGGTGGCCGCCCCGAGGGGCCGCCCCGACCCGGCGCTACTGGCTGACGTAGGTACCGCGGCCGGGGACTGAGCTGACCAGACCCTCGTCGCGCAGCGTCTTGAGCGCACGCTTCACGGTGCCGTCAGAGACGCCGTAGACCTGCATGAGGGTCGAGATCGACGGCAGCAGCTTGCCGGGCGGGATCACTCCGCGCTCGATCTGCCCGCGCAGAATCCGGGTGAGCTGCGACCAGACTGGCTCGCCTGCGTGATGATCGATCTCCTCCATGAGTCCTAACGCTAGATAGGCCCTACCAGGCCGTATGCGGCAGGACCAAGTTAACCCTGGTTAACCCTGGTGTTTTTTGGGCGGTTACGGGGGCCTTTGGATTTACAGGGCTCGCCGTGGCCCTGATTAGATCTCCATGGCATACCTGGGTACACTGAGCGGACTACAGGTGGACACCCACACCGCGGAGGCTTAGCCGATGGACGTGGAGTCAGAGCTAGTCCGGCTCAAGAGCATCTGGAACGGCATTTACTCGATTACCTGCCTTGACGGCGTCTGGTCGGCCTACTACATCCGGACCGGCGAGGAACTCTCGGCGCCGGCCCTGCGCGGGCTGGGCACCCTGATTCGCCGCGACTACGAGCGCCGGATCGAGATGAGGCCGGGCGCACCCGAGCGGATGTCGACATGAGAGCTGGGCCTGCGCCGGGGCGGCGGCACGCCGAAGGCTCACCCGGTCCAGGCCGAGGTCAGCGCAGCGCGCCGGTCACTTCAGCCGCCCAGCCGAAGGTCAGCGCGGCGCGCCGATCACGCCGGCCATCCGGCCGAGGTCATCGGGCCCGGCCAGGTCGGGCAGCGCAACGAACACAGTGCGGACGCCGCGCGCGGCCAGTTCCCTGTATCGCGCGGCGTGATCGGCCGCCAGCCCGGCGTGGTGCCGGCGCGCGAACGCCGCCGCGCTGGTCCGGCCCCGCAGGCGCTCTACAATGCCCGCGACGTGCTCGCGGTCGCGGCCGATGACCGGAATGTCGAGCACGGTGACCGCGATGTCGGCGATGTCGCGCCCGGCCCGCTCGCAGTGCGCGCGCAGCACCGCGAGCTTGCCGTCCAGCACCGCGATATCCGAGGGCAGATTGCAGCCGTCGGCCAGCCGAGCCGCTATGGCCAGCGTCCGCTTCTCCCCGTTCCCGCCGACGATAATCTGGATCGGCGAGCGCGGGCGGGGATAACACGTGGTCTCCGGCAGGCGGACCCGGTCGCCGCTGAACGGCCTGGTGCCCGGTTGCCAGAGCGCGCGCATTGTCTCGATCGCCGACTCCAGCAGGTCCAGCCGCTGCGGCGCCGGCGGGAACGGCAGCCCGAAGCCGGCGTGCTCGCGATCCCACCACCCGGCGCCGATGCCGCAGAAGGCGCGTCCGCCGCTCAGCGCGTCCAGCGTGGCGGCGGCCTTGGCGATCACGCCCGCCGGGCGGAACGTGACCGGGCTGACCAGCGTGCCGAGCCGCAGGCCGGTGTCCAGTCCGGCGAGCAGGCCGAGCGTCACCCACGGCTCGGGAATCGGATCCCAGGCCCGGCCCACCTGCGGGATCTGCAGCAGGTGATCCATCAGCGCGATTCCGCCGAACCCGGCTTCGGCGGCAGACTGCGCGACGCTCTGCAGCCAGCCGGCCGGGTCGTCGCCCCAGTCGAACCTGGATATCTGCAGGATGAACTCCAGCCCGTCGCGCGCCTGCCGCGCCGGCCCTGCGCCGCGGCCGGCCGGGGCAGGCATGGCCTGCGCCTGTCCGGTCCCGCCCTCTCCCCCGTCGGCTTCCAGGACGATGTCCCAGCCCTCGGTCGCCACCTCCTCGCGCACCGCTGAAGCCCGTCGCAGCTGCGCGGCCAGAGCCGCGGCCGGCACCGGGATGTCACGGGCCCGGTTGCGCTGCCGGCAGACCTGCGCGCTTGTGCCGAAGACGACCGCGACGGCCGGCAGGCGCGCGCCGCGCGCCACCGCCAGGTATCCAAGACGCCGGTCCTGATCGAGGCCGAGCGTGTCCACGACGACCGTCAGGCCGCGCCGGGCCCGGGCCGAGACGATCTGGTCAAGCAGGGCGAACGCGTCGGCCGACGCGTCCAGGTCGTGCTCGCCGCTGCCGACAATGGCGCGCAGCTGATCGGAGGAGATGATCTCCCTGGCCAGGTAACGTGCGGCTGCCCAGCTGGACTTGCCTGCCCCGGATGGCCCGACGAGCACGACCAGAGCCGGGTCCGGGACGGCCGGGTCAGCTTCCACGAGCCCAAGCGTGGCAGAACCGCAGATCAGTAGGCGGCGCGATACCGGACCCGGCCGCGGTCAATGACCACGGTCCCGTCTTCCTTGGCGGTCTGGAATGCCGCCGACCCGTCATCGTCTGTCCAGATGGACACCACCAGCGACTCGCCGGGCAGCACCGGCGCGCTGAACCGGCCGCCCATGGATACGAACCGGGCCGGGTCGCTACCGCACAGCTCGCGCAGCAGCACGCGACCAGTGAACCCGTAGGTGCACAGGCCGTGCAGGATCGGACGCCTGAATCCGCCCCTGGCCGCGAACTTCGGATCCACGTGCAGCGGATTGCGGTCGCCCGACAGCCGGTACAGCAGCGCCTGCTCCGGCCGGGTCTGCTGGACGACCTTGTGATCGGGCGCTCGGTCGGGCAGCTGCCACGGCTGCGACGTGCCGCGCTCGCCGCCGAACCCGCCCTCACCGCGGATGAACGTGCCGGACCGGGTAGTGATCATCTTCTCTTCGGTCGCCGCGTCGACGGCGACGCTCTCCGTTTCGACCAGGCCGCCCGAGCCTTTGTCGTAGATGCCGGTCACGGTCGAGAACGTGCGCACAGTTCCGGCAACCGGCAGCGGCCGGTGTAGCTCGACGTACTGCTCGGCGTGCACCAGCATCGCGCGGTCGAAGTCGCCGATGCTGCGCGCGCCCGGTGCCTGGGCGAGCAGGACGCCATAGGTCGGCAGCACCTGCTGGTCGATGCCCTCGCTGTTCTCGGTGGTGAATTCCAGCTCCTGCAGCGGGTCACCGAGCCCGGCGCCGACTCCGATTGCGTACAGCAACGCGTCCTTCGACGTCCAGGACCGCTCGATCGATGGCCCGGACTCGCCCACCAGACTGTGATCCAGCGACATTCATTGCCCTCCGCAGCCGCGCCCGGCGAGCGCATTGACAGGCGCCGGCGAGCTAGATCCAATGTGTTAGTTAGTAGAACATGCTTCTAGTATTTCGCTCCACTGTCTAGCGCGCGGAGGACCTTGATGGGCATTCTGGATGGCCGGGTGGTCATCGTGACCGGCGCGAGTCGTGGCATCGGCGCCGAGATCGCCAGGCGGTTCGCCGCCGAGGGCGCGGCGGTCGCGGTCGCCGCCCGTACCACTGAGCCCGGCACGTCGACGCTGCCCGGCACGATCACCGAGACCGCGGAGCAGATCGCCGCGGCCGGCGGCACAGTGGCCGCGATCCGGGCCGACCTCGCCAGGCCGGCCGACCGCGAGCGTCTCGTCGCCGAGACCGTAAGCCAGCTCGGCGTTCCCGACATACTCGTGAACAACGCGGCAGTCACCTACTTCACCCGGGTGGAGGATTTCACCCCCAAGCGCTATGCCCTGATGTTTGCGGTCCAGGTCGAGGCCCCGTTCCATCTCGCCTCGCTGGTGCTCCCCGGCATGCGCGAGCACGGCCGGGGCTGGATCCTGAATATCTCCTCGGGCGCGGCGCGGCACCCCGCGATACCGCCAGGGCCTTTCGCCGGCCGGGGCGGGACGGTCTACGGCATGTGCAAGGCCGCGATCGAGCGATTCTCGACCGGGCTGGCCGCTGAGCTCTACCCGGACAATATCGCGGTGAACGCGCTGTCGCCGTCCAAGGTGGTGCCCACGCCGGGCACTGTGTTCCATCACCTGACCACCGGCGACGACGATCCCAACGCCGAGCCGAGCGCGGTCATCGCGGAGGCGGCGCTCATGCTGTGCCACCGGGACCCGCAGAGCCTGACGGGCCGGGTGACCTACTCGCAGGAACTGCTGACCGAGCTGGGTGTCGCCATACCCCAGGCGCGATGAGCCCGTCAGAGTTCGCGGGGCCGGCGGGCTCCGCGGAGGAACCGCGCGACAGCAGGAAACGGCCGGGCTGGGTCCGGGTCGACTGCCATCTGCACACCGCCGCGTCCGGGGACGCTGTCACCACCATCGAGGAGCTCGCGGACCGGGCCCGCCAGCACGATATCGACGTCGTCTGCATCACCGATCACAACGTGACCAGCGCGGCAGTGGCCGCGGCCGAGCGGGACATCGGCGTCCGGGTGGTGATCGGCGAGGAGATCCGCACGCCCGACGGCGACGTGATCGGGCTGTTCCTCACCGAGCGGATTCCCTACGTCCTGCCGCTGGCCGAGGTGGTGTCGCGGGTCCGCGGCCAGGGCGGGCTGGTGTACCTGCCACATCCGTTCGATCCCGGCCGGTCCAGCCTGGGCGGTGCGGCGGAGCGGCTGTCCGCGGCCGGGATGGCCGACATCGTCGAGGTATTCAACGCCAAGATCAAGGACCATTCGCGGAACGAGCGGGCCGCGCGCCTGGCCGCCGTGCATGGCCTGCCTGCGGCGGCCGGATCGGACGCACATGACCCGGAGGGGATCGGAGCCGCGTCCGTTGATATGCCCGATTTCGACGGGCCGGCCGGCTTCCTCGACGCGCTGGGGGCGGCGGTCATCACCGGCGAGTACCGGCCGCACGCGATCCGCTACCCCCGCCAGGTCCCTGGCTAGCACCGCGGGTCCTGCGCCGATCTCATCACCGCCGTCGCCGACCGCAGGCACGGGCATCAAAGGTCCCCGTTGCCCATCGAGGGGCAGCAAAGCTCCTACG
>JASHOV010000099.1 GCA_030038495.1 Streptosporangiaceae bacterium
GTCGTCGGGGCCTCGGCCAGCGACAGCGGCCCGGAGGAGAACAGGTTGTCGACGTAGATCGGGATGCTGTAGGGGCGGTAGGCCAGCACCACGGTCGTGCCGTACTCCCCGAAGGCCCGCAGCCACATCAAGATCATCCCGGTTCGCAGGCCGTCGGAGGCGGCGGGCACGTCGACCCGCAGGAACCGGGCCACCGGGCCGTGGCCGAGGGTAGCGGCGACATCGCCCAGGGCCGGGTCGACGGCGCGGAAGGCGCTGCGGGCGATCACGACCAGGAACGGCGCGGACACGAACGACTGGGCAATGACCAGCCCGTACATCGTCTGGGTGAGCCGCTGGCCCGACAGCTGGCCGAGGAACGTGTACGGACCGACAATGTAGATCAGCAGGATGCCGCTGATCAGCGGCGGCACGGCCAGCGGGAGCTGGACGACCACGCCCACCGCCGAGGACAGCCACCCCCGGTGGCGGGCCAGGACATACGCCAGCGGGATGCCGCCCAGCACGCCGATCAGCAGCGAGATCGTCGCGCTCTGGACCGACACTGCCAGGGCCGGCCAGAGCCCGGGCACGCTCCAGCCTTCGTTGCCGCGCTCCACCGCGACGCGGTAAGCGAACGCCCCGACCGGAACTGCCAGGTAGAGGACCAGCAGGGCGCCGAGCCCGCGCAGCAGGCCCGGCGACCTGCCAGCGGTCACGAGCCGAGCAGGCTCGCCAGCGCGGCCGGGACGCCGGACCCGGTCACCTTCGGCGGCGAGACGATCTCGAACTTGTCCGCCTTCATCTCGGCCTGGCCGGTGGGGCCGAGCAGGAACTTGATGAAGGCCTCGGCCGCGGCCAGGTGCGGGGCATGATTGATCAGCGCGATCGTGTACTGGCCGGCCAGGCTGGTCCCGGTCAGCGGCACGAACGGACTGTCCTGGGAGATGGCGTCGGCCTCGTACATGAACGCGGCGTCGAGCTGCCCGGTCTGGATGTCGGCCTCTTCCGGATCCTCCGAGTACACATCCGACTGCTCGGTCGCCAGCGTCTTCAGGGCCGGCAGATGCTGCGCCGCGGCCGTCTCGTTCAGGGCCTCGGCGGCCAGCACGCCGCCGGGGTCCTGGGACGGATCGGTCCGGCCCAGCCGGAACCCGGGCATGGTGATCACCTTGTACCACGGCATGGTCTGCAGGTCCTTGGCGAACCTGCTCTTGGGGTAGTACCCCAGGACCTCCGGCGACGCGGCAAAGGCCGCGTACCACGACACCCAGCTACCGTTACTGGCACCCATCAGGCCCGCGACATCGGTCGGCGAGGCGCTGACGAACACATCGGCGACAGCGACCTTGTCCTTGATGTCGGCCTCCAGAGTCCCCGACCCATGCGAGGTATCCACCAGCGTATAGCCGGTCGCGGCGTGGAACGCCGGCCCGACCGAGTTGGTCATCAGGGTGTCGAGGGACCCCGCGGAGAACACGTCGACGTCGCCGCTGGGCTTCGAGCTCGTGTGACTGGGAGATGAGCTGCCGCAGCCAGTAACGGCCAGCCCGATGCACGTAATAGATGTCAACGCGGCGATCAGCGCGCCGCGCCGCTGAGTCAGAGCAGCCATGGTACGCAACGATAGCCAACATACGTTGCGCACCGCAACAAACGCGGACAGCCGACGCAGTCCGGCCTGCCGTTAGCGGATGCGGCGGCCCATTTCCTTGGCGGAGTAGCCGCCGAGCTCGGTCACGGCGGACTGGAAGCCGTCGGAGCGCAGCAGTGACCACAGCGGTGCGAGCTGCGGGCTGTCGAGGGCGCCCGGCGCGACCACGAGGTCGTATGGCTCCCTGGTGACCGGCAGGAACCCCAGGCCGAACGCCTTGGCGGCGGCCATGATGCCCAGCCCGGCGTCGGCGCGTCCGGCCGCGATCGCGGCCGCGACCGCGAGGTGGGTGGGCTCCTCGCGCAGATAGCCCTCGATGGCGTGCGGGTCTATCCCGAGCTTCCCGAGCTCGTGGTCGAGCAGCACGCGGGTGCCCGCGCCACGCTGCCGGTTCACATACCGCAGACCGGGCCGGGTCAGGGCACCGATCCCGCCGATGCCGAGCGGGTTGCCGGGCGCGACAAGCAGCCCCTGTTCCCTGTGCACCAGCCGGACGATGGCCACGTCTGGGGCAGCCGCGCCGAACACCCGGTCCACGTAGGGCACCGTGTACTGCCCGGTCGCCGGGTCGAGCAGATGCGACCCGGCAATGTGGCAGAGTCCGTCGCGCAGCGCGACCAGACCACCGAGGGATCCGACGTTGGAGGACGCCAGCGTCACCATCGCGTCGTCGGCCCGCAGCGCGGACGCGGCAAGGTCGAGCACCAGGTCGTGCGAGCCGATCGCGACGATCGTGCCGGAGATCTCGTCGAGACCCCGCAGCAGTTCCACCGAGACCGTCGAGCCCGCGTGGTGCCCCTCCACCCCGGCCGGCACGACAAGCAGCCCGTCGGCACGGACCAGGGACGTCAGCACTCCGGCCCCGCGCGGCAGCGGCGTGGCGACCATGGTGCCGCCGACGACGCCGAGCCGCACCCGCACCCAGTCGTCCATGCCGAGCGGCGACGCCAGCTTGCGGGCCAGCCGGGCCGGGGTCCGCGGCCGCCGCGTCCGAGGCGCGCCGGACAGCGAGGAAAGCAGCGGTTCGGCGAAGATGTCGAAGGTGAGCGCCGCGGACACCGGGTAGCCGGGAGCGCCGAGCACCGGCGTGCGCTCGACGACACCGAGCACCACCGGGTGGCCGGGCCGGACCGCGACCCCGTGCACGGCAAGGGTCCCGGCCGAGGCCACCACCCGCGCGGTGTAGTCGTCTCGCCCGGCGCTTGACCCGGCGATGATGATCAGCAGGTCGCACTGCGGCGCCGCCGCGGTCACCACGGCCGCGATGCGCTCCGGGTCGTCGGGCTCGATCGGCAGGCACCGCGCCTCGCACCCGGCCTCCGTGGCCTGTTCGGCGAGCATGAGCGAGTTGGTGTCGAGGATCTGGCCGGGGCCGGGCTCGCTCCCGATCGGCCGGACTTCGTCGCCAGTGGGGAGAATGAGGACAACGGGACGCCTGCGGACGGATACACGCGTTGCGCCCGCCGCCGCCGCGGCCGCCAGGTCGACGGCCCGGAGCCGGTGCCCTGCTGGCAGCAGCAGCTCACCGGCGCTCACGTCCTCGCCGATGGAACGGACGTGCTGGTACGGCGGAACGGCGGCCCGCAGTTCGGCCCGCCCGTCGTCGTAGTGGAGGTGCTCGCGCATCACCACCGCGTCCCGTCCGGCGGGCATCGGATCACCGGTGTCAACCACGTCGTAGTCGCCCGGCTCCAGCAGCACCGGCGTGGTCTCGCTCGCGCCGAGCGTGTCGGCCGCGCGAACCGCGATGCCGTCCATTCCGGCCGCGTCAAACGGCGGCGAGGACCGCGTGGCCCACACGGGCACCGCCGTGACCAGTCCGGCCGCCTCGGCGATCGCGACCTCGATGACCGGCAGCCGCCATGGGCAGCCCGCCGCTTCCCGCGCGGCGCGCCAGGCTTCGAGGGCTTGCGCGGCGGGGACATCGCGGATGAACGGGCTGCTGGGCATGGCTTCCTTAACGCCTAACGGTAAAGCGTCACGTCGACTTCGGTCCCGGCGTCGAACCCGGTCGCCTCTTCCGGGATCACGATGTACCCGTCGGCGGCGGTGAGCACGGAGAGCAGCGCCGACAGGCCGAATACCGGCGTGGCCGTCCCGCCGCTGACCGTCACCTGCACCACGTCCAGCCGCCCGGTAGCGGACGCGAGGTCCCGGTCGAGCCTCGCCCGGACCGACGGCTCGGGCGGCGCCGCCGTGCAGCCGCCCACCTGGCGGACCAGGTCCATCCCGATCAGCCGGAACACCACGAGCGCGGATCGCGGGTTGCCGGGCAGGCCGATCACCGGGATCCCGTGTTCCCCAGGTGCACCGTGTTGTCCGGGACCACGGGCGCACTCCGCGAGCAGCGTGGGCTTGCCCGGCTTGATGGCCAGGCCGTGACACCAGATTCCCGGCGGGCCGAGGCGGGAGACCACGTTCGCGGTCTCGTCCCGCGCGCCGACAGAAGAGCCGGCCGAGATCACGATCACGTCGCTCGCGGCGAGCGCCTCGCGGAGCTCCTTCTCCAGGGCGGCCGGGTCGTCAGGGACGATGCCGCCGTGGACCGGGGCGCCGCCGGCGTCGGCGACCAGCGCCGCGAGCGCCACCGCGGTCGCGTCCCGTACCTGGCCGGGCCGGAGCGTCTGCGTCTGCGGAGCCACCACCTCGTCACCGGTGGAGAAGATCGTGACCACCGGGCGCGCGTGGACGCGGACGCTCGTCACGCCGGCCGCCGCGAGCATGCCAAGATCCTGGGGGCGGAGCATGCGTCCGGGCGGGATGATCTCCTGGCCTGCGCGCGCGTCCTCGTCTGCGCGCACCACGCCCTCGCCCGGGGCGACGGGGCGCACCACCTCGATCGTGCCCGGCATCGCCTCGGCGGTGTACTCGATCATCACGACCGCGTCCGCGCCGGACGGCAGCGCGCCCCCCGTCGGCATTACCACGGCGGTGCCGGGGCTGACCGATGCGGCCGGCACCGCGCCCATCGTGACCGCGCCGGTCACGGCGAGGTAGCCGGGCAGCCCCTCGGAGACCCCGTAGGTGTCGGCGGCACGGACGGCGTACCCGTCGACGGTGGAGCGGGCGAACCCGGGCAGCGGGTGCGGCGCAATCACGGGCGCGGCGGGGACGCGTCGCAGCGCCCGCTCCAGCGGGACCGTCTCGGCCGGTGTCCGCCGGCGTGGGCGGAACCCGTCCCTGGCCTGCTGGACCGTCCGGGTGGTGAAGAACTCCCGGCCGCCTGGCTCAGCCTTCGTCGCTGGCTCCGGCAAGACGCAGGACGCTCGCCACCGGGCCGAGCGCCACCTGGCCGAGGCCGCAGATCGAGGTCCGGCGCAGGACGTCGACGAGCTCGCGGACGTCGGTGTTCACGTCGGCCGGACCGCCGCCGCTGGCGAGCAGGTCGGTCAGCATGGTGTGCGCCTTGGCCGACCCGACCCGGCACGGCACGCATTTTCCGCAGGACTCGTCGCGGAAGAACCGCAGTACGTTCACGGCGGCCGCGAGCAGGTCGGTGCCCTCGGCCATGACCACCAGCGCGCCCGACCCGAGCATCGAGCCGGCCTCCTGGAGGGTGCCGAAGTCCAGCTCGACGTCGAGCTGGTCGGGGCCGATGAAGTTCGAGGAGGCACCGCCGGGCTGGATGGCGCCGAGCTTACCGTTCCCTGATACGCCGCCGGCCAGGTCGAGGAGCTCGCGGGCCGTCGTGCCCATCGGCACGCAGTACACGCCGGGGCGGGCCACGTGTCCCGAGACGGCGAAGAACTTCAGCCCGGCGTGCTCCCCGTTGCCCTGGGCGTTCCACCAGGCGGCGCCCCGGCGGGCAATGACGGGGACGTGCGCGAACGTCTCGACCGAGTTCATCAGCGTCGGCCTGCCGTGCAGGCCGTAGGTGCTGGGGAACGGCGGCTTGTTGCGCGGCTCGCCCCGGTGCCCCTCCATGCACTCGATCAGCGCCGACTCCTCGCCCAGGATGTAGCCGCCGGGGGAGGTGAACACCTCGACCGACAGCCGCTTGCCCGAGCCGGCTGCGTCCGGACCGATGAGGCCGAGCTCCCGCAGCCACTCGATCTCGCGGCGGATGACCTGCTCCTCGGGGCCGTACTCGTGCCGGATGAACACCCAGCCTTCCTCGGCGCCGACCGCGAGCATGCCGAGCAGCAGCCCCTCGAGCACCAGGTACGGCTGGGTGGCGAGGATCTCCCTGTCTTTGAACGTGCCGGGCTCGGACTCGTCGGCGTTGCAGATCACGTACTTCGGGGTAGCCTCCTCCGCCGCGACCGCGTCCCACTTGCGGCCTGCCGGGAAGCCAGCGCCACCCATTCCGCGCAGGCCCGCGTCCTTGAGCGCGGCGATGATGGCGCCGGGGTCAA
>JASHOV010000100.1 GCA_030038495.1 Streptosporangiaceae bacterium
CGCCGCTGATCGCGGACTTCAGGTCGGGTGTGCCCGACCTTGCGAGCTTCCCACGCGGCGACTGGGTCTGGGCCACGCGCGACGCGTGCGCCAGGGCGGCCAATGCCGATCTCGACTACGGCGACCCCATGGGCAGCGCGATCCTTCGCGAGGTGCTCGCGGGCTATCTGCGACGGGTCCGCGCCGCCGACGCCGGGCCGGACCGTGTGATCATCTGCACCGGCTTCGCCCAGGGCGTGGTCCTGGTGCTCCAGGCGCTGGCCAGGACCGGCGTGCGCTGCGCTGCCTTCGAAGACCCCGGCTACGGGCAGGCGGACAGCAGCGAAGTTCTGCGCGCGGCCGCGGCCAAGGGCCTCCGGATGGTCCACGTGCCGGTCGACGATCGTGGGATCGACGTGACCGCACTAGAGGCAAGCGGCGCCCAGGTTGCTGTCGTCACCCCGGCCCACCAGTCACCGACCGGCGTCGTGCTCGCGGCCGCGCGGCGGCACGCGCTGGTGGATTGGGCGCGCCGCAAGGACGCATTCATCATCGAGGACGACTACGACTCCGAGTTCCGTTACGACCGGGAGCCCGTCGGCGTGCTGCAGGGGCTTGCGCCCGATCGGGTCTTTGCCATCGGCACGGCCAGCAAGGCGCTGGCCCCGGCGGTCCGCCTCGGGTGGGTGCTTGCGCCGACGGCGATGGCCGGCGCGGTGGCGGCGGAGAAACTGATCAGCGATCGCGGCTCGTCCGTGCTGGACCAGCTCGCGCTGGCGGCACTGCTCGAGTCGGGCCGCTACGACCGCCACCTGCGGCGGATGCGGACGATCTACTCCGGCCGGCGGGCAGCGCTGATAGAGGCCCTGGACCGGCACGCTCCAGGGATCGCGCTGACCGGCCTCGCGGCGGGGTTTCATGCCGTCGCGCATCTGCCGGCCGCCGCGGACGAGCATGCAGTCGTGACCGCCGCCCGCGAGCGATCGGTCGGCCTGTACGGGATGAGCAGTTTCCGTGCCTCGGGCAGCACCTCTCCCCCGCGACTCGTGCTCGGATTCGGCAACATCGGTGACCGCGCCATCGAGCCCGGCATCGCTGCGGTTGCCGATCTGCTGCGCTGACCTCCCGGTCAGGATGCACGCGAGCGTTCGCCCCCTGCCCAGGGGGACCACCGCGGAACAAATTTACAGCGTTCCAGATAGGTCGGTTAGGTATTGACAGGTCCGCGATAGCTTCTTAGGCTACATACGGGCTTTACTTTGATACATAGATTTACATAACTATATTTCATGATCTAGATATGCATGCGTGACAGATCATTATCACGAGCAAGGTGGGTATTCGACCGATCAGACGACAGCATCAGGAAGGTGACCGCCGATGTCCTTAACTCCGAAGCTGCGCAAGGATCGCTTAGAGCGCGAGCCGATCGCCGGGCCGAATCGGCGCGCGATGCTCGTGGGCGGGATCGGCGTCACCGCGCTGGTAGCTCTCCCGGATCTAGCACTGACCACTCCCCCGGCGCTGGCAGCAGGCAGCGGCGCGGACGGCGGAACCCTCACCGCCTCCCGGCACTTCTTTCTCTATGGCCTTCCCGCATCGGTGCCGAAGGCAGCTGCCTCGCTGCACGCGGCCGCCGCGCCCGCGGGCAAGGTCAAGCCGAGCGCAACGGCAACGCCGATCGCGAACGCGCTCGCCAGCGCACCCGTACTGTCCCCCGACCAGAGCACGCTGGCGCTGGTGACCGTCGGTCAGTCCGGTCCGGCCGCGAGCGTGACCCTGAGCCTTGTCGATACAGCCTCGGCCGCGATCGTGTCGCGCGGCACACTGCACCTGGACGGCGTGCCGGCCGGCAGCAACATCCTGCCGACGCCGGTATTCGCCTCCGGAACCCAGGTGGTGGCCTTGATCCTTGCGATCACGTCCCCGACCGGCTGGCGCACGATCTCCAAGTTCGACAAGTCCGGCGGGACCCGCGTGCAGCTCGCCGCGAGCTGGCGTTCCCATCACGAACTCGCCTACTTCAACCGGAGCAACGGCCGGTTCACGGGGCCATTCAACCTCGGCAACGAGCCGGCCCTGGCACTCACCAGTGCCGCGGCCAACGCCTCCGACCTGTTCGTGTGGAACACCGCCGAGCCGCAGCTATCAGGTGCGAAGGGCACACCGGTCGCGGTGCCGCTGCCGCGGCTGTCGGTATATCCGCTGGGGAGCGGAAAGGCGCGGCACACCGCGCTGGCACCGGCCCCCTGGCCCGGTGGCGAGCCGGTCCTCGCGCTTCCCGGCGGTGACATCATCAGACTCGCCAACGGACGGCAGTTGCACGTGGTCTCGGCCCGGACCGGCGAGATCAGCAGCGTTAGCGTGCCGGAAATCCAGGCGATCAAGGCCAAGCCGACTGCGCTGACGATGACGCTGCAAGCCGACGGCTCGCTGCTGATCGTCAAGGCCGGCATCGGCCGGGCCGTGCTGGTTGACCCGGCCCTGCGATTCCGGTCTATCGCGTCGGTTGACTTCCCAGTGCCTGGCATCGCCTCCGGCGGGCCGGCCAGCAAGGCGGTGCTGTCGCCGGACGGCAAGGTCCTGTACGTGCTCGGGTCACGCCAGGCTGGCGGCATCGCCGGATACTCGATGGCCAGCGGCAAGCTGGTCGCGTCCTACAGCAGCGGCACGCAGTACTCGGGCCTCTATCAGCTGCCGTCAGGGACGCTGCTGACGACCGCAGTGACCGGCCCGCGGGTCTCGTTCTTCTCGGGATCCCTGCACCCGGCCGGCACGCTGGACAGCACGCTCTTCGTGGCCGAGGTCCTGTAGGTTCGCCGGCTTCCCGGCGAGATGACTGCTGCGTGAGAAGGACGGTCTGCAATGGCTGGATACGACACTGCCAACTACATCCAGGATGTCTACGAATCGGCCTACGACGAGTTCGGAGCCGACCCGGCGTACTGGATCCGCTACTTCAATCCCTGCCCGTTCGGCTCCTTCAACGACGACCCTACGGCAGAAAGCGAGGCCGCCTGGAATAGCGGCGGTCACTTTGTCGGCGCGGTCTCGTCGCCCTCGCAGTCCAGGCTGTCCGGATCGACGGCGGAGGGCCAGGCCGATGCGCAGACCTACTGCGCCTCGCTGCTGAGCGCCTTCTACGCCGTCACGCCGCTGGACCTGCCGTCCAACGAGATCCTCTACTGCTGGCTTGACCAGGAGGCGTCAACGTCGCTGAGCCTGGATTACTGGAACGGTTGGGCCACCTACCTCGGCGACTACAACTTCGCCGACAACGGCTACTACCCGCTGTACCCCGGCCTGTACTGCGATCCGGATGCCGCACCACCGAATTGCTCGATCATCGGCAACGCGGACGCGTTCCCTTGTGCCGGGGTGTGGGCCAGCACGCCCGAGCCGTGCGGCACGCTGACCGACCCGCCCGCGTTCGCTCCCGAGGAGTGTTCCGCGGTTGCCACCGAGCTCTGGCAGTTCGGCGAGCAGGGAGTATGCGGCTACTCCGCGAACGTCGACCTTGACCTGGCAGGGAATACCTACGCCGACTACTGCTTCAACGTCAGCTCGTACCCGTGATGAGCGGGCAGGCGTGAGTCAGCCTTCAGCCGACCTCGTGCAGTGTGCGGCCGGCGCTGTCGCCGGCCTCGCGCTCTTCCTGGTGATAACCGGACTGGGCAAGACCTGCCGGGGCTGGCGGCAGCCGCCGGGCGAATCCGGTTTTCGGCATGCCCCGGCCGATAACGCAGGCGCCCGCGACGATCCGGCGATCCGGCAGGCCCTGCGGCTGCCGGCCGGCGCGTGGCGAGTGCTTCTGCCCGTCGTCGGCTGCGCCGAGGTAGGGGCCGGCGCGGCGGCGCTTTCCGGCCGGTACCCGACCGGCGCCGGCGCGGCGATGCTGGTCCTCGGCGCGGCGTTCGTGATCGTGCTTGGCTACGCGCGGGCCCGGCGGGTGACAGGCGGGTGCGGGTGCAACAGCTGGCGGCGCCGACCCGAGCCGGTCAGCTGGCGGTCATTCCTGCGCGCGGCTCTGCTGACGGGCGCCGGCGCCGCGGAGCTAACGAAGATCGGCGTCGACGTGCGGCTAAGCCCGATGCCGCGGCCCTGGTTCGCAGCCGGAGCGCTCGCCGCCGCGGGCATACTGCTGCTCGCCGGCCAGACCGGCCAGCTGCGGACGCCGGTTTGCCATCGTCCGGTGCTGTTCCCGGTCCGCCGCACCTTGCGGGCGCTGGCCAGCCACGCCGCATTCGCCGGCATGGCCACGGCAGTCGGACCTTTTGACCCGACGGTGCTGCACAAAAGGACCGCGTGCACTGATCAGTTCTGGTTCTCTGGCAGTGGCGAAACGGTGAGCTTCGATGTTCAGCACACGGGCCGGTCGCTCGCCATCAGGTCGGCGGTCAGCGCCGCGCCGGGCCCGGCGAGCGAGTGGCGGCACGTTCATCGCGCAGCCACACCGTCAGCACCACGCCGGCGATCAGGTACGCGGCTCCCTGCGCCGAGATGACCGCGATGATGCCGAGTGGCCGGGCGAGGAAGCCGTCGGCCAGCGTCCCCGCCAGCACGGCCATCCCCTGGGTGGCGGCGAATGCGCCGAATACCCGGCCGGGGTAGGTGTCGGCCGCGTTCTGCTGGAAGAGCGTCATCAGGCCGGCCATGGTGAGCGCGACCGGCAGTCCGGCCAGGACGATTCCCGTCACCGCGGGCCAGGCCGCGACGTAACCGAGCGGGTAGAGGAAGATCGCCAGGTCGATCAGGCCGACCGCCGGCCCGGTCAACCCGCCGGCCCGGTCAACCCGCCGGCTTGGTCAACCCGCCGGCCCGCGAACTGATCCGCCGCGCGGCATCGGTGCTGCCCTGGCCCGGGCGGTCAGCTGCGAGCCCCGCGGCCGGAAGAGGATCACGCACCTGAACAACGGCACGGCGGAACCATGTCCCCCGCCAGTCACAACTGCAACGAAAATTTCATTGAAACTCGCTGCAGCCATTTCTTTGCATCCTGCACTTAGTACCCAGAATACACGGATCGCCTCGCTAATCCCGCAAACAAGAAACAACCCCGGGCGTACACTGGCCTGACCCTATATTGACATGATAGGCAAAGAGGCCAAAAACCATGCCGAACCAAACCTATGACAATGGTGCTGCCGCCGCTCTCCATAGCGAACCGTGCTGGATAAAGAGCTCGCTCAGCTTCGCCAATGGCGACTGCGTCGAGGTGGCAAGCTTGCCCGACGGCCAGATCGGCGTCCGTGACAGTAAGGACGCCTCGGGTCCGATACTCCGGTTCACCTCTGCCGAATGGCGCGCATTCCTCGGCGGGGCGCGAAACGGCGAGTTCGATCACCTCGCCGCCGCCGACTGACCGGACAAGATCGCGCCTTAATGTAAGCATTCGAGGGCCACGGGCCATGCCGCGTACTTAAGGGCCTCCGGGCGGGGTGGCTGCCGGTTGCCGACGGCGGAACCCACGGCGGTCGGCATTGCGGGCCTCGGTTGAGCGATACTTCGGCGATTTGCCCGCTATGTGCGAGGCGGCTCCGCGGCGGCGGGACCTTTGTGCGTGATTGGTGTCGCTGTAGCGACACCAATCACGCACAAAGCCCGCTCCGGGCCCGTGGCGGCGATCCAAGTCGGTCCGGTAGTTCCCATTTGGCCGGTTATCAGTCGCGTCAGCGCGGGCGGCAGGCAGGCTGCGATGCAGCTCGCGCCGAAACTTACGCACGCGCCACGGGCTACAGGTCGCCAAACGCAATGCGAGCCTGCAGCCGGACAGCGGGAGGGCAGTCCGGGAACGGAACCTGCCTGCCTGCTTGTCAGGTGGCTGCGGTCGTGCGCAGCGGCAGCAGGATGTTGCGTGACCGCGGCGGCCGGATGTCTCCGCGAGCGACCGCGCCATCGAGGATCTCGCGCATAAGCCGGTTGCGCGGGGTGAACATGTTCGGGCACGCGCCCGCGGCTGCTACGCGGCCGGGGCCGTCGCTGGCTGCAGCGGGAAATGGCAGGCGGCCAGGTGGCCGGGACCGAACGACCGCAGCTGCGGCTCCTGCTCGGCGCAGACGTCCTGAGCGAACGGGCACCGGGTGCGGAATCGGCAGCCAGACGGCGGACTGATCGGGCTCGGGAGCTCCCCCTGCACTCCCCCGCCGCGATTCTGCCTGGCCGCCTCGGGCTCGGGAACGGGGATCGCCGCGAGCAGGCCCGCGGTGTAGGGGTGAGCGAACCGCTGGTAGATGTCCTCGCCGGAGCCAACCTCCACGAGCTTGCCCAGGTACATGACCCCGATCCTGTCGGCCATGTACTTGACGACGGCGAGGTCGTGCGAGATGACGACGTAGGTCAGGCCGTGGGATCCCTGCAGCCGCTTCATCAGGTTGAGCACCTGCGCGCGGATCGACACGTCCAGCGCGCTGACCGGCTCGTCGGCGACAATGAGCTGCGGGTTCAGGGTCAGCGCGCGGGCCAGGCCGATGCGCTGGCGCTGCCCGCCCGAGAACTCGTGCGGGAATCGCTCCACCGAGTTGCGCGGCAGGCCGACCTCGGCCAGCAACTCGTGAACGCGCTCGTCCTGCTGCTTGCGGCTGCCGATCCCCTGGACCGCCAGCGGCTCGCGCAGGATCGCGCCGACCCGCATCCGCGGGTCGAGTGAGGAGTACGGATCCTGGAACATCAGCTGCAGGTCGCGGCGGAACGACCGCAGGCGCTTGCCCTTCATGCTGCTCACGTCGATCCCGTTGAGCCGGACCGACCCGGCCATCGGCTGCTCCAGCGCCACCGCCATCCGGCCGATCGTCGTCTTGCCGCACCCGGACTCGCCCACCAGCCCGAAGGTCTCGCCGCGATTGACCTCGAACGAGACACCCGATACCGCCTTCACGCTGCCGGTCTTGCGCTGCAGCAGTCCCGTGGTCACGGGGAACTCCTTGACCAGGGAGTCGATCTGCAGCAGCGGCCCGTCGTAGACGGTCTGCTCCGGCCGGTCACGGTCGGCGGCCGTGATGCCCGACGCCGGCGTCGGCGTGCCCGCGGGCCGAGTCCCGGCCGCCGCGTCCACGACCGCGTTGATCTCGGTGCCGGCCAGCGGGCCATCCACGGGATGCCAGCAGGCGAACAGGTGATCGGGCGTCGGGCCGATCAGCGGCGGCTCTTCGGCCCGGCACTGGTCGGTGGCCAGCCGGCAGCGAGCCGCGAACCGGCAGCCGGGCGGCGGGTTGCCCAGGTCGGGCGGGATACCGGGGATGTTAAGCAGCCTGCGGGTCCGGTCCTGGCTGAGCTGCGGAATGGCGGCCAGCAGCGCCTGCGTATACGGGTGGCGCATGTGCGCGAACAGCTCGGTCGTGCCGGTCGTCTCGACCAGCCGTCCCGCGTACATGACGTTGACCCTGTCGGCGTGCCCGGCGATCACGCCCATGTCGTGCGTGATCAGGATCATCGACATCCCGAGCCGGGCCTTCAGGTCGTCGAGCAGGTCCAGGATCTGCGCCTGAATGGTGACGTCGAGCGCGGTGGTCGGCTCGTCGGCGATGAGGATCTTCGGCTCGCAGGACAGCGCCATCGCGATCATCACACGCTGGCGCAGCCCGCCGGACAGCTGATGCGGGTAGTCGTCGAGCCGCTCGGCCGGGCGGGGCAGCCCGACCAGGCCGAGCACCTCGATCGCCCGCTCGCGCGCCGCCTGCCTGCTCGCGCCCCGGTGCAGGGCAACGGGCTCGGCGACCTGATAGCCGATGGTCTTCGTCGGGTCCAGCGACGTCAGCGGATCCTGGAAGATCATGGCGATCTCGTTGCCGCGGATCTTGCACAGGTCATCCTCGGGCAGGCCGACCAGCTCGCGGTCGTTCACCAGGATCGAGCCGCTCACGATCTCGCCGCCGGGCGGCAGCAGGTGCATGATCGACAGCCCCGTCATCGACTTGCCGCAGCCCGACTCCCCCACCAGGCCGAGCGTCTCGCCCGCGTCCAGGTGCAGGTCAACGTTGCCGACCGCCTGGATAGTCGTTTCGCCCAGCTGGATTTGGGTCGACAGGTCGGTGATATCGAGCACACGAGCCACAGGTTGGTACTCCTAGCTGTCCGAGCTGGTCATTCGTACCGGGTCGCCAGCGGAACCAGGCTCATCCGCCTCCGCCCCCGGCGGCGTACGGCGCTGGTCCGGTTCCCGCTGACGATGTCGTTGAGCGCGTCGCCGAGCTGGCGGAACGCCACCACGACGATGACCAGCACGAGCAGGGCCGGATACACCTGCCACCAGTAGCCGTTGTACAGGTTGTCCACCCCGCCGGTCAGCAGGGTGCCCCAGTCGGCGAACGGCGGCGGCGGGCCGATGCCGAGGAAGCTCAGCGCCGACAGGGCGTAGATCGAGTCCGCGATGCCGAACGTCGCGGTGACGACGCAGATGCCGAGCGTATTGGGCACCATGTGGCGCACGAGGATCCGCCACCTGGTCGCGCCCATCGAGGTGGACGCGTCGACAAACGCACGGGGCCGGAGCGAGAGGACCTGCCCGCGCACCAGGCGGGAGATATCGGCCCAGGAGAGCGCCGTCAGGATCAGGATGATCTCGCCAAGGTTGAGCGTGAACATGCACGCCACGATGATCAGCAGGATGAAGGTGGGAACGGCGAGCAGGATGTCGACGAGCCGCATCATGATCGCGTCGACCACGCCGCCGAACATGCCGGAGACCGCGCCGTAGATCGTGGCGATCACGGTGCTGGCCAGGCCGACCGCGAATCCGAGCTCGAGCGAGGACTGGCCGCCCTGCATCAGCCTACCGAGCACGTCGATCCCGAACTCGTCGGTGCCCAGGGGGTTGCCCGCCCCCGGCGGGTTGTCCTGCAGGACCGGATTGTCCTTGAGGCTGAAGTGGTAGAACAGCGGGCCGACGAAGCAGAACAGGACCATCGCCGCGATGATGATCGCCCCCGCCATCGCCCGCTTGTTGTGCAGGAACGCCGACCAGCTGAGTCCAGCGCCGCCGCCGGCCCTGGCCGTCGCCTCGCCGCCCTCCGCGGCCGGCACGGCGACCGAGGCCGGCACCAGCTCAGGCGCGGCCATAGCGGATCCTCGGGTCCAGCACGCTGTAGGAGATGTCGGCCGCGAGGTTCCCGACGACGGTGGCCACCCCGACGATGAGGGTTCCGCCCAGCATCACAGGGAAGTCGTGGGCCAGCGCCGCGCGCCAGAACAGCAGGCCCATGCCGGGGAAGTTGAAGATGGCCTCCGCGATGAGCGCGCCGGCGACGATGCCCGGCAGCGACAGACCCAGGATCGTGATGACCGGCAGCAGTGAGTTCCGCAGCACGTGCCGGGTAACGACCAGCCGTTCCGGCAGGCCCTTGGCCCGCGCGACCCGGACGTAGTCCTCGGCGAGGGTCTGGATCGCCGTCGACCGGACGTACTGGCTGAAGCCGGCAACGGTGTTGATCGACAGCACGACGATAGGGAGCACGAGCGCCTGCCAGTTCGCGAACAGGCCGCCCACCGTCGTCACCCCGCCGGGAACGATCGGCGGGAGGACGTGGAACTGGACGCACAGCAGCGCGACCAGCAGCAGTGCCTCCATGAAGTCCGGCGCCGCGTACAGCGTGAACCAGGTGCCGGCCAGCAGGTCGTCCATCGGACGGTTGTGCCGCAGGGCCTGGTAGATCCCGGTCGGCACGCCGATGAGCAGGGCCAGGAGCGTGGACAGGCCGAGCAGGACGACGTCCATCGGCAGTGCGTGCGCGATCAGCGACGACACCGGCTGCAGGGACTGATAGGACACGCCCATGTTGCCGTGCAGCAGCTGGTCCACGTACAGGCCGAACTGCTGGTACAGCGGCTTGTTCAGCCCGTACAGGTTGTCGAACATCGCCAGCCGCAGCTGGGTCACGTGCGCGCCGTTCCCCAGGATCGCCCTGGCCACGCTGCCCGGCTCCATGTGCAGGAGCAGGAACGTCAGGACCACCACGCCGATCACGACCACGACGGACTGGACGAGCCGGCGGAGGATGTATCCGCTCACTTAGCCGGCTTGACGTAGTACCAGACCGCCGGGTCCTGGTTGACCGAGAACGGGTTGGACGGGAACGCGCCGGCCAGGTCCTTCTTGTAGATCCAGATGAAGTCCGGGTCGGGCAGGTACAGCACCGGGAGCTGCTGCGCCGCGTAGTTCTCGTAGGCGAAGAACGCGGACGAGCTGGAACCGTACTCGGTCTCGTTGATCAGCGAGTCCATCTCGGGGCTCGAATAGCCGCTGTAGTTTTCCACGCCGTCGGTGTTCCACAGGCTCGCCCCGGACGGGTCCAGCGAGTACGGGTCGTAGCCGTACTGCTGCATCTGCCAGCTGCAGGTCGAGACCGGGTGATAGCTGGCGTTGCAGTACGAGGTCGTGGCGGTGATCGTGTTGAACGGCTCGGGCTTCAGCGTGATCTTCACGCCTTCCTGCGCCTCGGTGGACTGGATGTCGGCATTCTGCTGGTCGAAGTCATCCGAGCCGGAGGCGTAGATCATGGTGAAGGCCAGCGGCTCGCCCGCGGTGATCCCGGCCCCGCATTCGCCGGGCCCGGTGCCGGGCTTCTGGCAGGTATCCGTGCCGCCGGCCACGACCTTCCAGCCGTTCGCCTTCAGCAGCGCGGCGGCCTTGGACGGAGAGTAGGGGTACGGGCCGCCATCCTTCTCCAGCTTGGTGTCCCACTGCTGCCCGTAGTTCACCGGGACCGCCCCGTTGCCCGGGTCGGCGTACCCGGCAAAGACCTTGGAGACGAGCAGCGGCCGGTCGATCAGTTCCTCCATGGCCTGCCGGATGTAGAGCTGGCGGAAGATGGGCCCGTTCACCGGGTTGTAGAGGTTGGGCACGATCTCGGCCACGCCGTTGGTGGGCACGGCCGATGCGAGATATCCCTCCGCCTCCAGCGCCGGGATCTGCCTGACGTCGTTGAGCGGCAGGTAGCCGATGGTGAGCGCGGTGCTGCTGTTCGGGGAGCGCAGGGTGTCCACCTCGGCCGCGTCGGTGGTGAACGGGGTGAAGATCACCTTCGACAGGACCGGCTTGTTCGGGCCCGAGTAGGCCTTGTTCGGCGTCCACACGTAGTAGCCGTCGGTGTCAAAGGTCGAGATGCGCCACGGCCCGAGCACCACCTGCCAGAGCGGGCTGGTGGCGAAGGTCCCCTCGTCCTCGCCCTGCTTCTGCAGGAAGTTCCAGACCGCCTTGGCCCCGGCCGTCGTCTCGTCATAGTTGCCCACCGCGCCGGTCAGCGACTCGCGGTCCATCACGTGCTGCGGCAGCAGCGGCACGTCGCACAGGATGTCGTCGGTGTAGAAGTCCGGGTTCTCGGAGTGGTTCAGGTACATCACGACGGTGTGCGCGTTCGGCGTGAGCACCTTAGTGACGTCGGCCGGGAACTGGCCCGGGTAATAATCCTCCCAGTCCTGGTAGTTGACCTTGAGCAGGTTGTAGACAAACATGAAGTCCCGCGAGGTAAGCGGCACGCCGTCCGACCACTTCCACGACTTGAGCACGATCGTGGCCACCGTGTCGTTATCCGACCAGGTGATCGAGGTGTACAGGCTCTCCCTGGTGTTGATAACCGACTGCGTCCCGTTGCCGGGGAACACCAGGTCCGGCCACGACCCCTCGACCAGGTTCAGGTTGTAGCCGTCCGAGTTGGTGGCCGGCTGCAGCGGGAAGATGTCGTTCGGCGTCGCGCCCGATATCTGGGACACCACCACCGTGCCGCCTCGCTCCGGCACCCCCTTGACGGCGCTGCCGAGGCCCACGTGCGGAGTGGTACCGCCGCAGGCGGCGAGCAGACTGGTGAGGGTCAGGGCGGCCCCCGCGACAACAACTCGGCGGATCGAGCGCATGGCGACTCCCTAGTTTCCCGGTCGGCTTTCGCGATAGTACGTCACTCGCCGAACTCTTCCGTTATTGAGCCTGTAAGCATCAAGATTTACGGTTTCCAGCGCGTTCGCCCACAGTTTGAATCAAGACTCAGCTCACGGCTAGGGGCTTGAGCACGCAGCGGCCCGGACGTGACCATTTTGTGACCTTAAGGCACGAACGCGAAGGTCAAGGAAACGTCATGCGGCCACCGGGTGCGGTTCAAGGCATACTGTCGTCCCGTGGCTGCGGCGCGCGAATCAGCATCCCGGCGTGACCGGCGGCCGGCTAATGCCTGAGCTGCCCGAGGCCGAGGGCGCCCGCGCCGTCATCGACCGGGCGGCGCTCGGTCGTGAGATCGCCGACGTCGACGACAGCGACACCTACGAGTGCCGCCCGCACCGGCCGGGTGAGATCCGCACGGCCCTGGTGGGCCGGGAGCTGACCGCGGTCCATCGCCGGGGCAAGAGCCTGTGGTGCGATACCTCGGGAATCGGCGGATCCGGCCCGGCCGGCCCGGCGCTCGGCATTCACCTCGGCATGTCGGGCAAGATCGTGATCGCCGACGGGCGCGGCCACGAGGTCGAGGGCGGCGACTACTGGCGGCGCGGCCGGGCCGCCGGCGACCACCGGTTCCGCCGGTTCTCGCTGACCTTCGCCGACGGAGGAGCACTGCTGCTCGTGGACCCGCGCCGGCTCGGCCGGGTCCGCCTCGACCCGCCAGTCGATGCCCTCGGTCCCGATGCGGCCGAGATCTCCGCGGCCCAGTTCCTGGCGGCGTTCGCCAGGGGTACTGCCCCGGTGAAGGCACGCCTGCTGGATCAGCGGGCCATCGCGGGCATCGGCAACCTGCTGGCCGACCAGGTCCTGTGGGAAGCGAAGATCCATCCGGGCCGCCCGGTCGGTGAGCTCAGCCGCGCCGATGTGGACCGCCTGGCCAGGGCGGTGCGGCACTCGGTCAGGTCGGCCGTTACCTCGGGGGGCGTGCACGGCCTGTCTGTCATTGCGTTCCGCACCGCGGATGCCGCCTGCCCGCGGTGCGGCGCGCCGATGGCCCACGGGAAGGTCGGCGGCCGCACCACCTGGTGGTGCTCGCGCGAGCAGGCCTAGCAGCACCCGGTTTGCGGCCAACTCGGCCGGGCTGGCCCGATCTCGCGCTTCAGCGGTTCCGCGGTACCGCGCCGCCATAATCCGGTGCGTGACGCAGGCGCGAGGAGCCGATGCTGACCGCGGGCTGGCCGCCGGCCTGGAGCGGCGGGGATTCCTGTCCATCGGCGGAGGCGTCCTAGCGGGCGCCGGGACGCTCGGCCTGCTGCAGGGGGCCGACCGGCCGACGGCGTCCACTGCTGTCCGCACGCTCCCCCGGATCTACCCCTCCGATCCGCGGTACGCCACCATGCGCATGGGCTTTAACCGGCGCTGGGTCGGCTCCCCCGCCTACATCCAGGTGGTGCGGAACGCCAACCAGACGCTGGCCGCGGTCCAGCGCGCGCTCGACGCTCGCCTGCGGATCACCGTCCGCGGCGGCGGCCACTGCTACGAGAACTTCTCCTCAGGGAACCACGGCGGCGTCATCATCGACCTGAGCGGCATGCAGGGCGTGTACCTGGATCGGTCCGGCCGCGCGGTGGTCGAGGGCGGCGCGACCCTGTGGAACGTCTACGAGACCCTGTTCAAGGACTACAACCTCGCGCTGCCGGGCGGGTCGTGCTACTCGGTCGGCGCCGGCGGGCACATCGTCGGCGGCGGA
This sequence comes from Streptosporangiaceae bacterium, assembly GCA_030038495.1. GTDB lineage: Bacteria > Actinomycetota > Actinomycetes > Streptosporangiales > Streptosporangiaceae > JAJYUU01. Next base: position 13,590 of record JASHOV010000100.1, read on the forward strand.
TACGGGCTGCTATCGCGCCTGCACGGGCTGACCGTCGATTACCTGACCGCGGTGGACGTCATCTGCGTCGACCGGCACCGGACCGCCCGGCTGATCCACGCCAGGAAGGGCGACCCGCAGACCGGCCGGCTGCTGTGGGCCCACACCGGCGGCGGTGGCGGCAACTTCGGCATCGTGACCGCGTACTACTTCAGCCGGCTGCCGAGCCCGCCGGTACAGGTGCGGCTCGCGACCACAGCCTGGCCGTGGTCGGGCCTGGACGCCGCGAGCTTCGCCACGCTGCTGCGCAACTACGGACGGTTCATGGCCGCGCACAGCCATCCGGCGAGCCCGTACAGGGGCCTGTTCTCGCTGCTGAAGCTCTTCCATCAGTCGGCCGGGCAGATCACCATGATCACCCAGGCCGCGGGGCCCGCCTTCGGCCTGCTGCCCTCGTTCCTGGCCGCGGTCGGCCGCGGCGTCCCCGGCGGATCGACGACGACGGAGACGCTGACCTGGCTGCAGGCGACGCAGACCCTCAACGGCTCCGGCCCGAATCAGCGCGGCAAGTACAAGTCCGCCTATATGAAGACCTCGTTCCCCGACGACCAGATCCAGGCCATCCACGGCGCGCTGACCGACCTCCGTTTCACGAACCCCCAGGCCCTGCTTCAGGTCGACTCCTACGGCTGCCAGGTCAACGTGGTGCCGCCGAGCGCGACCGCGGTGGCGCAGCGATCATCGGTCATGAAGCTGCAGTACCAGACCTACTGGACCGCGCCGGCCGACGACGACGTCAACCTGAGCTGGATAAGCCGCTTCTACCGCAGCGTGTACGCGGCCAGCGGCGGCGTACCGGCGTCCAACCGCGTCACCGACGGCTGCTTCATCAATTACCCCGACGTCGACCTGCCGGCCAGCTGGCCGGCCCTGTACTACAAGGCCGGCTACCACGAGCTCCAGCAGGTCAAGGCCCGCTGGGATCCGCTCAACATCTTTCACCACCGGCAGTCGATCGTGCCGGCGGGCCAGCGCTCCTAGGCCGCGTTCCCTCGCCGGACGGCACTCTGACCCCGGCCGGATGCCGGTCGCAGAATGGAATGCGACGCGGGCTTACCGAGAGGGGAACGCAGATGACGGCCAGGGCCTTCGCATCCTCCGCCGATCTGGCGCAGAAGGAGCAGACGCTGGAACTGCTTGCCGAGGGCGTCTACGCCCTCACCGCCGAGGGGGATCCCAACGTCGGCGCCATCGAAGGGGAGGATTTCCTCGTCGCGTTCGAGGCACTCGCAACCCCGGTCGCGGCCAGGGAATGGCTCGTCCGGCTGCGCCAGCACACCGACAAGCCGGTCAGATACCTGGTGCTGTCGCACTATCACGCGGTCCGGGTGCTCGGGGCCAGCGCCTTCGACGCGCAGGTTATCGTGACGCACGAGCAAACCAGGCGCCTTATCACCGAACGCGGGCAGCAGGACTGGGACAGCGAGTTCGGCCGTATGCCCCGGTTGTTCAAGGAGCCCGGGTCGATCCCCGGGCTCACCCATCCGGACGTCACGTTCACCGACACACTGACGATCCCGCTCGGCGGCGAGCGCGGCGATCTCGTGCTGAGGTACTGCGGCCGGGGGCACACGGCCGGCGACATCGTGGCCTGGCTGCCCCGGCACCGGATCCTCTTCGCCGGGGACCTGGTCGAGGCCCAGGCCGCGCTGTACACCGGCGACGCGTTCCATCGTGACTGGTCGACGACGACCCTGGATGCCGTCGGTGCGCTCGGCGCCGAGCAGCTGGTCGGCGGTCGCGGCGCAGTCGCGAAAAGCGCCGGGGCGGTGGCAGCCGCGATCGCCCAGACGCGAGGATTCCTCACCACGATGCTGGCCGAGGTCGGCGCGGTGAAGGCGCGAGGCGGCACTTTGAAAGAGGCCTTCGACGCAACCCATGCCGCGCTGTACGACCAGTTCGGACGGTGGCCGATCTTCGAGCACTGCCTGCCCTTCGACGTCTCCCGGCTATGGGACGAGCTCTCCGGGGTCGACTGGCCCCGCATCTGGACCGCCGAGCGTGACCGCGAGGTGTGGGACCAGCTTCAGTCCGACGGGCAGGGCTGATGCACCAGCTCCCGGTCCTGGTCGTGGGCGCCGGGCCGGTCGGGCAGACGACCGCCGCTCTGCTTGCCCGGTGGGGAGCGCCGGTCCGGCTGTTCGACCAGCGGGAGGCACGCGATCCCGTCGGCTCGAAATCGATCTGCCAGGCCCGCGACGTACTCGACATCTGGGAGATGGTCGGGGTCGGTCAGCGGCTCGCGCACGAAGGCACGACGTGGACCACGGCCCGGACCTTCTTCCAGGACCGCGAGATCGCATCCTGGCGGTTTACCGACCCCGGCCGCTCGGCCTTTCCGCCGTGCGTCAACATCGGGCAGCAGCGCACAGAGCAGTTGCTTGACGAGGCGCTCAGCCGACTGTGCGTGCAGACCTCCTGGGGACACGAGCTGGTCGCGATCGAGCAGACCGGTGCGCAGGTCACCGCCCGGTTCCGGTGTCGCGACGGCGAGACCGAGGTTGCGGGCTCGTATCTGGTGGCGGCCACGGGGGCGCGCAGTAACGCGGTACGCGACCAGCTCGGGGTGACGTTCGCCGGGGAGACCTTCGATGATCAGTTCCTGATCTGCGACATCAAGGCCGATCTGGCCGGCTGGGAAACCGAGCGGCGGTTCTACTTCGACCCGGAGTGGAACCCTGGACGGCAGGTGCTCATCCACGCCTGCCCGGACTCGACCTACCGGATCGACTGGCAGGTGCCCGGCGACTACGACCTGGCCGAGGACGAGGCCGCGGGAGGGCTGGACGAGCGGATCCGGCGGATCCTGGGAGACCGGGAGTACTCGATCCTCTGGAAAACCGTCTACCGGTTCCACAGCCGCCACGCCGACCGGATCCGGATTGGCCGGGTTCTGCTGGCCGGCGACGCCGCTCACCTGGTATCACCGTTCGGAGCGCGGGGCCTCAACACCGGCGTCTTCGAGGCGGAGAACGCGGCCTGGAAGATCACGTACGCGCTGCGCGGGTGGGCGGGCCCTGGCCTGCTGGAAAGCTACAACTCCGAGCGGCTGGCCGCGACCATGGAGAACCTCGAGGTGACGTCGGCGACGATGCGATTCCTGGCCCCGCAGACCGAAGAAGCCCGGCAGGAGCGGACGCAGCGGCTGCTGGCCGCAGCGGCCGACCCGGCCGTGGCCGCGAACGTGGACTCGGGGCGGTTCGCCGAGCCCTTCTGGTACGTAGCGTCGCCGCTGACGACGTCAGATCCGGCCCGTCCCTTCGCGGGACGCCCGCCGAAGGGAACGACGCCACCCCCGGCGCCGGGCATTCTCGTTCCGGACTCTCCCGTCACGATCGAAGACCGGGCCTCGGTCACGCGGCTGCGCGAGTTGCTCCGCGACGGGTTCACGGTCTTGCTCCCCGACGCCAGTGAGCTGGACGCGGTCCGGGCCGCCGTCCCGCGGGCTACCGCTGCTGCCGTCGACGTCATCGCGGCGGACCGGCTGGGCGGCGGATCGGACGTCATTCGCTCGCTGAGCATGCGCGCTGGGGAGGCCTGGATCATCAGGCCGGACGCCTACGTGGCCGCCGTCGCACCCGCCGCCGACGCCGGAGCCGTCGCCGGCGGACTGCGCCGCGCACTGGGCTACTGACGAGCACTGGGTTACTGACGAGCGGCACCGCGTTGCCTCCGCGCGGCGCGGCGTGACAGGGTCGCAGTCATGACAATGCCCCCCATGGAGCCGATCGAGCCGCAGCTGTGGATGAATGTGGCCGATGTCTTTTTCATCAAGGGCCGCGGCACCGTGGTGACCGGCCAGCTCGAGGGAAACGGCGACCTGCGGGTTGGCGACACCCTGGTCTGCGAGGGCCAGCACTGGCCGGTCACCGGCATCGAGGCGTTCCGGGCCACGCTGCAGACTGTCGAGCCGGGCTCGAACATCGGCATCCTGCTGAGGAACGGACCCGAGGCCGACGTCCTGCGGGGCAAACTCGTCCAGTTCGTTCCCAGCCCAGGGTCGAGTGCTCAGTCGGCAGTTGGCGCCGGCAAGAAGCCGAGGCGCTGGCGCGGCCGATAATCGGCCGTCGAAGATCAGGTCCGCTGAGCCCTGGGTAGGTACAGCGCGCGGAATCGCTAACGCGCGCGGGAGATATGACCGTTTAGCGCTGTTGCGGCGGAGGTCAGGGGGTGAGGCTGGCAGTTGTATCCCGCGCTTGCGATCGTGCTGGGCGTGACGGCGGCGCTGATGTTCGGTGTGGCCTCGGTGGCCGACCAGCACAGCACCAAGCTGGTCAGGCAGCGCAAGGCGCTGTCGCCGAAGATCTTCCTGGACCTCATGCGCAAGCCGCTCTGGCTCGCCTCGGTCGGCGGCACGCTGCTCGGCTTCGCGCTGCAGGTCCTGGCGCTGAAATACGGACCGCTCGCGCTGGTAGAGCCGCTGCTGGCCTGCGGCCTGATCTTTGCTGTCCTGATTAACTCCTACCTGCGCCGACGGTTCGACCCGGTCCTGCTGGGCGGAGTCCTGGGCACGGCAGCCGGGATTGCCGGGTTCCTGATCATCGCCAACCCCTCGGCGGGCCGCACCCACGTGGGCTTCCTGACCGTGCTTCCGCTGGGCGCCGGGCTCGCGGCGGCGCTGACCGGCTGCCTCACGTTCGCGCAGCGGAACGCCAGGTACCGGCCGCTCGCGCTCGCGCTGGCGTGCGGCATCTGCTATGGCGTCTCCGCATTCCTGGTCAAGCTCGTGATCTCCGACGTCGGCGCGGGATTCACGGCGCTGTTCACCGACTGGCCGATCTACGCGCTTGCGGTCGTCGGGCCGCTCGGGTTCCTGCTGAACGAGAACGCCTTCCAGTCCGGGACGCTGCTCGCGCCGGTGCTGTCCATCATCACGGTCTGCGACCCGGTCATCTCGGTCGCCCTGGGCTGGCTCTGGCTGGGTGAGGGCCTGAGCAGCAGCGCGGCGGGCATAGCCGGGGAGATCCTCACGCTCATGCTGATGGCGGCCGGGATCGTGGTGATCGCGCATCGCGCTCAGCACCTGGTACCTAGGTAACGCCCGGCTCGCGTTTTGCCCCTCAGCCGCACATTTCGTGCATAGTTGGTGTAGTCCCCTGGAGGTGGACAGTGGCTGAAGGGCAGCACTTAGCTCGCGGGGCCGGGACGGACGACCGGCTGTGGATCGCCGAGCAGCGCGACGCTCCGCTCCGACCGGTCAGCCTCGAGACAACCGAGCGCGAAGAGCGCATTGTCGTGCGGGACGGCACCGCCCTGTCCGCGCTCATCATCGAGCCCGTGCTGCCCGGGGACTCGCCGCCGCAGCCGTGCGTGGTCGTGACCAACGGGTACAGCGGCCTGGACTTCTGGCTACGGCCGGACCTGCGTGCGCTCGCCGGGTACGGCTATCCGGTCGTGCTGGCGCGGCTACGCGGCGTGCCGCCATCCGAGGGCCAGGGCGGTCTGTACGAGCGGTACGGCGAGGATGGCTACGACATCGTCGAATGGGCGGCGGCTCAGCCGTTCTGCAACGGCCGAGTCGGCATGATCGGCGCCTCGCTGCTCGGCATCAGCCAGTGGATGGCAGCGCGGGAACGGCCGCCCCATCTGGAGGCCGTGGTTCCCGATGACGCGCCCGCCGACACCTACCGCTATCTGTGGCACCTGGGCGGCATGACGCCGGGACCCGGCCGCAGGCAGCGCGCCGAGGTCCCCGGCGTGGAGTCGGAATACGGTCTGGCCGCAAGTCACCCGTGGTCCGGTGATTTCTGGCGGCCGCGGTCGATACTCCGCGAGGACTTCGAGGCAATCGCCCGCAGCGGACTGCCCGTGCTGACCTCGACCGGGTGGGACAGCTACCTGGTCGACTCCGGCACCCGCGCGTTCACGTACCTGCGCGGCGCGGGCGCAGGATCGAGAGCCCGGCTGATCGTCGGGCCATGGCGGCATGCCGCCGCCTTCGGGCGCGGTCAGGGCCTTGGCTACGAGACCGCGCCGGGCGACACGGTCCGTCCCTACAAGGGCTTCGACGTGCAGTTGCTATGGCTGGATCGCTGGCTGCGCGGCGCGCCCAATGGAATAGACGCCGAGCCGCCGGTCCAGATCTTCGTCCAGGGACCGGATCAGTGGCGATACGAGCAGGACTGGCCGCTGCCGGATGAGCAGCGCATCCGGCTCTACCTGTCCGCGGTGACGAGCGGAACCGCGGACAGCCGGAATGACGGAACGCTGTCCCCCGCGCCGGCCGCGGAGCCGGGGGACGCGACCTACAGCTTCGACCCGGCCCGCTCGCGTAACGCGGCGGCGGTGACGGTACCCACGCTCATCCTGGTCGCCGACGGGCTGCCGTCGCTCAAGCCGGACAGCCTGCCGGCCGGATGCCGGATCGAGCACGGCCGCCTGCTCATGGACAAGTCGGGCTACGAAGCCGAGGCCGTAACCTGGACCAGCCCCGTGCTCATGCAGCCCGCGGAGATCACCGGGTACCCCCGCCTGGTGCTGTGGGCCTCGGTATCCCGGCCGGATGCTGACTTCGTCGCGGAACTGACCGACATTGGCTTCGGCGATGACGGTTCCTGGACGAGCACTCAGATCACGCGCGGGTACCTGCGCGCGAGCGCGCAGTTCTCCCGCACCGGCCCGACCGCGATAGCGCCCGCGGAAGTCCGCCGGTATGAGATCGAGTTTCAGCCCACCTCGTACGTGGTTCAGGCGAGGCACCGGATCCGCTTCACGGTGCAGGGTGCTGCGCTCGATCCGGCCATCGGGGTGAGCTGGCAGGGGCCGGGGCTCGCGGAGCATCCGTTCACCGTGACCGTCTACGCCGGGCCCGAGCATGACAGTTACGGCGAGCTGCCGGTCATCGGCTCGGTGCCCCGGCTCTGGCAGCCCGGCCGCTAGGCTGAGCACCGTGCTGAACCTGAGTGCGGAAGCGTCGGCCGAGCTCGGCGAGCGGCTGCGAGCCGAGGGCATTGCCTGGCTGACCACGGTGAGCCCGGACGGGCAGCCCCAGTCGTCTCCGGTCTGGTTCCTCTGGACGGACGGCTCGTTCCTGGTCTACGCGCAGCCACGCTCGTGGAAGGTGCGCAACATCCGGGCTCATCCGCAGGTTTCGGTGCACCTGAACAGCGACGAGCATGGGGGGAACGTCGCCACGTTCGAGGGCACAGCACGGGTCGCCGACACCGTTCCTCCAGTGCACGAGCAGTCGGATTACCTGCAGAAGTACCGTGCGGGCATCGCCAGCATCAACATGACCCCGGAGCAGATGGGAGCCGAGTTCTCGGTTCCCCTGGTCATGACCCCGACTCGCGTCCGGGTGTACTAGGCATCATGGCCGAGAGCCGGTTCCCGCTGACCGAGCTGGACGAGCTGCCCGACGACCTGCGCGAGCGTGTCGGCGAGATCGCCAGCAAGTCCGGCTTCGTTCCCAACATCTTCCGGGCTCTCGGGCACCGGCCGGCCGAGCTGCGAGCCTTCCTCGATTACCACGACGCGCTGATGGAGCGGACCGAGGGGCTGAGCAAGGCCGAGCGCGAGCTCGTCGTCGTCGCCACGTCGGCTGCCAACTTCTGCACCTACTGCATCGTTGCCCACGGCGCGCTGCTGCGGATCCGGTCCAAGGACCCACAGCTGGCCGATCAGGTCGCTGCCAACCCGTGGCAGGCCGGGCTGGACCCGCGCGGCCGCGCCATCGCCGACCTGGCGCTCGCGCTCGCCCGCACGCCTGAGCACTTCGGCGACGCCGACATCGCCGCGGCCCGGTCCGCCGGGCTCACCGACGACGAGATCTGGGATGTCGGCTCGATCGCCGCTCTGTTCGCCGCTTCCAACCGCCTCGCGCACCTGACCGCGCTGCAGCCCAACCCCGAGTTCTACCTCATGGGGCGTATCCCGCGATCACCCGAGGCGGCGCCGGGCACTAGCGCCGCGCACTAGCGCCGCGCACTAGCACCGCGTCAGCGCTGCAGCCCGTCCCAGGACCATCGCGGGATGGACAGGCCGTCGGGGACGTCGTCGGCGCTATCGTGGTAGCGCGCCATCGTGGTGGCCGTCGCCCAGGCGAAGTAGTCGTGCAGCACCCGCCGGAGCGGATCGCCGGTCAGCCCGGTGTCCCCGAGCGCCCGGTCAAAGCAGTCGATCGCGCGCTCGTCCATCTCGGTATGCTCGCCGTTCCCGCTGTGGATGCGCACGACAGATGTCTCATCGCCGTACTTCCCGGTGTAGGCGGCGGGGCCGCCCAGCGCCTCGGCCCAGTAGGCGGCCAGGCGCTCGGTGTGATCGGGTTCGAACCCGTGGCTGAAGGCGTGGCTGACGATCTCGTCGGCCAGTACCCGCTGGTGCCACGCCTCGGCGAGACGGAGCATGCCCTCGCTTCCGCCCGCGGCTTCGTACACGGTCTCCATGCGCCTAGCATGCCAGGCCGGCCGCGGGCGGCGCTCGCGGAGGATTCCTTCTCCGCGCCTGCTATGCGGCACTTTTGTCGGAGGTGACCTGGCTGACGCGTTCCTCCCGCCCTACGGGCGGGTCGCGGAGGCCATGGTCAACAGCGTCTTCGGCGCGGCCGCGCAAGCTGAGGCCGGCGGCTAGGGGGCGGAACAACAGCAAACCACCACCTGATGTCGCAAGAACGACGGCAGGGTACCCACTGCTGTTGTTCTCGGCGGCTCGGCTCCGGTCTAGGCCGCCCTCGTGCCGGCCAGCTCGGCCATCAGCTCCAGGGCGGCGGGCTGGCTGGTGGCGATGTGCAGGCCGGTCGCACCGGACTCGGCCCAGGGGTGGTACCGCTGCCGGGTTCGCTCCGGGGTCCCGACGAGCGCCTGCTCATCGACGAACTCGTCCGGCACGGCGTCCGCCGCCTCCTGCTTGCGGCCGGCGCGGAACAACTCCTCGATCTTCGCCGCCGCGTCACCGTAGCCCTGCTGCTCCATCGCGCGCTTGTGGAAGTTGAGGGTCGGGTGTCCCATCCCGCCGACATACAGCGCGATGCTCGGCTTCATCGTCCGCAGCGTCGCCGCAACGTCGTCGGTGATGGCCACAGAGACCATGGGCTCGAACGAGAAGCCGGCCCACGACTTGCCGTTCCCGGCGCGGGCGAAGCCCTCCTCGATCGCAACGCGGAACCGCGGCATCTCCCGCGGGATGAACCGGAGCGGCAGCACGCCGTCGCAGATCTCACCGCACAGCCGCAGCATGGAGTCCGAGCCGCTGCCCAGCACGATCGGGATGTCGGACGACGGGTGGAGTATCGACTGCAGCGACTTGCCCAGGCCCAGGGCGCCCTCGCCGGCGTACGGCAGCGAGATCTCCCGGCCGTCGTGGGATACCGGGGCCTCGCGCCGGAAGATCTTGCGCATGATCTCGACGTAATCCCGCACCCGCCAGTACGGCCTGCCCCAGGGCTGGCCGTACCAGCCCTCGACAATCTGCGGGCCGGACACGCCGAGGCCGACGATCATCCGGCCGCCGCCGGCCAGCGCGTCGATCGTCATCGCCTGCATCGCGCACATCGCCGGCGTGCGCCCGGCGAGCTGGGCAATGCCGGTGCCCAGCCGGATCCGCGATGTCTGCGCGGCAATCCAGGCCAGTGGCGTCATCGCATCCGACCCGTACGCCTCGGCCGTCCAGACCGAGTCGTAGCCGAGCCGCTCGGCCCGCTGCACCAGATCGATCGGGAAGTTGACGCGGGCGCCGGAGTACCCCAGTGTCAGACCGAGCCTCATGAAGTTCCCGTTCCCTTCGCCCCGACGCATCGCCAGCAGGGTATTGGGCTGCCGCTCTTGACCGCTATCTATCAAAATGATATCACTTTTAGTGGGTGGCCGGATCGGGCACCGCCGGGCGCGGGAGGCTGAGAGCTGATGAAAGGTTCGAGCCAGGGCAAGTGGTACTGGCGACCGAGCTATGCCGGATACGGCATCGCCTGCGCGATCGCCTGGGCCCTCATCTGGATACTGGTGGGCACCCTGGCCAGCCCCGCGACCGTGCGGACGCTGAGCTGGGTCTTCCTTGGCTGGGTCATCGGCTGGATCTCGGCCGCAATCGCCAGGGTGGTGTACCCAGGACCGCGGTGGACCCTGCTCACCCGGCAACGTCGCGGCTAGGCGGGCCAGCGCTACGGACCGGGGACCGCCGCAAGCCTGGCCATCAGCGCAGCGAACTCGCCGAACGACAGGCTCTGGTCGGCGTCGGACAGCGCCTTCTCCGGTGCCGGATGGACCTCGATGAGCAGGCCGTGCGCGCCGGCCGCGCGGGCGGCCCACGCCATAGGCGCGACATAGCCGCGCCGCCCGGTGCCGTGGCTGGGATCCACGATGACCGGCAGGTGCGATCTCTCCCTGACGACCACCACGGCGGACAGATCGAGCGTGTTACGAGTGGCGCTCTCGAAGGTCCTGATGCCCCGCTCGCAGAGAATGACCTGCTGATTGCCCTGCGCCACTATGTACTCCGCGGCCGCCAGCCACTCCTCGATGGTGCTGGACAGGCCCCGCTTGAGCAGGACCGGCCGGTCGAGCTTGCCGACCTCGCGCAGCAGGTCAAAGTTCTGCATGTTCCGCGCGCCGATCTGCAGGATGTCGGCTTCCTTGGCCATCCGCTGCACCTGCTCCACCGCCATCACCTCGGTGATGACCGGAAGGCCGGTCTCGTGCCCGGCCCTGACCAGAAGCTCCAGCCCCTCCCAGCCGAGCCCCTGGAATGCATAGGGCGAGGTCCGCGGTTTGAAGACACCGCCGCGCAGCACGTGCGCGCCCTGGTCACGGACGAATCTGGCGGTCGAGGTGATCTGGTCGGCATTCTCAACCGAGCAGGGCCCGGCCATCACGACAAAGCTGTCCCCGCCCACCAGCAGGTTGCCGACCGTGACCACCGTGTCGGCGGGGCGGGCCGAGCGGTCAACGAGCCGGTACTGCCGGGAACGGCGTACCGCCGACGGCTCATCGGCGACCACGGCCTCCAGCACGTCGGCGGGCGACTCCGCCGCTGTATCCGGGAGGCTGCCCGGCTGCGGCGAATGGCGCAGCGCCTTGGCCGGATAGCTGCCCAGCACCTTGATGTACTGCGCCGCCGCCTTCAGCTCGTCCAGCGCCGCAGCCGTGCGGGGCTCGGCGACGTTGCCCTCGAAGTCGATGAAGAACAGGTACTCCCAGGGCCTGCCCGGCCGGGGCCGCGACTCGAGCTTGGTCAGCGAGTGCCCGCTGCCCGACAGGATCTCCAGGCAGCGCAGGAGTGCGCCCTCCTCGTGCCGGGTGACCAGGATCAGGCTGGTCTTGCAGGCGATCCGGACGTCGACGGGTGCTGCCGCCCCTGATAGCACCACGAACCGGGTGTAGTTGTCCTCGGTGTCGGCGATCCCGTGCCTGAGCACGACCAGCCCGTAAGCGTCGGCCGCCTCGGGTGAGCCGATCGCGGCCACTCTCGGATCGCCGGACGCGGCCACCGCGGCCATGGCCCCGGCCGTATCGAAGTAGCTCGTGGGAACGGCGCCGGGCAGGGACTGCAGGAACTGCGCGCACTGCTCCAGGCCCTGCGGATGCGACAGTATCCGGGTCAGCGAGTTCAGCGGGACGTCCTGAACCGCGGCGAGGCAGTGATCGACCTTCCAGGTCTCCTCGCCGACGATGAACAGGTCGCGCTCCCGCAGCAGTGCGTAGACCTGGTTGATGCTCCCGGCCGTGGTGTTCTCGATCGGCAGCACAGCCAGGTCGGCCGCGCCCGCCAGCAGCGCGTCGATGGCCTCGCGGAAAGTGCCGTAACCGGTCAGGTCACCCTCGGCGCCCAGGCCCGCCAGGTACTTGCGGGCGGCAGCGTCGCTGTAGGCGTGTGCGGAGCCCTGGAACGCGACCCGGTGGCGGACGGCACCCTCCCCGGTCAGGTGCCGGGCCTGCTGGGCGACCGAGTCGCCGATCAGCTCGCGGAAGATCCGGCGCACGAGGCTGGCGGAAACGCCTAGTTCCGTCGCCGTTGCCTCGACGGCCGCAAGAACCTGCCGTTCGCGATCGGGGTCCTGGACGGCCTTGCTGCTGTGCTCCTTGGCCCTGGCGATGTCCGCGATGATCCGGCTGCGCCGCGCGATCAGGCCGACGATGCCGCTGTCCACCTCGTCAAGCTGCTGCCGCAGACCGCCGATCTTCGGCTGCTGATCACTCACGCTGGATCCCTCGTCCGGCCGGTTCGCCCCCACCAGGGATTCCTATCACTACCGCCCGCGCCGCGGCTCAATGGCGCGGCTGGCAAGCCGGTCGGGTTCGTGAGAGCATCGACCGCAAATCGCGCTTCCCCCATCATTCGAGGACGGATTAGCATGCTCCGTCGCCCCGGCTTACCGCAGGCTGGCCTGCCCGCGGATGCCGGACGCCCGAGGCCGCTGATCGAGCGGATCGCGCACTGGAGCACCCGGCACGCGAAGACCGCGGTCATCGGCTGGTTCGCCCTGATCGGGATCGCGTTCGCGGCCGGGCAGCTGCTGGGAACGCAGAGCCTGCCGCAGTACGACCCGGGTCAGGCGGGCGTCGGCGAGCAGGCGCTGCACCAGCTGCATGTCTCCTCGCCGCCCGCAGAAAGCGTGCTCATCCAGCTCCGCGGACCGGAGTCTGACCGGCTCACGTACGCAACCGACCCGCAGATGCGCCAGGCCGTCCGCCAGGTAGCACAGACCCTCGGCCATATGCACGCCACCGCGATGCACGTCGACGCCGCGGACCGCTCCGGCACCAGCGGCCTGGTCTCCGCCAACGGCCGCAGCGCGCTGGTGACGTTCCAGGTGCCAGGATCGCGCACGACCCAGGCCGGCAACGTCGCCGCGGATCTGGCCGCGGTCGCCAGGATCCAGGCCACGTTCCCCGGCCTGCTGGTGGCAGAGGCGGGCGACGCGAGCGCGAGCGCGGCCAGCAACTCCCTGCTGGAGTCCGACTTCCGGCGGGCCGAGTACACCGCGATCCCGCTCACGCTGATCCTCCTGCTGATCGTGTTCGGCGCGCTGATCGCGGCCGGGATTCCGGTGATCCTGGCGGGCACCGCCGTCGCGGCGACGATCTCCCTGCTGGCGGTACCGAGCCGGTTCCTGCCGATCAGGGGTGGCACGTCGGAGATCGTGCTGATCCTCGGCATGGCGGTGGGCGTCGACTACTCGCTGTTCTACCTGCGCCGGGAGCGGGAGGAACGCGCGGCCGGGCGGTCACCCGCGGTCGCCCTCCGGATCGCGGCCGCCACCTCGGGACGGGCAATCGTCGTCTCCGGCCTGACCGTGATGATCTCCCTGGCCGGGTTGTTCCTGAGCGGCATCGAGCTGTTCACCGGCATGGCGTTCGGCACGATCACGGTCGTGGGCGTGGCCGTCGTCGGCTCACTGACCGTCCTGCCCGGCAGCCTGTCGCTCCTGGGCGACTGGGCCGACCGGGCTAAGGTCCCGTTCCTCGGCCGGCGCGCTGCCGCCGCCCGGCCTTCGCGGCTATGGGCCGTCCTGATCCGCCGGGTGGTCCGCAATCCGGCTGCCTGGGGCGGAGTCGCGGCGGCCGCGATGATCGCGCTGACGATCCCCGCATTCGGCATGCGGCTCGGGAATCCCCTGGTCGACCTGCCCAGCAATGTGCCGGTCGCGCAGACGCTGGCGAAGATATCCGCGGCGTTCCCCGGTCGCCCGGCGCCCGCCGAGGTCGTAGTCACCGGCCAGAACCTGGGCAGACCGGCCGTCCGCGCCGCGATCACGGCGCTCGAACGGCACGCCTCGGCCACCGGGCCGCTCCGGCCGCCGATCACCGCCACGCTGGTCGCCTCCGGACGCGGCCTGATCATCGAGGTGCCGCTGGCGGGCAACGGATCGGACGGCGTCTCCGACAGCGCGCTGCTGACGCTGCGCGACCGGGCGCTGCCGCAGACCCTGGGCCAGGTCGCTGGCGTCAGTTACTCGGTCACCGGCAATACCGCGATTACCTATGACTGGGGCACCACGCTCCGTGCACGCACTCCGATCGTTTTCGCCGTGGTCGCCGGGCTGGCGTTCCTCCTGCTGATGACCGCCTTCCGGTCGCTGCTCCTGCCGCTGATGTCGGTACTGCTGAACCTGCTGTCCGTCGGGGCCGCCTACGGCGTGATCACGCTGATCTTCCAGGATGGCTGGCTCCATCCGGCGATCGGATTCACCGGGAGCGGCTCGATCGCGCAGTGGGTGCCGCTGTTCATGTTCGTGTTCCTGTTCGGCCTGAGCATGGACTACCACGTCTTCATCCTCAGCCGCATCCGCGAGCGACGGCTGGGGGGAATGACCACGCCAGACGCCCTGACCAGCGGCATAGCCGCAAGCGCCGGAGTCGTCACCAGCGCCGCCGTAATCATGGTCGCGGTGTTCTCGATCTTCGCCACGCTGTCGTTCGTCGACGTGAAGACGCTCGGGATTGGCCTGGCCGTGGCCGTGCTGATCGACGCGACCGCGGTGCGCGGCATCCTGGTCCCTGCGGCCATTGCCCTGCTCGGTGATCGCGCCTGGTACTTCCCGCGATCCCTCGCGTGGCTGCCACGGATCGGAGCCCAGCAGCTAGCCGAAGCCGCACCCGACTGATCAGGCGCCGGCGAGGAACCGGCGCACTTCGGCGGCAATCTCCTCCGTGGGCAGTCCGGGTACGTCCATGCCGAGCGGCGGGTTCTGACCTGCCGCAATGCCCTCCCACCGGCGTGCGGCGATGCTCATCATCTCCTGGTCGGTGAACACCCAGAAGCGCTCGGCCGCGATCGCCTCGGCGACCAGGTCCGCGACCGCCGCCGGGGCCATCCCCTCGTCGATCACGCGCTCGACGTAACGGCTGGTCACCTCGGCCGTCGGCGCGGGAGGCGGAACATCACCGAGGCCTGACGGCCAGTTCCGGCCCGCCTCGAGGATGCTAGTCCGGACCCAGCCCGGGCACAGCACGCTGACTCCGACCGGCAACCCGGCGAGCTTCATCGCGCGGTACAGGTCCTCCGAGATCGCCACGACCGCGTGCTTGGTCGCGTCGTAGGACGGGCTGAATCCGGGCAGCAGCCCGGCCATGCTGGCGGTGTTGACGATATGGCCCTCGCCCTGCAGGGCCAGCACCGGCATGAAGGCACGAATCCCGTGGATGACGCCCCACAGGTTCACGCCCAGCACCCACCGCCACGCCGACAGCGGGCCCAGCCACGGATCGGCGTTGCTGACCACGCCAGCGTTATTGCAGACGACATGAACGGACCCGAACCGCTCAACCGCCGTGCGGGCTAGCGCCTGAACCGCAGCCTCGTCGCTCACGTCGGTGGGCACGGCCAGCGTCTCGACGCCGTGGGCCAGGATCTTCTGCTCCGCTGCGGCTAGCGCGTCCTGTTCGATGTCGGCGAGCACCACGCTTAGGCCGGACCGGGCGAACCGCTCGGCCAGCGCGAAGCCGATGCCGCTGGCCGCCCCGGTCACGACGGCGACTTTCCCGGCGCGCAGCTCCATGGCCGAACCCTCCCAGCGAATGCACGTGTAGTCAGGAGCAGTATCGCCGCTTGTGGCCCGGACGGCCAGAATGCCGCTACCTCGGTACGGAGGGCTGAATGACGACATGGCAGATCGGCGGGCAAGCGGCGGCCCGGCCGGTGACTACGGCCAGATGGACCAGCGGGCCGCGCTGAGTCCGGCGCAACATCCGCGCGTTCGGCGGCAGCCGGCCAGAACCAGTCCGGTGCCATGCAGCCGGAACGGGAATCGGACTTCGCCGCCGAGCACCACTGCGGCCTCTGCGCGCTCGGCTGGGACTAACCACGCATATCCGCCAGGTGCAGCGCGATGATCGAGTCGAAGTCGGGGTCGGGCGCGAGCCCGAGTCGGGCAGCCCGGTCGGACTGAAACCGGGCGGGCCAGCTGCTGACCATGCTGGCGATCCGCGCGTCGGGCACCCAGTCGATCAGCTCCGGTGCCCCGGTTCCGGCCACCCGCTCCAGCGCCGCGATCATGTCCGCGACCGTCACGGTCAAAGCGGGCATGTTCATCGCGCTGAGCCCGCCCCAGGCAGAATCTGACGCGCCGGCCGCGCGCAGCAGGCCGGCTACGGTCCGGGCCGGCGAGCCAACCGCGGCCGCCGTCTCCGGACTGACCGGGCACGTTGCGCGCTGCCCGGCCAGCGGCTCGCGGATGATCCCGGACAGGAACCCGGAGGCGGCCGCGTTCGGCCGACCGGGGCGCACGACAACGGTCATCAGCCGGACCGCCCGCCCCCTCAGGAGCCCCTTCCGGGTGTAATCAGCCAGCAGGAACTCGGTCATGACCTTCTGCGTGCCGTAACTCGACTGCGGATTCGGCAGTGTCTGATCATCCACCACGGCCGGGAGCGGGTGCTCGGCCGAGGCACCGAAGACAGCCACGGAACTGGCGAAGACCACGACGGGAACGCGTCCGTACCGGCGGCCGGCGGCGAAGAGAGCCTCGGCCCCGTGCAGATTGGCCCGGATGCCGAGATCGAAGTCGGCCTCGCATTCCGCGCTGACCGCCGCCGCCAGATGGAAGATCACATCCGCGTCGGCCACCGCCCGCGCTTCCGCGGTGGATTCGTTCAGCACCGCGGCGAGACTGCCCTCCAGCACCGTGACGCGAGCATCGGCGGCGAGGTCTTGTGGAGCCGGGGCGCTGTCGATGAGCATCAGCCTGCGAAGCGGGGCGGCGGCCTGGCCCGCCACCTCGATGGACCCGGCTGCGAGCAATTCACGGCCCAGCCGCGAGCCGAGGAAGCCGGCGCCACCAGTGATCAGCACGTTCGCCACGGTGCCTCCTGTCCATGTCCTGACCGATGATGCTCCGCCGACGCCTGGCCCGCCGCGGCGGGTCCTGGCCGCAAACACGGGAACACTTACGGGACGAGGCCTGCGCCTTGGTCGCTTCCGGGGGGACCCAATGCTTAACGCGATACTCAACCTGATATGGCTCGTGCTCGAAGGCATCTGGATGGCCATCGGCTACGTTCTGGCCGGTCTTGTCTGCTTCATCCTCATCATCACGATCCCATTCGGCATTGCCGCGTTCCGGATCGCGGGCTACGTGCTGTGGCCGTTCGGCCGGACGATCGAGCGACGGCAGGAAGCGGGCGTGGGCTCGGCCATCGGCAACGTTCTGTGGATTCTCTTGTTCGGCTGGTGGCTCGCGCTCGGACACCTCATCGCCGGGGTCGTGCTCTGCGTCACGATCATCGGAATCCCGCTTGGGATCGCCAGCTTCAAGATCATTCCAGTGACGCTCGTGCCGCTCGGCGTGCGTATTATCCCCACGTCACCGGGCTACGCGCAGACCGGAACGGACGGCCCGTACCGATACTGAGCCGACCCGATCGCGGCCGCTTGTCGCAGGACAGTGCCGTTCCTCGCGCGAATCCGCCGTTTTGTCGACCGAGGATTCCCCGGCTGACCGCGTCAAAATACGCTCCGACGCGAGTGAGTATGGCCATGGCAAGACGGGATTCGCATGGGGAACTACAGCGCAACCAAGATCGAAAGCCGGTCAGGGCTCTCCTCCAGGGAAGCCGAGATCATCGCCCTGATCGCCGCCGGGCACACCAACGGACTGATTGCCCAGCGCCTGTTCCTGGCCGAGAAGACAGTGAAGAATCACGTCAACAAGATCTACGCCAAGCTCGGTGCGGCCTCGCGATCGGATGCCGTCGCGCGCTGGCTCGCCGACGCGGCCGACGGTACGGCCGGCCAGGCTTCGTCGTAAGGATGACGCAGTGAAGAGCACCGGGGCCTCCCTGCTCTGCCTCTCAGGGCAGCGTTGGACCCCTGCTGGCCCTTTCTAGGGGCGTGTTTCTCGACCCCTGCGGGGCACCCGTTCAGCCTCAGCGCGAGCTGAAGCCCGGACGCCTGGTCTTATCACGGGGCTGGTCGTCCCAGTCCGCATACGGCCTTTCCGGGAGGACGATCGAATACACGTAGAACCAGATCCCCGGGAAGATGAGGACGCTCCAGCCGTCGCCCAGCTTCATCCCCGCGATGCACAGGACGGTTCCTGTGAGCATGGAGCACCAGTGGCGAGGCCTGCGGCGCACGACGCGCATCACGCCCATGAGCGTGAGCAGGACCGCGAGACGCATCCCGCGGCGAAAACGCCGGCTGCGCCGGATCTGCGTGCGGTTGTGCGACCCGTACCAGTCGGCCGGATGGGCGGATTTGCTCCAGATCACGAGGGTTCCCCGGCGCGCCCGCAGTCTCATCGCAGCCTCCCGCATCTGGCCTTCGCTGCGTGCCTCAATGCTACGCCGATCGGGCCTCCGCGCCGAGGCCGCCGGAACGCCCCGCTGCTCCTCTAGGGACACCGTTGGACCATTGCTGCCCAATGCCGACACGGCCAGAGGGCAGGCCGGCCCGCCGGCCAAACCGGCCGACGGGCCTGCTAGCTTGCCGCTATTACTCGTTGCCGAAGGACTGGATCTCGGCGAGTTCGGTGTCGGTCAGGGGGCGGGGGGTGTCGCCCTTGTCGACCTTGGCCTTCTGGACGTGCTGGCGGATGCCCTCGACGACTTCGGGGTTGGCCAGGGTGGTGACGTCGCCGACGTCGGCGAAGTTGGACACCGACGCGATCACGCGGCGCATGATCTTCCCGGACCTGGTCTTGGGCATGTCGGGCACGATCCACACGTTCTTGGGCCGGGCGATCTTCCCGATCTCGGTCTCGATCGCGGTGACGACCTTGGCCTCCATCCCGTCGGGGTCGATGCCGGGCTTGAGGGAGACATACATCTCCACCATCCGGCCGCGGATGTCGTCGATCACCGGGACCGCGGCGGCCTCGGCCACCTCGGGCACGGTCAGCGCCGCCGACTCCAGTTCCTTGGTGCCCAGCCGGTGCCCGGCCACGTTGATGACGTCGTCGATGCGGCCCAGGATCCGGTAGTACCCGTCGGCGGCCTGCACCGCGCCGTCGCCGGCGAAGTAGGGCCAGTCATGCCAGTCGGCGGACTGCGGGTCGGTGTTGTACTTGCGGTAGTAGACATCCAGGAACCGCTCGGGCTGGCCCCACACCGTCTGCATGATGCCGGGCCAGGGGTTGCGGATGCAGATGTTGCCGGCCCGGCCGCTGCCGGCCGGGATCTCGTTGCGGTCCTCGTCGTAGATCACCGGGTAGATGCCCAGCGCGCCGGGGCCGCACGAGCCGGGTTTCATCGGCTGCAGGCCCGGCAGCGTGGAGCCCAGGAACCCGCCGGTCTCGGTCTGCCACCAGGTGTCGGTGATCGCGGCCTGGCCCTTGCCGACGGTGGTGTAATACCACCGCCAGACCTCCGGCTCGATCGGCTCGCCGACGGTGGTCATGGTCTTGAAGTGATAGTCGTATCTGGCCGGCTCGTCCGGGCCGACCTTGCGCAGCATCCGGATCGCGGTCGGCGAGGTGTGAAAGATGTCCACCCCGAGCTTCTCGGCGATCCGCCACGGACGGCCGCCGTCGGGATAGTTCGGCACCCCCTCGTAGATCACCGTCGTCGTCCCCAGCGCCAGCGGCCCGTACACGATATAGGAGTGCCCGGTGATCCAGCCGATGTCGGCCATGCACCAGTACACGTCACCAGGGTGGATGTCCTGGTAGTACTTCGACGTCCCGGCCACATACGCCAGGTACCCGCCGGTGGAATGCTGCGCGCCCTTGGGCCGCCCGGTCGTCCCGCTGGTGTACATCAAAAACAGCGGCGCGGTCGAGTCCATCGACACCGGGTCCACACTCTGGCCCGCGTACTTGCCGATGATCTCGTCAACGAAAAAGTCCCGGCCGCCGGCCATCGGGGTGGGCGACGCCCACCCGCCCGGGTCCCGCCGCCACACCAGCACCTGGTCGACGCCCTGGCCCTGCCGGGCCGCCTCGGCGACTGCCTCATCGGCCTTCACCTTGTGATCGGTCATGCCGCCGGCCCGGTAATACCCGTCCATCGTGATCAGCACCCGGCTGCCCGAGTCCGCGATCCGGGTCCCGCACGCATTCCCGGAGAACCCGCCGAACACCTGCGAGTGAATAACCCCCAGCCGCGCGCACGCCAGCATCGTCACCGGCAGCTCGGGCACCATCGGCATATGCAAAGTGACCCGGTCCCCGGCCTTCAGCCCGGCGAAATCGGCCAGCAGCGCGGCGAACTCATTCACCCGCGCCAGCAGCTCCCCGTACGAGATGTACAGCGTCTCGTCTTCCTCGAGCTCGGGCACCCAGATAATCGCGGTCTTGCCCGGATCGGCCGCCGCATGCCGGTCCACGCAGTTAAAGCAGGCGTTCAGCTTCCCGCCGGTGAACCACTTCCAGAACGGCGCCTGGCTGGTATCCAGCACCGTGTCCCACCGCTGATCCCAGTCCAGCAGGTCCGCATACTCGGTAAAGCAATCCGGGAACTTGTCCTCGCTAAAGCGGTCCAGAATCGCCGGGTCGCTCGCGTTCGCCTGCGCCACGAACGCCGGCGGCGGCGGGTAATACTCCTCCTCCCGCCAGTGCACCGCGATCTGGGACTCAGAAACCACTTCCTCTTGATCCGAATTCTCGGTCATTCGTATCCTCCACGCCGGATAGCAGTCATCGCGTACTTGTCTCCCTAATGCTCGGGTGCATGTGATCGCCGCTGTCGTAGCTCGGGTTGATGCTCTTGTAGTCGTGAGGCGGCGCTGCCGCCGTCGTCGTGGGTACGGTAATTCGGCCGGGATCGGGCGGAGATGCTCATGCGCCGAGGCTGCTCAGGATTGCGAGGAGCGGTTGGCCAGACGGGATCAGCGGCAGTCAGCGTCCGTTGAGCGCGACGGGAAGGACTTGCTGCCCGGTCAGTTGGGCAGCGGCCTGCGCCGGGCTCACGGACACCCTCCGGTGTGCTGGCAGCTGGAAATGCGGGGCGAAATTCCCTTCCTAGATCAGCGCGTTGAGTAAATGCCGAAAAGGGCTTCCCACATTGGGACTTCCGCGCAATCGCAAACCGGCTGCGGGCCCGTGGTGAGCGGGAGCCCGCGCCCGCTGGACAGCAGGGACCGCGCCCGCTGCGGGCGGCCACGTCCGTGTCCGGGTCGGGTTCGTGACGGTGCTGTCGTAAATGGCCGACTGTCGGCGCCGAGTAATTACTGGCAGAAATCCGACGATAATCTCGGCCGGGTAAGATCACCGCGCGACGCGACGAATGGTCCCTGCGGCGGGATGAACGGTATTCGGTTGCCGTCGGGCGCACGCAAATCGAGCGCAGCCAGCGGCATAGTCTTCTCATACCGTGAAGTACTGGCTATAGTGCGGCCATGGCGGGCCTTTGGATCTTGCTGGTGGCGGTTGCCGTCGCCCTGTCAGGAGCAGTGGCCTTCTGGACGCGAGCGTCGCGCCTGATGGGGACGCCGCGTCAGCACGCAACCTATGAGACGCTCCACACCGCGAGCACGGCCGTGTCGGCGTTGCGTGGTGGCCTGACGACTGCGTCCGCCGCGAATGCGGCACCGGCGCTGAGACGGCTCCTGGGCACGCCCGCGGTCGCGATTGCCGATACGAGGAGCCTGCTGGCTTATGACGGTTCCGACCGGCATCGCGAGGCCCTCGCCCGGTGCCTGCAGGCGGTGGTGGATTCCGGGCGGACGAGGCAGCTGACGGCCGCCGATCTCCAGTGCAGCCACGACGACGACTGCCCCGCTTACGCCGGCGTCGCGGTGCCGATCGCGGTCGACGGTTCCGTGGTCGGCGCCATCGCGGCGCTGGCGCCGGCGCCCGCCGCCGACCTCATCCGCGCCGCCGGCGAGGTGGCCAGGTTCGTCTCGACCCATCTGGCCCTCGCCGAGCTGGACGCATCGCGGACCCGGACCGTCCAGGCTCAGCTGAACTTCCTGCGGGCGCAGATCAGCCCGCATTTCGTCTATAACGCGCTCACCGCAATCGAGTCGTTCGTACGTTCCGACCCCGACCGCGCCCGCGACTTGCTCCTCGGCTTCGCGGAGTTCACGCGCAGCACGTTCCGCGAGCACAGCCAGTACGTGACGCTGGCGGAGGAACTGCATCTCGTCGAGTGCTACCTCGAGTTGGAGCGCGCCCGCTTCGGCGACCGGCTCGCCGTGGTGCTCAGGGTGGCGCCCGAGACGCTGCCGGTCCGGGTGCCGTCCCTGATCCTGCAGCCGCTCGTCGAGAATGCCATCCGGCACGGGCTCGAGCGCCGGTCCGGGAGCAGCCTCCTGCAGATAGTCGCCGCGGACGCCGGACATGAAGCCGTGGTCACCGTCGAGGACGACGGGGCCGGCGCTGACCCTCAGCACCTCAATGACATCCTGGCCGGCCGGCGGCCGTCAGATTCAGTCGGCCTGCGCAACGTGGATGAGCGGCTGCGAGCGACCTTCGGCAGCGATCATGGCCTGACAATCGAGACGGGCGTCGGCGCCGGCACGAAGGTCACCATGCACCTGCCGAAGTACAGCGCGGCGGTGAGCGCCGCATGACGGCCGCGCACGCTCCAGCCGACACCATGCTGTCACCGGATGCGGGCACGGCCCAGGACCCGGCCCGCACATCCGCGCTGGTCGTTGACGACGAGGCGCCCGCGCGTGACGAGCTTGCCTACCTGCTGCGAACCTTTCCCGACGTCAGCCTCGTGCATGCCGTAGGCAGCTCGAGCGAGGCGATACGGCATCTGCAGCATTATCAGTACGACCTCGTGTTCCTGGATGTGCGCATGCCTGACCTCGACGGTCTCGAGGTCGCGCGGCTCCTGCAGCAGTTCGCCGTCCCGCCGGTCGTGATCTTCGTGACCGCCTATGAGGAGTACGCCGTCCGGGCCTTCGACGTCCAGGCCCGCGACTACCTGCTCAAGCCGATCTCCAGGGCGCGCCTGGAGCGGGCACTGCAGCGGGCGCTGGGCCCGGACCGGGCGCACCCGAAGGCATGGACCGAGAAGCCCGCGCCGGCGATCCCGGTCGAGGTCGCCGGCCGGACGCGGATGATCGAGTGCAGGCAGGTGTCCTGGGTGGAGGCAGTTGGCGATTACGTGCGCCTCCACCTGACCGACGGCTCGGCGCACCTCATCCGGATGCCGATCTCGCATGTCGAGGAACGGTGGTCCCCGCACGGCTTCGTCCGCATCCACCGGGGCTACCTTGTCCCCATCCGGGCCATCACCGAGTTCGCGGTCGTGGGCGGCAACCACACGGTCACCGTCTCCGGGCGCGTCCTTCCCGTCAGCCGCCGCCACGCGCGCGACGTCCGCGAACGATTCCTCCACGCCGCCGACGGACGCTGAGCTCTCCCTGTGACGCATCAGCCCAACCCAAACTGGGCGACACCGAGCCCGCCACCAGCCGACCAGGCCGTGCAGTCCGCCCGGCCAGCCCAGTCGGCTCCCGGCGGCCGCACCCTGGCGTGGGGCCCCGATCAGACCCCGCTTCGCGGGCCGTCCGGCCCTGCTGATCCGCAGGACGACGACGGCTACCGCCAGATCATGGTGCGGTCGCTGATTCGCGCTCAGCTCGGGCTGTCCTTGGTGTGCCTGGTCTTCGCACTCGCCGTGACGGCGCTCTTTCCCATCCTGTGCGCCGTGCTGCCGCGGCTCGACCACGCCGAGGTTTTCGGCCTGCCGCTGACGCTGATAGCCCTGGGCGCAGGCATCTATCCCGTCATCTTGATCATCGCGGTCTTCTACAACCATCAGGCCAGCCGCCTGGAGAAACAGTTCATCAGCCTCGTTGACCGGGTCGACATGCCCCACGCGGATGACTGAGTTCGCCTCGGTCGCGGCCATCGCCGTCGTGATACTACTGACGATCGCGGTAGGCGCACGGGGAATCCGGATCGCGCGGACCCCGGCCGACTTCATGGTCGCCGCGCGCGAGGTGTCGCCATCCGTCAATGCCGCGGCCATCTCGGGCGAGTACCTCTCGGCTGCCTCGTTCCTGGGAATTGCTGGTTTGATCTTCGCCCAGGGTCTCGGCTCGCTCTGGTACTCGGTCGGGTATGCCGCCGGGTACCTGGTACTTCTGCTGCTCGTGGCGGCGCCGCTGCGGCGCTTCGGCGCTTACACCATCCCCGATTTCGCCGGCGGGCGCCTGCACTCCACCCGGCTCCGCCTGGGGTCGACGATCCTCGTGATGCTCATCGGCTGGTTCTACCTGCTGCCGCAAATGGACGGGGCCGGCCTCACGCTGCAGGTCATACTCGGCACGCCGTACTGGATCGGCGTCGTCATCCTCGGCGTGGTGGTGAGCGGCAACATCGCGATGGGCGGCATGAAGGGTGTGACCTTTGTCCAGGCATTTCAGTACTGGCTGAAGATCTGCGCTATCGGCATCCCCACGATCATCCTGATCATCTTCGTCGGGCACGGGTCCACGCTCAATCTGGCTCCGGACCACAGCCCGACCTTTGCCCGTGCGACGAGCGTCACCATCCCCGAGAACCTGCAGTTCACCGTCTCGCGCGCCACCACGGTCCGCATCACCGGGGTGCTCGACGGCAGGCCGCGACGGCATCGGAGCACGACGCTCGACCCGGGCAGCTACTCGGTGAATGCCGGCTCGGAGCTGACGTTCGCCGCAGGCGCGCAGGTGCCGGCCCGGATCGGCCTGGTGCCGCGGCGCGCGCCCATGTGGAACTCGCCGTTCGTGGCAGTCGGCTCGGCCGGCGCGCACCCGCTCGCCGCAACGTACGGCCTCATCGTCGCGACGTTCTTCGGAGCCATCGGGCTGCCGCACATCCTGGTCAGGTTCTACACGAATCGCGATGGCGTCGCCGCGAGGAGCACAACCCTCATCGTGCTGGTCCTGCTGAGCCTGTTCTATGTGTTTCCTGCCGCTCTGGGGGTCCTGGGCCGGCTCCGCGCCCCGCAGTTGTACCTGACCGGCAGCACCGACGGGATCGTGCTCGCGCTGCCGACCCTGCTCCTGCCCGGAGCGCTGGGCAGCGCGCTGGCCGCGCTCGTGGCCGCGGGCGCCTTCGCCGCCTTCTTGTCCACATCGTCCGGGCTGCTCGTCAGCGTGGCCGGCGCGATGTCGCACGACATACTCAAGGGCGGCGTCCGCTCGTTCCGATGGTGCGCTCTGGCCGCGGGCGCCGTAGCCGTCGCGGCCTCCCTGCTCGTGGAGAGCTTCTCCGCGAGCATGCTCGTGGGCTGGGCATTCGCGATCGCAGCATCGTCGTTCTGTCCGTTGCTCGTCCTCGGCATCTGGTGGCGGGACCTGACCTGGCGAGGCGCGCTGGCCGGCGTGCTCATCGGCGGGGGCGGATGCTGCGCCGCCATCCTGGCCAGCATGGCCGGCCTTGCCCGGACCGGCTGGGCGGCCGTCCTGCTGGGCTACCCGGCCATCTGGACCGTACCCACGGCCTTCGCCGTGATGATCTCGGTGTCGATCGCGACCCGCCACGATCGCCCCGCGGACGTGGACCAGATACTCCTGCGCATGCACATGCCGGAGGCGCTGCTGCAGGGCTCACAGCGGCGCCCCGCTCCCTAGCGCCCCTCGGGTCCCGCAGGTTAGCGTCAGGACGCGCTCGCCGTGCGCCCGTCAGTTCGGCCGGGCGGGCAGCCCGAAGCGGGCGAAGAGCTCGGCTCCCCCGATCCAGGACCCAGACCGGGGCGGCAGCCCATCGGCACCGTGGAATCCGGTGACAGCCGCGATCTTGTCGCCTGCCAGCGTGAGCACGTCGATGACCCAGGGAACGTAGCCGCCCTGGGCATCGCGGAACAGGTAGCAGCCCACCGCGAGCTGCCCGTTGGCGCGAGCTGGCAGGTGCTGCCAGCGCTCGCCGAGCGGGAAGCGGACCAGGAACTCCCTGATGGCCTGATGGCCGCTGAACCAGGTGGGCATCGGCGGCATGGACCAGGTCGCGTCCTGCGTGAGCATGCTAACCAGGGTTTCGGTGTCGCCGCGCTCGATGGCGGTGGCGTACCTGGACACGATCGCCTGGGTGCGATGGTCGCCGAGCAGCCGCAACGTCGCCTGCTGGCTCCTGGCCGGCAGGCGGTCGCGGACGGCGGTGCGGGCGCGCTGCAGGGCGCTGTTCACGGCGGGCGCGCTGGTCCCGAGCTGCCCGCAGATCTCCTCGGTGGAGAAGCCCACCACCTCGCGCAGCAGCAGGGCGGCGCGCTGCAGCGGCGGCAGATACTGGAGGGCGACCACGAAGGCCAGCTCTATGCTCTCGCGCTGCTCATACCGTGCTTCCGGAGACAGCCGCACGTCGTCGCCTAGCCAGGAATCGGGGTAGAGCTCCAGCCACGGCCGGTCGGTCAGCGGCGGCCCGGGGCTGGCCCCCTGCTCGCTGGCGGCGCCGAAGTCCGTGGCCAGTTCGCGCCGTGACCGGTGCCGGGCGATATCCAGGGCCGCGTGGGTGGCGATCGAGTACAGCCAGGACCGCACGGAACTGCGGCCCTCGAAGCCGGCTAGCCCGCGCCAGGCGCGCAGCAGAGCATCCTGGAGCGCGTCGTCGGCGTCATGGACCGAGCCGAGAATGCGGTAGCAGTGCGCCCGAAGCTCGGTGCGGTAGGCGTCGGCCAGCGACCCGAAAGCGTCCTCATCGCCGTCACGAGCCAGCTTGAGCAGCGCCGTCTCCTCGGCCCGTGGGTCGACATCGGGGGTCATAACCCCGACGCTACCGCCAGCCGGTCGCCGCGGAGTCACGGTCGGTCTGCAGGACGACCCATGGCTGGCTCAGGGCGGAGTGCCGGGCGTGGCTGATCCGCCCAGCCACGCGCTCCCCTCGGCATACAGCCGGCTGACGGCGTCGCCGGTGAGTTCGGGCAGCCCGGGTTTCACGTCGAAGCCGAGTTCGGTCTGCAGATAGGCCAGATGGCGGTAGCCGTAGGGGAATCGGCCGAGCATCGCCGGGTCCAGGGCGAGGCTCGCGGCCGGGTCAACCGGGTCCATCCGGTCGCGCTCATAGATCGGCTGCCGCCGGGTGATGGCCCACTTCCCGTCCCGGTGGGCGAAGAAGTCGTAGAACCGGCCGGTGCACACCACGTCAACCTCGACGCCATGCACGACCGCGCGCTGGTTGATCGTCATCTTCGTCTGCGCGATCGCCCGGTTTCCGGCCACGTCGATGGCGCTGCCGCCGAGGAAGTGCAGTATCCGCACGCCCGCCTCGAATCCGTGGCGGCTGACCGCGATGAAGTCGCGGAAACCGCCCTGGAACCAGGTCGCGGTCATGTAGCCGTCCGCGTGCCACACCTGCGCGAACCGGTCCCAGTCCCCCGCGTCGCGCCACACGACCCAGCGCTCGACGACCTCGCGGATGTCCAGCCTGCTCGTCATCTCGTCCACAAGGACATCCTCCTGCGGCTACCGAACGGCAAGCTCCGGGTAATAGGCGGGCGCTCGGCCGATGACCGCGAGCGACTCGACGAAGAAGTACGCCGTCTTGAAGAACTCAAGGAGCTTCCCGTCTTCCAGCAGGATCTTGCGGTACATGACGGTGCGCTGAGCGTCGTAGCCGTCGTGCAGCGCCTTCCAGTCCGCGTAGTCCATGCGCAGAACGTAGGTTGCGTCGAGCGGGTCGTCGGGCCCGATGATCCTGCAGTCCGTCACGGTGCCGCCGTTCCACTGGACGAACAGGTAGGCCGGGCCCTTGCCGAGCTCGGCCGGCAGGCTCCGGCAGCCCAGCGCCCAGGATGCCGGGTACAAGCCCTTGATCATCTCGAAGAAGTCCCAGTACTCCTGCAGCTTGCCTTCCCTGGCCTCGGCGGACGGGCCGGCCGTGAGGGCCGCGCGGACCTCGTCGGCCCATTCGGAACTGAAGAACTTCACCTCGCTCATCTCTCAGCCACCCGCCAGCTGAGGCGAGACCATCGCGAGCATCTCCTCGAGGTCGGGTGCGAGGTCGATGCCCACGTCGTTGCACTTGCGCTTCAGCTGCTGGACGAACAGCATCGTCACCTCGTCCTCGGTCCAGCCGAGCGGCTCGAAGTAGATCTTGCGGCTGGCCACGCCGGACAGCGACAGGATCGTCCGCAGCGTGTCGTGGATCTCGTTGATCATCGTCGGGTCCTTGCGGACCGCGTCCTGGAGGTACTTCATGCCACCCTGCACGTGCCGCGACTCGTCCCGGCAAGTGGCGGTGAAGCCGGTGTAATAGGCAGGCAGGAAGCCGCGCCAGCGCGCGTAGGACAGCGTCACCTTCATGACCGACAGGGCGAGCACGCCCTCGATCCACAGGAAGTAGTTGGTGCCGTAGCGCACTCGGGCTCGCTCGTCATACGGATTCAGGCGAACCTCGTCGGCCTGGTAGGCGAGCAGGCCGAACGGCCCGACGAACGTCTCCGACACCCAGGGGAACGAGGCATCTAGGACGCCCATGATGTCGTCACCCTGCAGGCCCACGACCTCGCGGTAGAAGCGGTCGAAGAAGACGGTGTGCCGGGCCTCGTCCTCGATCTGGGCGGCGATGTGGAGCTTCTCCTCCTCGCTGGCGCCGATCATGAACACCGGTAGCTCGATCTCGACCTGCCGCTCGCCGTGGTGGAAGCCGGACGAGACGGCGGTGAAGGACTCCCGTTCCTCGGCCGACATCTTCTCGGTCCAGTCGATCTTGTCCTGGGTGAAGTCCAGGTCGTAGACGTCCCAGCGCTGCTTCAGGTACTTGCGGTATAGCGTGGTGAAGTCCGGCAGCGACTTCAGGTCCTTGTGCACATACTCGATGACGTCGTCGATGTCGACGTCGAGCACAGAATGAAGATCAGACTCCTCGATCTCGCGGACCAGCTCGTCGGTCAGGGCTCGGGGACCTTCGTGGAGCACAGCCGTGGGGCTCTTGCGTTCCTTCATGCCGCAACCTCCTCTTGTGGCGGGCGCTGTCGCTCCCAGCACGGGGCCAGCGCCCCGGGTAAGGTCTCCGCTGTTCACGCCACTCTGTACGTGCTATTAAATTTCTGTTCATTTGATTCGTCAATGACGCAGTCAGTGCGATTTGGGGGAACGAGATGCCCGCAAGCCTCCCTCTCGATGACATCCGGGTCATCGACCTGACCATCGCTCGGGCCGGACCCACCTGCGTCCGCCAGCTCGCGGACTGGGGCGCCGACGTGATCCGGATCGAGCCGCCGGGCCCGGCTGGCTCTACTCCAGTCGGTGGCGGCCCGCATGATTCCGATTACCAGCACCTGCATCGCAACAAGCGATCGCTGACGCTCAACCTCAAGGAGCCCGCCGGCCGCGCGGTGCTGATGCGGCTGGTGGACACCGCCGACGTGCTGGTCGAGAACATGCGCCCGCCGGTCAAGACCCGGCTGGGCTTCGACTTCGACACTGTGCACTCCAGGAACCCGCGCCTTGTCTACGGGTCGATCTCCGGGTTCGGCCAGGACGGCCCGTACGCCGACCGCGGCGGCGTGGACCAGATCGCCCAGGGCATGGGCGGGCTGATGAGCGTCACCGGACTGCCCGGCAGCGAGCCGACCCGGGCCGGCATCCCGGTCGCCGATCTGGCCGCGGGCCTGTACCTGGCCGTGGGTGTGCTGACCGCGCTGCATGACCGGGAGCGGACCGGCCAGGGCCGCTGGGTGCAGACCTCCCTGCTGGAGGCCATGATCTCGATGATGGATTTGCAGGCGGTTCGCTGGACCATTGACGGGGAGGTACCCGAGCCGGCCGGCAACCACCACCCGACCCTTGTCCCGATGGGCTGCTTTGCCACTGCCGACGGCTACGTCAACATCGGCGCATCCGGCGGCCGGCTGCTGCGCAGCTTCTGCGACGTGGTCGGCCTGCCCGGGCTGACGGCGGACCCGCGGTTCGCGACAAGCGCGAGCCGGTCGGCAAACCGCGCCGAGCTCAATGCGCTGATCGCCGGCCGGCTGCGCACCCGGAGCACGGCTTCCTGGGTCGCGGCGCTGAACGAGGCCGGCGTGCCCTGTGGGCCGGTATACCGGATGGACGAGGTGTTCGCCGACCCTCAGGTCCAGCACCTGGGGATGACCCAGGCGGTCGATCACCCGGCCCTGGGGCGGCTCGATCTACTCCGCAACGCGGTCCGGATGACGGAAGGCCCGGCGACGGTCCGGACAGCGACCCCGGAGACGGGAGCGCACAGCGATGAGATTCTGGGCGAGCTGGGTTACCAGGCCGCCGATGTGGCCGAGTTCCGCAAGCAGGGCGTGATCTGAAAGGTGAAAACGTGCAGCACGACACGGGTTCCAAGCTGCTACTGGTCGAGGTTGCCGGTCCCGTCGCCACCGTTACCTTCAATAACCCGGCCAAGCGGAACGCACTGTCTGCCGAGATCCGGGCCGCGCTGCCGGGGGTTATTGCCGCGCTGGGCAGCGATCCGGACGTACGCGTGCTCGTTATCACCGGGGCCGGGGACGAGGCGTTCGCGTCCGGCGCGGACATCTCGGAGTTCGGGCGGCAGCGCACCTCCCCCGAGGCCAGGGCCGAGTTCGACGCGAGCATGGCCGTCGTCGGCCGCGCCTGGGCCAGTTTGGACAAGCCCGTCATCGCGATGATCCGCGGATTCTGCATGGGCGGCGGCCTGATAACCGCGCTGCAGGCCGACATCCGCATCGCCGCCGACAACGCGCAGTTCGGGATTCCGGCGGCCAGGCTCGGACTCGGCTACGGCTTCGGCGGCGTCACCGCCCTGACGAACCTGGTCGGGCCGGCCTGGACGGCGGAGATCCTCTTTTCCGCGCGGCGCTTCTCTGCGGCCGAGGCCCTGGCGATGGGCCTGATTAACCGGGTTGTCCCCGGCCCGGAGCTGCAGGAGCAGGTGATGAGCCTGGCGGCCGCGATCGCGGAGAACGCCCCGCTCACCATTGCCGCGGCCAAGGCGGCGATCCGCGATGCCGGCCGATCCCCCGACCGCCGCGACCTGACCAGGGTCGAGGCGATGGTCGAGGCCTGCTTCCGGTCCGAGGACTACGTGGAGGGCCAGCGCGCGTTCGCCGAGAAGCGGCCGCCCAGGTTCTCGGGACGCTGACCCCCTGAGTGCCGGTCCGCCCTCGCCCGGCGCGGCACGGGCGCCACTCTCACCCGCCCCACCCCGCGCCCGGCCCCACCCCGCGCCCCGACACCACCCCCGCGCCGGGCGCGGCGTCGCGACTCTTCCTCAGTTACGTGGGGTGCAAATCGGGAATATCGGCGCTCAGGTGCCATGTAACTGAGGAACAGTCGCACGATATATCGGTAGACGAGTCATCTAACCATCGCAAATCGGTCGTATATGCCAGATGGCTGGTAGCGGCCGCCCAGGTTCTCGGGACGCTGGGCCCATGTGGTGCCTGGGCGGGCCCGCTCGCTGCGCCATGCAGGCACGGGACTGGTGCCGCTCCCACCCGGGCGCAGCGGGTCAGGGTTTTCCCTGACGTTTCCCTGACTCGCGGCCCGCGGGCTGGCGCGCCGATCTATATACCGAGTATAATACTCGTAGCTATACAGGGTTTACTACCGTACCGGGAGTGTTCATGAGCGTTAAGCATGCGCTGTTGGCCCTGCTCAGCGAGGGTCCGAAGTACGGACTCCAGCTCCGTGAGGAGTTCGAGGCGAACACCGGGCAGGTCTGGCCGCTGAACGTCGGCCAGGTCTACACGACGCTGCAGCGGCTTGAGCGGGACGGCCTGGTTGCCGCAGCCGATTCCGGGGCCGGTGACCCGGGACCGCAGAAGGCCTACTGGATCACCGAGGCCGGATCCGCCGACCTTGCCGAGTGGCTGAAAGTCCCGCCGGACCTGTCCGTCCCGCCGCGTGACGACCTCGTGATGAAGGTGCTGATCGCCGTGCGGGTGCCGGGCACCGATGTGTCCGAGGTCATCCAGGCGCACCGCCGGTACCTCGTTCAGCTCATGCAGGAGTGGACCAGGCTGAAGGAAGACGACAACGGCAGGGACCCGGCGTTCTCACTGGTTGTCGACTCCGAGTTGTTCCGCATCGACTCCGTTGTCCGCTGGCTGGACGCGGCCGAGGCCCGGCTGCGCCGTGCCCTGGCCGACGGCTGGAAACCCGCCCGGGCTCTTCCCGCGCCGGCGGGTGCCAGGCTGCCTAGCCGACCCACGATGGGAGCAAGGCGATGAGCGTCCTCGAACTGCGCTCCATATCCAAGGTCTACGGCCGGGGCGCCGCCGAAGTCCAGGCGCTTCGCGATGTCTCCCTCACCGTCGCCGCCGGTGAGATGGCAGCGGTCATGGGCCCGTCCGGGTCCGGCAAGTCCACGTTTCTGACGATCGCCGGCACCCTGGAGGAGCCGACCTCCGGCGCCGTGCTGGTCAACGGCAAAGACACGGTGCGCATGTCCGGCGGCGCGAAGTCACGGCTGCGCCGCCGCACGATCGGCTACGTCTTCCAGGACTTCAACCTGCTGCCAGGCCTGACCGCGGCGGAGAACGTGTCCCTGCCCCTGGAACTCGACGGAACCTCGATGGGCAAGGCGCATCAGGCCGCGCTGAAGGTCCTGGAAGAGCTCGGCCTCAGCGACCAGGCCCACCGCTTCCCCGACCAGCTGTCGGGCGGCGAGCGGCAGCGGGTCGCGATCGCCCGTGCGGTCGTGGGAGAGCGGATGCTGCTGCTCGCCGACGAGCCGTCCGGGGCGCTCGACTCGGCGAACGGCGAGGCCGTGATGCAGCTCATCCACACCTACTGCAAGCGCGGCACCGCCGCCATCGTCGTCACCCACGACGCGCAGCTCGCCTCCTGGGCGGACCGGGTCGTGTTCCTGCGCGACGGCCGAATCGTCGACCAGACCGCGGCCCCCGTAGGCCCCGAGACGCTGCTGGAGCCCTCGTCATGAGCATGACCGTTTACGCCAGTGACGACCGGCAGGCCCGCGAGCCGGAGGACCCGCGCCGTGCCGCCATGGCCCGCCGCTCGCTGTCGCGCTGGGCGGTGCGCCTCGCACTGCGCGAGTGGAAGCAGCGGATCCTGATCGCGGCACTGATCGCGGTGGCGTCCGCCGCGACGCTGCTCGGCATCGCGGTTGCCTCCGCGACGCCTGGCACCCCGAACGCCGGCACCCTCGGCACTGCCCAGACCCTCGTTCAGCTGCCAGGCGCCACCGGCAACCTCACCGGCGTTATCGCCAGGATCGAGAAGGCCTACGGCCCGGCGAGCGTGATCTACGACCAGCCGATCACGACCGGCCAGGCCGGCGGCGCCGACCTGCGGGCCCAGGATCCGTCAGCGCCCTATACCCGGGTGCTGCTTGCTCTCGACTCCGGTCATTACCCGTCGGAGCCAGGCCAGGTGGCGGTCACATCCGGACTCGCCCGACTCTACAGCCTGAAGATCGGCTCCACCTGGCACGTCCCGGCGGGAACGGGCGCCGAGGCCGGCCGCGCCTACACCGTCACCGGCATCGTCGAGGACCCGTCCAACCTGCTCGACGAGTTCGCACTCGTCGCCCCGGGTCAGCTCGCCGGTTCGGGCCAGCTCACCAGCTCCGGCCAGGTACGGATCTTCCTGGGCGAGTCCCTGGACTCCGCCGCCGCGTCCGCGGCCGGCAACGTTATCCCGAAGAACGCGGTCGTCACCACTCCCGTCCCTGGCAACTCGGTCTTGTCCCCGGCGACCATCGTGCTCATCATTTCGGTGATCGGCCTGGTCTTCATCGGCCTGGTCGCCACGGCCGCGTTCACCGTCATGGCCCAGCGCAGGCAGCGCGCCCTCGGCATGCTCGCCTCGCTCGGCGCGACCGAGTCCGACGTCAGGTTCGTGCTGATCGCCGATGGCCTGATCGGCGGTGTGGTCGGCGCGACCATCGGCGCCGCGGCCGCGCTCGGCGGCTGGCTCTGGTATTACCCGCACCTCGAGATCGCCGCCGCCCACCGCATCGACCCCTTCAGCCTGCCCTGGGCGGCCGTGGTCATCGGCCTGCTGCTCGCCGTGGCCACCTCCGTCCTCGCTGCCGTCTGGCCGGGGCGCGCGGTCAGCAAGGTCCCTGTCGTCGCGGCCATCTCGGGCAGAATCGAAGCGCCGCCGCTGGTCAGCCGCTCGCTGCGGCCCGGTCTCATCTTCCTGGCCGCGGGCCTGTTCGTGCTGTTCTTCTCCAGCGGTGCGAGCGGCGGCTCGAGCGCCGGATACCTGGTCATCGCCGGAATGCTCTGCTGCGAGATCGCGTGCGCCCTGCTCGCCCCTTTCATCGTGGACAAGCTCTCCCGGCTGGCCTGGCGCGCCCCGCTCGCCTCCCGGCTGGCACTGCGCGACCTGGCGCGCTACCGGTCCAGGGCAGGTGCCGCGCTCGCTGCGGTCTCGTTCGCGGTATTCATCGCCACAGTCGCGATCGTCATCGCCAGCATCAAGTTCGACGACGCCCTCGACTACATCGCGCCGAACATGGCGGCCAACCAGCTCATCCTCTACAACCCGGGCAATGACCCGGCCCAGTACCAGCCGGGGCAGCTCACCCCCGCCGCCAGGCTGGCCGCGACGCAGCAGCAGGCGAATGCGCTCGCCGCCCAGTTCCACGCCCCTGCGCCGCTCGAGCTCGACCAGGCGGTCAGCGCGAACGTTGCGCAGCCCGGCCAGCCCACGCAAAACTACGACGGCGCGATCATCAGCCTGAGCGGCCCAGGGTCCGCCGGTCTGACGTACGTGGCCACCCCGGCACTGCTCAGGGCGTTCGGCATCAGCCGGAGCGAGGTGAACCCGGACGCTGACGTACTCACCATGCGCGCGCTACTGCCTGCTGCGGGGAATCTAGCCCTGGTCAGCGGCAGCTATCAGGCCCTGTCGCCGAACACTCCCTGCCCGGCGGGGATGTGCATCCAGAACCCGGTCATCCAGGAGATAAGCAAGCTACCGGCCGGTACCGATGTGCCGAACACGGTCATCACCGAAGGGGCGGTCAAGGCGCTGCACGAGACGATGGTCCCGGTCGGCTGGCTGATCCAGGCTCCTGGCGCCCTCACCGCGGTGCAGATCAACGCGGCCCGCCAGGCCGCGCTCGGCCTCGGCACCACCGTCGATACGAAGACCGGGGCGCCCAGCCTTGGCGAGGTCAGCAACGGCGCCACCATCGGCGGCTTGCTCCTGGCCCTCGGCGTCCTCGCCATGACCGTCGGCCTGATCCGCAGCGAGACCGTCGGCGACCTGCGGACGCTGACCGCGGCGGGCGCGGGCGGCCGGACCAGGCGGGCGCTGACCGGCGTCACCGCGGGCGTGATCGCCTTCCTTGGCGCAGCGCTCGGCGCGGTAGCGGGATGCCTCGCGGTATTGGCGTGGGCGCACGCAAACCTCACGCAGGTCTTCGGCGACGTGCCGTGGAGCGACTTCGGCCTGCTCGTCATCGGCATGCCGCTGATCGGAGCCGCCGCCGGGTGGCTGCTAGGCGGCCGTCAGCCGCCCGCGGTCTCGCGCCAGCCCATGGAATAACCGGAGAATCTCAGAACGCGGCCGTGCCGGCACGCCTGGAAATCCGGGCTTCGGGGCGGCCGCGGGTGTCGGCCGGCCACGCCGGTAGGGTGATGATGCGTCCGGGCTGAGCTGCGGCTGGAGGTAGGTGCCTGTGGCCTGCGAGATTTCCTGGTTCGCGCCGCTGTGCGACGAGGACTACGAGTTCCTCGGCGTGCAGGATGCCGGCCTGCTGTCAGGCTGGGAGCACTGCCGTGGCATCGCACTGCGCGCGGACGAGGCCGGCTTCGACAACATGCTGCTGCCGTCCAACTACGCGACCGGAATCGACTCCATCGCGTTCGCGGCGGGTATCGCTCCGCTGCTGCGGCGCCTGCAGCTGCTGGTCGCCGTGCGCATGGGCGAGCTGTGGCCACCACAGCTGGCCCGTCAGCTCGCGACGATCGACGAGATGCTGGGCGGCAGGCTCACGGTCAACATCATCTCCTCCGACCTGCCCGGGCAGCAGCTGGAGTCGGCGCCGCGCTACCAGCGCACCCTGGAGATGATGCGGGTGCTGCGCGACCTGCTCGACAGCAAGCCGGTCGATACCGAGGGCGAATTTGTGCGCCTGACGCTTGACCCACCGCGAATCCGGCCGGCCGGCGGCTGCCCGCCGTTCTATTTCGGCGGACTGTCGGAGGCAGCCAGGGAGGTGGCCGCTCAGGCGGCAGACGTCTTCCTGATGTGGCCGGACACGATGCCGGCGGTGCAGCGCATCATCGCGGACATGCGCCAGCGGGCGGACCGCCGCGGCCGGACGCTGCGATTCGGCTACCGCGTGCACGTGATTGTCCGCGAGACCGAGGATGCCGCACGGGCGGCCGCCGCGCGGCTGGTGTCCCGGCTGGATGACGAGACCGGGCGCAGGCTCAGGGATCAGTCGCTGCATACCGCCTCGACCGGGCAGCTCCGCCAGGGCGAGCTGCGCGACCTGGCCGACATCGACGGTTTCGTAGAGCCGAACCTGTGGACCGGTATCGGCCGGGCCCGGTCCGGCGCCGGCGCCGCGATCGTCGGTGACCCCGATCAGGTGCTGGCCAAGCTGAGCGCCTACGCTGACCTCGGTATCGAGGCCTTCATCCTGTCCGGATACCCGCATGCGGCCGAGTGCGACCTGTTCGCCCGGCACGTTCTCCCCCGGCTCGACCACGGCCCGCTGCTCCCGCGCGCCGGCCGCTGATGCGGCCACAGGCCGATCCGGCACCGGCCGATCCGGCACCGGCCGACCTGTTCGCTGACCGTTACGGCCCGCGGCCCGAGGGCGTCTGGGGTGCGCCCGGCCGGGTGAACCTCATCGGCGAGCACACCGATTACAACGAGGGCTTCGCCCTGCCGTTCGCGATCAGCGCCGGGGTATACGTTGCCGCCGCCGCGCGTGACGACGGGATACTCGCGCTGACATCACGCCAGCAAGGCAGCGCCGTGGTCGAGGTACCGGTAGCAGCCCTTGCGCCGGGAGTGCCGGGCGGCTGGGCCGCCTATCCCGCGGGCGTGGCCTGGGCACTGCAGTCGGCCGGTCATCGTGTCGGCGGCGCGAGCATGGCGATCGACGCCGACCTGCCGGCCGGCGCGGGCCTGTCCTCATCTGCGGCTCTGGAGTGCGCGGCCGGGCTCGCGCTGGCCGACCTGTACGAGCTCACCGTGTCCCGCCCGGAACTTGCAGCCCTCGGCAGGCACGCGGAGAACGACTTCGTCGGCGCACCGACCGGCCTGATGGACCAGCTAGCGGTCCTGCTCGGCCAGGCGGGCCACGCGCTCCTGCTCGACTGCCGCGAGGGGACCGCGGCTCCCGTGCCACTCGACGCGGCCGCTGCCGATCTGGAACTGATGGTGATCGACACGCGCGCGCAGCACGAGCTCAGCGACGGCGGGTACGGCGCCCGGCGCAGCAGCTGCGAGGCGGCGGCGCTAGCGCTGGGGGTGCGATCGCTGCGCGACATAGCCGATCCGGAAGCCCTCGGGCGGCTGGCCGACCCGCTGCTCATGCGGCGGGCCCGGCATGTCGTGACCGAGAACAGGCGCGTATTGCAGACCGCTGAGCTGCTCCGCGCGGGCGAGCTGCACCGGGTCGGACCGCTGCTGACCGATTCCCACGAGTCGCTGCGGGATGACTTTGAAGTCTCCTGGCCGGAGGCTAACTCTACCGTCGAGGCCGCCCTCGGAGCCGGAGCGTGCGGAGCCAGGATGACCGGCGGCGGCTTCGGCGGCTCGGTTATCGCCCTCGTGCCCGCGGAGGTGTCCGCCGACGTGGCCGACACCGTGACCGCGGTCTTCGCCCGCAACCGCTGGAGCCCGCCCGTGATCACCAGCCGGATCCCCGCTCCCGGCGCGCGCAGGCTTGGCTGAGCTCCTCCGGCGGGGTTCGGGGGGTCGTTCCCGGCTGGTAGCAGCCGCCGGGATCAGCCCAGCTCCCGCAGCAGGCGCGCCGCCGCCTCCGGCGCGATGTCCTGGGTGAACATGCCCATGCCGGACTCGGTTCCGGCCAGGAACTTCAGCTTCCCCGGCGCCCGCCGCACCGTGAAGAGCTCCAGGTGCAGGGCAAAGTCCGCGCCGTGCCCGGCCGGTGCCTGGTGCCAGGCGGAAATGTAGGGCGCGGGCTGGCCGAACAGCCGGTCGAACCGTCGCAGCAGATCGAGGTAGAGCTCGCAGAACTCGGCCCGAGCCGCGCCGTCCAGGACCGGCAGATCGGGCGCGCGGCGGCGCGGGTAGAGATGGACCTCGTAAGGCCAGCGCGCGGCATGCGGCACGAACGCGAGCCAGTGACTGCCCGCCGCCACGATGCGCGCGCCGTCCGCGAGCTCGGCCGCGACGAGATCGTCGAAAAGACTGCGGCCGGTCTCCCGGCGGTAGCGAGCACACGAGGTCAGCATCCGGTCGGTGCGCGGGGTGATGAACGGGCAGGCATAGATCTGCCCGTGCGGGTGCGACAGCGTCACGCCGATCTCGCTGCCGCGGTTCTCGAAGCAGTA
Organism: Streptosporangiaceae bacterium; assembly: GCA_030038495.1. Lineage (GTDB taxonomy): Bacteria > Actinomycetota > Actinomycetes > Streptosporangiales > Streptosporangiaceae > JAJYUU01. Next base: position 51,839 of record JASHOV010000100.1, read on the forward strand.
GACCTGCTCGACGCCAGGAAGCCGCGCGAGCTCCGCGGAGCGGTCGACCCACGCGGCCATGACGGTCGCCGCCTGGTCGGTACCGAGGTCGGCGAAGGATGCCGTGTGCTGCGGACTGAAGCAGACAACCTCGCACCGGCCCGTGGCGGGCCGGGAGACCAGCAGGCTCTCCGGGGTTGCAGGGGGCCGGCCGCCAGCCAGCCCGCCTGCCGGATGGCTCGTGAACGCGGGGAAGCGGTTCTCGAAAACCGCGACCTCGTACTCCGGTGCCGGAATCTCGGTACGAGAGCCCGGCGTCGACGGGCACAACGGGCACTGATCGTCGGCGGGCCGGAACGTGCGGTCCTGGCGATGACTGGCAACGGTGACCCACTCACCGAGCAGCCAGTCCCAGCGGATCTCGGACGGCGTGCCCGGCGTGCTGACCGGCCGCCGGTCCTGGTAGTCGGCCGGGTGCGCAGGGGTCGCGCCGAAGTACATCAGTTCCCGGCCGTCGGCCAGCATCACGGTTGTCTTGCGGACCTGCAGGTTGGCGTGGCTCATGGTCCTCGGCGGGTCGCTGCGCGGAAGGTCGTGCTGCGGCGGCTGCGCGGGTAGTCCCCGGCAAGCTCCGCACCTTGACCATTATCGCGTTCCCGGCCCCGGAGGCGGCCGCGGTTCGAATCGCGACCCGGCGTTGACACCTCAGCTCGCACGCAGAGAGCTGGCGCGACGGCTGGGCCTGCTGACCGGTTACGCCCTCGTCTCTGGTTTTGCCGGCGCGCTGCTGTTCGGGCCCGTGCTCGGCGTCGCCAGCGGATTCAGCGCGGCGCTGGCCGACGCCGGCGTCGGCGTCCTGCTGATTCTCGCGCCGTGGAACGTCATCGGCATGTTGCTGCCGCCCGGAGCCGGGCTCGGCAGCGCGCAGCGTGATCTACCTTGGCCGCGACCCTCGAAGTGCTCGACGAGAGCGGCTTCCAGGACCTCACCGTCGAGGAAGTAGCAGCCGGGGCGGGCGCCGCCAAGACCGCCATCTACCGGCAGCGGCCCGCGATCCCTCGACCGCCTGCTGCCGGTCGTGACCTCGTACCTGGCCGACCGCGACGAACTGATGCAGGGCCTGCGACCGCGAGCGGAGGAGAAACGATGACCGTCGAGCTCAACCACACCATCGTTCCCGCGCCCGAGCCGACTGCCTCGGCGCGGTTCCTGGCCGACATCCTCGGCGTCTGCGTCAACCCGCCGGTCGGCAGATTCACGCCGATCACGCTGGCCAACCGCGCCACGCTGGATTACCGCCAAGAGGACACGTTCGATTCGCACCACTATGCGTTTCCCGCGGCGGATAAGACGGCGAGTCCGTGACGGCGCGGAGCGTGTCAGCCGCCCGGCGTCAGCGGTGCTACCGCTGTACGGGCGCCGGGACGGCCAAGCCTGCCTCCTCGGCTAGCCTGCCCCGCGCGCATCCCTGCGGGGTATAGGCCTCGGCGGCCTGCTGCCAGCAGAGCTGGGCCGCGAGCTCGGTCGCGGTGTCGGCCCGGACGTGAAAGGCCGGCGCACCCGGCCGGAACACCTGCAGGTGCGCGTCTCGACGGCGGGCGTGCCAGCCGTGCCGGTCCAGCCAGACCCGCCAGGCCGGGAACAGATCGCTCAGCGCATCCAGCCGCGCACGCGTCAGCGTGCTCCATGGTTCCTGCGGCACCAGATGCGGGGCCGCGGCCGGAAACGGGTCAGGCTGCGGCGGTGAGTCCGCGGCAACCGCGGGTGCGAAGAAACTGACCGTCACTCCCTGCTTGGTGCAGATCGCCAGGAGCCGCAGCATCGGAAGCTGTTCCGCCAGCGTTATGGGCAGCAGCAGCGCATCGTGCCGGGCCGCGGCGATCGCCGTCGTCAGCTCGGCCAGTCCGGGCGTATCCGAGCCGGGAACGTCGGCGTACAGGTCAGGCTCGGGCCAGCCACGCTGCCGGGCCGCCGCGACCATGGCCAGCTGGCTCGATGGCGATGGGACACGCAGGTAGGCCGCCGGGCACCTGGGCGCGCTCATGACCAGTTCCCCGATCTGCTATCGGCGGGTAGTCATCACCTAACGCTAGGTAGCTGGAAGTGACGACCGAACCGCTTCCTGATCCGGTCCTACCCAGACTATGCAATTGCATCTAGCGCCCGTTATGGGGAGAACTCCCTATAGGTAGCTCTCCCAACGGCCTGCACAAGCGGCCGCCGGTCTGATAATACGGGCCGTCACGCATGCAAAACGCGGCTCGGCCCGGATGACGGTGCCCGCGCTCAGCCCGGCTTTCTGGGCCTGCCGGCCCGATGGGCGCCGGCCTGATGCTGCGCGGCGGCCGGCCCGGAGCTGCCTGCGGCGGTGCCGGTGCGTGCGCCCGGTCCGCCCTCGCCCTGTCGGCGTGGCTCCGTTCCGGTCATGCCGATGAGGCCATGCTCGAGCGCGAACAGCGCAGCGCCCGCCCGGCTGGACACTCCGGCCTTGGCGTACAGGCTCTGGATATGGTGATCGCAGGTCTTGGGCGAGATCCCCAGGTGCCGGGCGATCTGCTTAGTGGCCAGCCCGGTGGCCAGCAGCGACAGGACCTCCGATTCGCGCTCGGACAGTCCGGCCGGGCGCCGCACCGCGGGTCGGCGCATCCCCGCGGCCGCCAGCACCGCGCTGACGGACTCGGCAGGCAGCCGGCCCGCATCCGCGGACTGGCTGAGCTGATCGGCCGCTTCCTGCGCCGACAGGGCTGGCCGGTGCGGGCGCGGCTCGCGCATCGCCTGATAACAGTCGGCGGCGGCCAGGAGCCACGCCGCCGCCGGCAGCTCCGCCGACCGGCAGCCACGGTGGTAGCCGGAGCCGTCGGACCGCTCTCCGTGCGACCCGGCCAGCCGGGCCAGCGACCGCAGCCCGCCCGCGGCTTCCAGCACGCGCTCGGTGTAATACGCGTGCAGGCGCACCCGTTCCCGCTCGTCGCGACTCAGCGGCCCGGGTTTGTTCCACACCCGGACTGGTACCGAGACCCGGCCCACATCGTGCACCAGCGCGGCCCGGCGCAACTGCGTCACCGTGCCTGCGGGGAGCCCGGCCGCCGCTCCTGCCAGCTCCGCGGTATCGGCCACGTCGCGTGAATGGCCGATGGTCCAGGTGCTCTTCAGGTCGGCGAAATCTGCGACCGCCGACAGGCAGGCGTCCACCCGCTCCTCGGCGATGACATGCCAGGTCCCTGGCTCGGCAAACATCGCCTCGTCCCATACCGAGGGGACATCCAGGCCGGCGAACGCGGCGTCGCCCAGCTCAGCGAATGCGGCGGCTGGCCGCGGGTCTAACCCGGATCCGGCCCGGCCGGCGACGACCTGCGCCGCAAGCGGGGCGCCGCCGTGCTGCCAGGCCATGTCCGCGTCCTGGGCCACTTGCATGATCCGGACCGCGATCGGGATCTGCTCTCCGCGGATATCGCCCGGCATGCCCTTGCCGTCCCAGCGCTCATACAGATGCCGCAGCGGCTCCTGCACGCCCGCGGGAAGTCCCATCCGCGCGCCCAGCACCTGCGCGACGTCGCAGTGCGTCCGTGCCCACTCCCTGAACTCCGCGATCCCGCCCGCCGCCGCCCTGGTGATCGCAACAGCACGCGGAATCGGAGCGCTGTCGGCGTGCGCGACGCGCATCGCCGTCGTGACCAGCTCACGGCGCGAGCCAAGGAACGCGGCCATCATGCTCGGCCGCGCGGCCAGCTCATCCCCGAAGAACCCCGCATCAATCTCGCTGTCGGCCGTGCAGCCCGCGAAGTGGAGTAACCCGGTGTAGTAAACCGTCACCTGCTCGTCGGCAGCCAGGCCCAGCGCCTCGGCCAGGCGCACCGCGATGATTGCCGTTCGCAGCCCGTGCTCCAGCGGCTGACCCATGGCCAGGTCGGTCGCCAGCGAAAGCACGCCGGCGGCCTCGGCAAGCCGCAGCGGACTGCCGCTAGCCGCGTACGGATCCCTGGCCACGGTATCCAGGATCTCACGCGAGACGCCTGGCGACGATGCCCCGTGTGCAATTGCAATCAGCAACGCTCGCCAGCAACGCTCGCCAGCACCAGCACCAGCACCAGCACAGCCAGCGCCCCGACGGTCGCATCTAGGGGCATCGTTGGACCATTGCTGCCCTTCTATGGGCAACGTAGGAGCTTTGCTGCCCTTCACGGCCGCCGCGGGATGGCCTTCGTGATCTTGAGACGCCGGGAGTGACCCGCGGGCCG
>JASHOV010000101.1 GCA_030038495.1 Streptosporangiaceae bacterium
CCCCCGAGCTCCCCGGCCCGGCCGGCGGCCGCAGCCTGTCATCGTGGCCGGCGGCCGCAGCCGCCAGCCACACCTCCTGCTGCAGGACGCGCAGCTGGGGCAGGGGCGGGGTGCTGGCCGCTCCCGCGGACGGCTGGGTCATCTCGCGCAGCGTCTGCGCGAGCATGCCGGTGGCCAGATCCAGATCACCCGCTAGCTTGTCGAGCGGCGGCTGCAGGGTGCGGTCGCTTTGGGGTGCCGGATCTGCATGGTGCGCCGTCACCACCGCGGTGAGCGCGATGCTGACCTGCGCGATGCGATGAGCCGTCGAGGTCAGCGACCGGGCAAGCTTGGCTGTAAGCGGCGGGTGCTCAGGCTCGCCGGCGAGCCGGTCGGCGGCTGCCTCGGCGTCGATCTGAGCGCGCCGAACAGCGAGCCGCAGTTCCGTCAGGTTCTCCTGACCGCCCGGTGTCGGCCGCGTATACGCGCGCAGCTGGTCGGCGGCGTACCGGCCCTGCATCGTCAGTAGCCAGGCCAGCTTGTCAGCGGCGGAGCTGCCCGCCCAGGTGGGCCAGAACACGTAGGCGAGCAGGGCCAGGCCCGTCCCGATGCCCGTGCCGGCCAGCCGGGCTAGCGCGGTCGGTACCGGCGGCAAGCCCAGGATGTCCAGCAGAACGACCACGAAGTCGGTCAGGAAGACCGCGTAGAGCAGGTAGTTCACGGCAACCACGGCATAGGCCGCCAGCAGCGAAACGGCGATCCCGACCAGCAGCGCGATGATGCCCAGCCGCCCCAGCTGGACGGTCGCAATGCCCAGGCCGGCGCCGACCAGGGTGCCGCCGGCCCGCTGCAGGCCCCGGTACAGGGTGGAGCTGTAATCCGGCCGCAGCACGATGAAGATGGTCAGGACGCCCCAGTACCCGTGCGGCAGGCCCGCCGCGTGCACGATCACCTCGGCGAGCGCGGTCACCACCGCGAGCCGCAGCGCATGCCGGCCAGCCTCGGACGAGGTACTCATGCTGGCGCGCAAGGTGAGCGCCATGTCCCTGACCGGGGTCAGCTCGGGCCAGTCGGCGACCTCCCGGTCCCGCTCCGACCTGGCTGGCTCGGCCTCGTTCAGCCGCTGGGTGATCCGGCAGGCGGCGCGCAGCTGGCCTAGCAGAGCCTCGCCAGCCCAGTTCCAGCGGCTGCCGGCCTTGGCGTCCGCGGATGCTAGCTCGCCACGCGCGGCGATCAGATGAACCGAGCGCTGGCCAGGCCTGGCTACAAGGGCGGCGGCAATCTCGCCGAGGACCAGCTGCGCCGAGGCGAGCAGGCGGCGGCCGGCGGGGCCGGGCCCGCCCGCCGACCAGCCCGTGGCGAGCGCGGTCAGGCTGGCGCGGATTCGCTCGGCCTCCTCCTCGAGGTCGAGCATGTGCCACCGGGGCGCGCTGCGCAGCAGCGGGTTCGGATCACGCATGGCGGCTCGCCCGGCGACCGTGTCCAGCGGGGGCGGCTCCTGGCTGCCTGCCGCGAGATCGGCAGCGTACTGCGCCAGCGCGCCGAAGGACCGCGCGAGCGCGGCCCGCTCGGTACTGCCGCGGTTCACGCCCCAGGAGATGACCACCAGCAGGGCCTGCCAGAGCCCGCCGGCCAGTACCAGCAGTGCCCGTCCCGCGGCATCAGCGGGGTCCAGCGGCAGGGCGCTGGCGATCAGCAGCGCGACGGGCCACTGCAGGGAGACGACCAGAGCGGTCGGACCGAGGGCGGCAAGGAGCCCGGCCGCGTAGGCCCAGACGAAGATCACGGGCACGAGCAGCAGCGGGTGGCTGGAGCCCGCGACCGCGCCGACGAAGGTGGAGACGGCCATGCCTGCCGCCGCGAGCATGACCGCGAGGATCCTGGTCCTGGTCACGCCGCGGAAGGACACGAAGCCGGCCGGCAGCGCCCCCAGGGCGGCGAAACTGCCGAATTCCTCGTGGCCGGTAGCCAGGCCAATGGCCAGCGGCGTGATGACCCCGAACGCCGCCCGCGCGCCCTTACCCGCGGCCAGGTCCCGCCAGCGGAATGCGCCGAAATCCAGCCATCCGGACCCGCTGAGCTCAGCCGCAAGGTAGGCGCGGCTGGCCCGGATGTCGGCCAGCACTCGCCCGACGATGCTCCCGCCGCCGGTCAGCTGCCGTCCTCGCGGGCTAGCCGGGCCGCACCGGCCGGTAGGCCGGCTGCCACATCAGTGCCCGGATCTGGCTGGCCACGTCGCCAGCCAGTGGCGTCCGCGCGACGCACTCCCCGGCGGCGGCCCGTGCCACCGCCGCGGCCACCGCGAGCGAGGTCTCCCGCAGCGCGTCCACCTCCGGTAGCAGCGGCGCGCCCGGTGCCCGGCTGTCGACGAGCCCGGCCACGGCATGCGCCGCGGCGCTCAGCATGCCGTCGGTGATCCTGGTTGCGCCCGCGGCGATCACCCCGAGGCCGAGGCCGGGGAATATCAGGGCATTGTTGGCCTGACCGATGATGTACCTGGTGCCCTGATACTCGACCGGCGGGAACGGGCTGCCGGTGGCTACAAGCGCCCGGCCGCCGGTCCACAAGATCAGGTCGGCCGGGACTGCCTCGGCAAGCTCGGTCGGATTGGACATTGGCATGATCACCGGCCGGTCGGTGTGCAGGGCCATATCGACTACGATCTCCCGGCTGAACGCCCCGGCCCGTGCGGAGGTGCCGATCAGCACCGTGGGGTGGACCCGGCGCACGACCTCGGCCAGCGGGATCCCGCCGAGCTGCTCGTCGCGCTGCCAGTCCGCGACCTCGGCCGGATCGCGCCCGTACCGTCGCTGACCCTCGGTCAGGTCGGGATCGCCCGCGACCACCAGGCCGTGCCGGTCGACCGCCCAGAACCGGGCCGTGGCCTGCTCCTCCGGCAGACCGCCGACGACGAGCGCCGCAGAAAGCTGATCGGCGATACCGGTCCCGGCCGACCCGGCGCCGAAGATCACGATGCGGTGGTCGGCGAGCTCGATGCCGGTGGTCCGGACGGCAGCCAAAACCGCGGCCAGGTTGACGGCCCCGGTGCCCTGTATGTCGTCGTTGAAGCTCGGCAGCCGGTCGCGGTAGCGGTCGAGCAGCCGCCGGGCGTTCGCCGGGCTCATGTCCTCCCAGTGCAGCAGGGCGCGCGGGAAGACCTGCTGCAGCGCCGCCACGAACTTGTCGAGGAATGCGTCGTACTCGGCGGCGGGCACCCTGGGGTGCCTGTTCCCGATGTACATCGGGTCGTCCAGCAGGCTCTGCCGGTCCGTGCCCACGTCGAGCATGACCGGCAGTGACCGCCGCGGATCGATCCCGGCCGCGGCGGTATAGACCGCCAGCTTCCCGACGGCGATGCTCATGCCACCGACGCCCCAGTCGCCGATCCCGAGGATCGCTCCCGCGTCGGTGGCGACAATGAGGTCGACCTCGTCGGGCGAGCGACCGGAGGCCAGCAGCGACTCGGCGATCACCTCGGGCTGGTCGACCGACAGGTAGATACCCCGCGGCCGCCGGTACTCCTGGCTGTAGTGCTCGATCGCCTGGCCGACGGTCGGCGTGTACACCACCGGGAGCATCTCGCTCAGGTGATCGGCGAGCAGCCGGTAGTACAGCACCTCGTTGCGGTCGGATACCTCGTTGAGCAGGACGTTCCTGGCCAGGTCCGTCCGCTGCCCGAGGTACTGCGCGTAGACCCGGTCCGCCTGCTGGTCCAGGGTCATGTGCCCGGCCGGTATCAGGCCGATGAGGTCAAGGTCCCTGCGCTCCTCGTCGCTGAAGGCGGTGCCCTTGTTGATCCTCGGATCACCGAGGACCTGGCGGCCGCGCAGCGACGTGCGCCAGGCGCCCTCGTCATCTACCCAGAGCGATCGCATCCGTCCGGTCCCTTTCGCCGCGCCAGGGATTCATGATGACGCATGCAGCCCCGCGCTGGCCGGCTGCCCGCCGGGCTTTACCGCCCGGCCGCGAGTTCCCGGCGGAAATACTCGACGGTGGGCTGCAGGCCGTCGTCGAGCGAGATGCGAGGCTGCCAGCCCAGCTGCTCCCACGCGCGGCCGATGTCAGGCTTGCGGCGGACCGGGTCGTCGGCCCGCAGCGGACGGTTCTCAATCGGGCAGTCGCTGCCGGTCAGCGTGAGCACCTTCTTGGCCAGCTCTAGCATCGTGAACTCGCCGGGATTGCCGATGTTGATCGGGCCGGTGACCTGCTCCGGCGAGTTCATGAACGCGATCAGGCCGTCGATCAGGTCGTCGACGTAGCAGAAGGACCTGGTCTGGGATCCGTCGCCGTAGACGGTCACTGGCTCGCCGCGCAGCGCCTGGACGATGAAGCTGGAGACCACGCGGCCGTCGTTGGGCAGCATGTTGGGGCCGTAGGTGTTGAAGACCCTGGCGACCTTGATCGGCAGCTGGTGCTGGCGGTAGTAGTCGAAGAACAGCGTCTCGGCGCACCGCTTGCCCTCGTCGTAGCAGGATCGGACGCCGATCGGGTTGACGTTGCCCCAGTAGCTCTCGGTCTGCGGGTGCTCCAGCGGGTCGCCGTAGACCTCGGACGTGGACGTGAGCAGAATGCGCGCGCCGAGGCGCTTGGCCAGCCCCAGCATGTTGATCGACCCGTGCACGCAGGTCTTGGTGGTCTGGACCGGGTCGCGCTGGTAGAAGACTGGTGACGCCGGGCAGGCCAGGTGATAGATCTGGTCGACCTCGACATACAGCGGGAACGTCACGTCGTGCCGCATGAGCTCGAACCGGGGCTCGCCGATCAGGTCCTGGACGTTACGGCGGGTGCTGGAGTAGAAGTTGTCCACCACGAGCACCTCGTGGCCCTGAGCCAGGAGCCGGCGGCTGAGGTGCGAGCCGATGAAGCCGGACCCGCCAGTGACGAGCACGCGCTGCGGCGGGGCGGGCGGGGTCGGCTGACCGGCCGACTGCGGATTCGAGTTCAACGCGCTCTCCTTCGTCTGAGCTCGTGAGTGTCGTTAAACTGCCAGGGTTCCGGAAACCTCATGTTTTAAGATTTTTGTGACGCATTTACCTAATCTGCAGGCTGTAAGGTTGTCCGCGTGATGCTGTCGATTCTTATGCCCGTGTATAACGAGCGCGCGACGCTGGCGTCGGCGGTAAAGGAAGTTCTGAACGTGAGCTTCCCGTGCGAGATCGAGCTGGTGATCGTGGATGACGGCTCGACGGACGGGACGCGGGAGCTGTATGCGGCGTGGGCGTCCGATCCGCGGGTGAGCGTGCATCTGCACGAGCGCAACCGGGGCAAGGGGGCGGCGATCGCGACGGCGGCGGGGGTGGCGGCCGGGGATTACGTGATCATGTGTGATGCGGATCTGGAGTATGCGCCGGGGGAGATTCCGGGGCTGCTGGCGCCGGTGCTGGCGGGGGACGCGCAGGTGGTGTACGGGACGCGGTCCTTCGGGTCGCATAACTCGTACTCGTTTGTGTATGTGCTGGGGAA
>JASHOV010000102.1 GCA_030038495.1 Streptosporangiaceae bacterium
TGGCCGACGACCCGGCGACTGGTCCAGCCGAGGGCCTTCAGGGTGCCGAACTCACGGACGCGGCGGGACACCGCCGACATCGTCAGCAGGCTGGCCAGCAGGAACGCCGCCGCGAGCACCGCGATCGCGAGCCACTTGCCCAGGTTGTTGGCCAGGCTGGAGGCGTTGGACAGCGAGCCGGTGAGCTGGCTGGCCAGGTTGTCAGAGTTGGTGACGGTCGCCTTGGGCAGCTTGCCGGAGATGGCCTTCGACACCGTGGTGATGTTGGAGGCGCTGTTGGCCGCGACGTAGATCGTGTTGACATCACCCTTGAGGGTCTTGCCCCCGGAGGTGGCCAGCGACTGCGCGACGCCGAGCGGGATGTACACGGAGGGCCTGATCCCGTTCGCAGCCTGGCTGACGATGCCGACGACCTTGAAGCTCTTCTTCGCCAGCGTGATCGTGGAGCCGACCGACAGCTTCTCGAAGGTGGCGTAGTCCGAGTCGAGCAGGGCCACATCCGAGTTGGCGTCCGAGGCCGCCAGCGTCCGGCCCTTGACCAGCTTGGCGTTGCTGAGCGGTCCGAGCGCCGCCGCGTTGCCGCTTAGGTCCGTGCCGTCCACCGGGATCGTCGTCGGCGCGTGGAAGCTGCCGGAGCCGCCACCGCCACCACCGCCACCACCGCCACCGCCAACGCCGATGCCGACGGGGCCTGAGGACTCGCGGATCGTGAAGCTGGTCTTGACATCGGTCAGCACCAGGGCTCCGGCGGCAGCCGAGACATCACTCAGCTTGCTGATCGTGCTCACGTCGCCGCTGGTGAGAATGCCGTAGCCGCTGCTGGTCAGGTCGTCGATGCTGACCGTCGTACCCGACTTCGGCGGGGCCCCACCTGCTGCGGGATGGCCGCCGAAGACGAACCGCTGGGCACCAGGGGTGCCGCTGAATGTCGGGGTCTGGGTGACCGTAATGGAGGTGTCCAGCCCGTAGAGCGAGTGCAGCACACTCGCCTGCGCGTTCTTGACTCCAGCCGACAGCGCGGTCACCGTGATGACCAGTCCGATGCCCAGCGCAAGCCCGAGGGCAATGATGCTGGACTGCCGGGCGCGCCGGCGCAGCTCGCGCCATAGGTAAGTACCGAACATCCGTACTCCTCGCACCGTGTGGGGGGAAATTGCGTGAGGTCCGATCCGATCATCCGCGAATCGCCTACCGGCCCCGCCGCAGGCCATTCGACCCGGGTGGTACCGATAGTAATCCTGAAGAGACGCCGCGCGGCTTCTACTAAAACGCAGCACTTGAACGGCGGGAACGGCCGGAACGGCGTCCCGAGCCGGGGCCGCCGGGTCCTGCCGATGCGGCCCGTGGTGTGGCGCCGAGCCGTGCACGTGCAGCTAAAGCTCACCTTAGGCGTGACGTGGCTCGTTCTTGGCGTGGGAAGCTGCATCTCGTGGAACCGACCGAGAGTCTCCTACATAGAAAAGCTGATCTTCAACTTTCATAGTAGTTCATTTCACACGAGACAATGCCGATAGCGCGAGTTCGCTCGTCACCCGCTCCGAGAGAAACACCACGTCAGCGGTGCTTTCCCCGGTCGGCACGGGCATCTCGGGCCCCGTCATTGACACTGGATTTCCCGCAATTTCTCACATCCCTTCCCGTGCCTCACGCGCGCCAACGGGCGCGGCGATGGCGTGACGGGTGCTTCCACGTCACCTGGGCGGACCCGTATGCACTGCTTGAGCCCGCTGCGTGCCGAACTGCTCGCGTTGATCGCGCCGTTCCCTGACGTCGGCTAAGCGGCGGATACTTGCGCACAGCGCGCGGACCAGATTCGATCACGCGCAGCCTCTTCGAGCCCAGTTAGCCAACAGACCGAGTCTCCGGACTGGCCGGGGCGGTTCACGCCGCATCCAGGCCTCAGGGGGCCGCACCGAGGGAAGTCACCCATGGCAATCGTGATCTGCGACATGTCCGTGTCGCTCGACGGGTACGTCACCGGACCGAACGACAGCAGACAGAACCCGTTCGGCGACGGTGCCGGGATGCTGCACGACTGGATGTTCGCCGACACGGCGACCGACGACGACCGGGCCATCCTGCAGGAGATGCTCGACGGCCTCGGCGCGGTCGTGATGGGCCGCAGGTCGTTCAACAAGAACGAGGGCGACGGTGGCTGGGGCGACGGCGGTCCGGCCGGCCGCACCCCGTGCTACGTCGTCACCCACAACCAGCCGACCACGCCGTACCCGCCGGTGTTCACGTTCGTCACTGACGGCGTGGCCAGCGCGATCGAGCAGGCCAGGTACGCCGCGGGCGACAAGGCCGTCGGCCTGCATGGCGCGACCGTCATGCAGCAGGCACTCCCGCTTGGCCTGGTCGACCAGATCCGCGTGCACGTCATCCCGGTGCTGCTCGGCGCTGGCACGCCGCTGTTCGGCACGCTCGCCTCGCCGATCACCCTCGAACGCACCCAGGCGGTCATTACCCCGGCCGCGACACACATCGGCTTCCGCGTGATCCGGTAAGCCCCGGCCGCCGTTCTGGTGCTTACGCGGCCACTGCTACGGCGGTATCTCTCGGTCGGGCACGCCTCAACACACGCTGCGGCGGTTACCGCGGCCGCGATGAGTTCCGACCCAGCCGCCGGTATGTAGTGACGAGTTCGCCGGAACACAGGGGGCGAACCGATCACAAGGGAGAATCCAATGTCAGACAGTCGCGCGGCAGACGAGGCCGCCATCCAGGCCGTACTGGTTGACTCCTACAAGGCATGGGAGGCTGGCGACGCCGACGGCATGGTCGCCAACTACACGGCGGAGGCGACCGCCATCATGACCGGCTCGCTCCGCGACAGCCGTGACGTCATCCGCGAAAGCATGGCCCAGGCCTTCGAGGGGCCGCTCAAGGGCAGCTCGACCTATAACAAGCAGCTCAGCCTGCGCTTCGTCGGCAGGGACGCCGCGATCGTTGTCAGCGAATCCGGCATACTGTTCGCTGGCGAGACCGAGGTTCCGGACACGCGTAAGGTGAACGCGACCTGGGTTTTCGAGCAGCGGGACGGCCAGTGGCTGATCGCCGCCTATCACAACAGCCCGGTGCTGGCGCCTGGCCAGTAAACCCTGTCCATCCGGGATCGCCCCGTTCGTCGTCACAGCAGAACCAAGTCCTACTGAAGGACATCCTGCTCACCGATAGCAACAGGAAGGGCATGACGATGGCGGACGGATACGTGTCGGTCTCCCGGCGCATCGAGGTACCTGCGGAACGGCTGTTCGCGCTGCTCGCCGACCCCGCGACCCATCCGCTGATCGACGGCTCGGGCATGGTGCGCGAACCAGTGGCGGCCGTCACCCTGTCCGGAACCGGCGACACATTCCGGATGAACATGCACCACGACGAGTGGGGTGACTACCAGATGCATAACGAGGTGGTCGAGTACCAGGCCGGCCAGCTACTGGTGTGGCAGCCGGCCCGGGTGGAAGTCTCCGGCCCGGAACAGCAGGAAGTCATCCGCTCGGCCTGGTATCGGTGGGGGTTCGAGTTCGCCCCCGACGGTCCCGATGCCACCATCGTGACCGAGACGTTCGACTGCAGCCGGTCACCTGAGCAACTCCGTGACGCCGTACGGGAGGGCGAAGGCTGGCGGGACGCCATGACCGCGTCTCTGGCCAAGCTGGAACTGCTAGCAAAGACCTCGGGCCGAGCGTGACGAGGCGTCCCATGCAGGGAACGGCGTGCTCGCCGGGCTCGTCACCGGTCACGTTCAAGTCCGGAGACCTCCAGTCCGGCGGCGCCCGTTTCCACCACAGATCGATTCGACTTATGGGCACGGTACAGTGCGTATGTGGCCGAACGGCAGCTCACCCAGTTCGAGCACATCCTGCTCGGCCTGATCTGCCTGCAGCCATCGTCGGGCTATGACCTGAAACGAAGGTTCGCGCTCACCCCGATCGGCGTCTATCAGCCCAGCTCGGGTGCGCTCTATCCGGCGCTCCGGCGCCTGGACCGCATGGGTATGGTCCGGGCCCAGGAGCCTTCCCGGCAGGCAGGCCGGCCGGCCCGGCATCGCCGCGGCTACGAACCAACGCCGGCCGGCCGGGAAGCTCACCTGAGCTGGCTCCGCGCGCCGGTCACGCCGGCTACGGTCGCTCGCGACCTCGGCCTGCATCTCATGCGCTTCGCGCTGATGGAGCACCAGCTTCCGCGCGCGGACGTACTCGTCTTCCTGCACGACCTCGCCGGGGCGCTGGCGGAGTTCACCGCGGGCCTGGAGCAGTACTACGCGACCGGCACCCCGCCGGGCCACGAGCACGCGCGACTTGCTGTCGAGCACGGCCTGGCCACCCACCGGGCGAGCCTGCGGTGGGCCGAGCAGGCGATCAGGGCGCTGTCGGAGGCGGGTGACGCATCGGGCCCGGCCGAATCGGCGGCCTCGACGCTGCGATCACCCAGCCGCGGCTAAAGCAGCGAGTGGCCGGAAGCAACGGCTGCTGCCACAGGCGGATCCCCAGTCCCGGCGTGGGCAGCGCTTTCGCGGAGGTGGGATACCGCCTGCAGGAACACGCTCGCCCGGCCGGTCAGCGGAGCGGTCGGCGGAAAGGTCAGGAACCGCCGTCGCGCCCACGTGGTGAGGCGATCGAGGGCAGGTGGATCAGCCCGGCGGGCGTCGATCTGAAGCCGCATGCGTCGAAGTAGAAGGACGCGAGATGCTCGTCAAAATCGACGTGGAGCCATTCGCATCCCGCTGCCTTGGCGTGTAGCGCGGCTCGGCTGACGATCGTCGTGGCGATCCCGCGCCGCTGGCAATCACTGCGGACCTTCGTGTCCAGGAGAAAAGCATGATCGCCCCCGTCCCAAGCCACATTGACAAAGCCGACCAGGGTGCCGTCATGCAGACGAGCCGTGACCCAGCCCAGGCTGTGAGGCCGAACCTGGTCCCACCAGCCAGCCACAGCGCGGCCACCATGGGCCTGGACGAGCGCCACCATTTCCGCGTCCGTGACGGCTGCGCGCCAGCGGTACTCGATCGGCCTGGCCATGTCCAAGTCCCCGACCTTGATCAGCGGGTTCTGACCGCGTCCCGCACCCGCGAGACGAAGTCGGCCTGCTCGCCGCCGCTGGTGACCTTCATACGCTGGAAGCTGCTGTCGAGCTTGACGTCGACATAGAGGTCACCGGCGTGCTCGTGGAAGTGCAGGAATGCCCGGGATCCCCGCGTGAAATAGCCGCGCTTGCGCTCCCGCAGCTGCCGGATCCCGCGCAGCTCCACCAGCAGTGCCTCCAGGCGATCAAGGTCTTCCTGCGTTGCATGCCGCACACCTGGAGCATGACGTGGCTGCGTAGGGCGCCGCAAGATCCGACCGGTACCGGCGACCCCCCACGACCTAACGGCCCACGCACGCTCACTCGTCAATCCAGACAGAGTCGCGCACGGCCAGCAGCGCCCGGAGTTCGCCGACCTCTTGAGACCTACGGCAAAACTGGGGTGTACGGGACCGTCGCGGCGAATGAGTGTGTGCCCGGCCGCTTCAGCCGCTTACGTGACCACCTGCCGGTGGGCGGATTCGAGGAGCGTCACGAGTTCGGCGCGTTCGTCGCCGTCAAGGCACTCATAAGCCATGCCCGCCAGCATGTCGGCGCGCTGCTCGGCGGCCCTCAGCCGATGAGCGTCGTCATCGGCGCGAGCTGGGTACGGCGGGTGCCAGCCATTGGCCGTGGCCTTGGCGGCGCCAGGTCCGGCCAGGATCGCGGCGAGAGGCGTCAGCCCCTCGGCGACGGTGGCGAGAAGATAGCCGGCCCCGCGGTGCTCGCGCAGCCGCAGCAACGCAAGGCCAGCGCGGGCGGCCGGGTCGTCGGCTGGATCAGGCACGGCGCGCCAGGCGGCGAACAGCACGCGACCGCTGGCGTCTGCGGCGTCCACCACCCGTCCGGCGAGATCGGCAAGGCGCTCGATCCCCGCCAGGCTGGCGAGGTAACGACGCGCCCAGGAGATGCACAGCGCGACATCTTCGCGGACCAGCTGATCGGGTGGCGCGACGGCCAGCGCCGACTCCCAGGCCGACCGCACGAGCCCGGGTGCGAAGAAACCACACGCGGCCGCGATGGCGTCCGCGTCCACGCTGCCCAGCGCCCCACCGCGCGCACCGAAGTAAAACTCCCACCGACTGAGGCCCAGCCGTCGTCCGGTCTCGGCGAACGACGCGTCCTGGCCGAAGGCGGCGCCAACATGAATCACGGCGGGCTTGATGCGGCGGGCCGTCTCACGGGGCGTCAGCCCCGCCCCTGGCACCTGATCGCCTGGCACCTGATCGCCGGAGCGGCTGCCGGGTCAGCGGACCCGGACTCCGTCGATCAGGATTGTGCTCGGCGAGAAAAGGGCCGCGAGATCCTGACGGGGATCATGCTCATAAGTGACAAGCGTTGCGGGCTGGCCGAGCCGGTTGACGGGTTCCCCGAGCACGCTGTATCCGGTCGTGGTCGCGGCGGCCAGCGCCCTCGAGGGCTCGAGGCCGTGCTCGGCCAGCAGCGCGACCTCCCTGGCGATGGGCCCGGCGGTGTCGGTCCCGGCCAGTATGGGCACACCGAGGCGTTCTGCGAGCGGAAGCAGCTCTCGCAGCCGGTCCTGATAGCTGGCAACGCGCTGCCGGGTCGCGTCCGGGGTGTCGTCGTGAATGCGCAGCACCGCGCAGAGCGTCGGTGTCCAGGCGGTACCGCCGCGCGCCATCAGTTGCAACGCCGACTCATCCATAGCGTTGCCGTGCTCGATGGAATCGACGCCGGCCCGTACCAGCTCCGAGACGACATCGGTCGTGGTGTGGGCCGCGACCCGTCCTCCCGCGGCGTGCACCGCGGCGACCATCGCCGCCACCGCCTCGCCGGAGTACGTCAGGGCGGGCGGCCCGGCGGGCATTCCATCGACCACCTGCGGGAAGTCGGCGATCACCTTCACCCAGCGCGCGCCGCGTGCCAGCTCGCCAAGCGCCAGCTCGGTCAGCCTTTGCTCTGGCGCCTCCTCGGGCAGCAGCGCCGGGAAGTATCGTCCCGCCGGGGCGAGGAAGCGGCCAGCGGCCTGCAGGCGGGGCATCCCGGGGCCGAGGCCGAGCCGCAAGACCGATCCGCCCGGCGATCCGGTATCGCGCACCAGGCAAACTCCGGTCGCCGCCCACCCGGCCAGCGCCTTGACCGCCTCGGATTCGCTCAACGGGACGGGTATCCCGGCCTTCGAACCCAGGGCTGGATGAGCATGAGCGTCAACCAGACCCGGAACGACGTACCGGCCGGGCAGCCGCTCGGCATCGGGCACCGGATCAGGCACCAGGCATCCGGCGGCGTCTACCCACAGGTCGACCGGCCGGTCGCCGTCGGGCAATTGCACTGCGCGTACCATCCACGGCATTTAGTCATCATGCTGGCATTGCGAGCCGAGTTCCAGCGACGGGCCGCGGTCGGCCGCCGGAGCCCGCTGGCGATGACGACGCCGTAAAGCGCGCGGACTTACCATTAATGACACGCAGTGCCGAGCGGGAGTGCAGGGTGTGCGATGAGACTGCGAGCGCATCGGCGGAACCTGGTGCTATGGAGCCATTCCGCGGCCCCGGCCGGCTGGTACGGTGCGGCCGGGCCCGTGCGGGTCGCACGCCCGGCACGGATCCGGCGCGGCATCCGTGTTGGCGCGCTGCTTGCCGTCATGGGCATGATGCGCCTCGCGCGCGGTGTGCGCAGCCGCTGGCGACCATTGCTGGCGGGCGTGACGCTCACGGCGGCCGGAGTCGTGCTGCGCCACGGCGCGTGGAGCGTGCTTTTCCTCGCCGGGTTCTGGTCCCTGCTGTACGCCGCCCTCATACCGGCAAGGCCGGACGCGGACCGCAGGCGGCCCACTGCGCTGGAGCGCGAGCTCGCCGGATACTCGACCCACACCCAGCGGTGCGATCTTGAGGCGATTCTTAGCCGGTACCCGGACGGCGTTACCGGCGAGCTACGCGACGTCCTCGCCCAATCGAGGCTCGGCCGGCTGTAACCCATCTGCGGACGGACAGGCTAGCCAGCGGGCCAGAAGGGCATGAGCCGCCGGCCGCAAGAGGTAAGATCCGGTGTCATTCCGGGCAACTATCCAAATCACTTTGATCGCTGGGACATAAGACAGCATGGACGCCGCTGAACTCGAGCTCCTCACGTCGCTAGAGGATCGCCACTGGTGGTACACCGAGCGCCGGGCAATCCTCGCGCGAGAGCTCCGTAGCCTGCCCGGTCCCGGCCTGGCGGTCGATATCGGGGCGGCCGGCGGCGGTAACACCCGTGTCCTAGTGCAGCACGGCTGGCAGGCCCTGCCCATCGAGTACTCGACAACGGCAGCGGGGGTCGCCAAGTCCCGTGGCCTGAGTGTTATCCGGGCAGATGCGAGGGATCTGCCGGTAAAGTCGGATTCATGTGGTATAGTGACCGCTTTTGACATCCTGGAGCACATCCAGGAGGACTACCTGGCCGCAGCCGAGATTGCCAGGGTCCTGCGGCCGGGCGGGACGGCGCTGATCGCCGTGCCGTGCGACATGTCGCTCTGGTCGGCGCACGACGAGGCCGTGGGTCACGTCCGGCGGTACACGCGACCCGAGCTGTCGGCCCTTGTCGAGAAGGGCGGCCTGACCATAGAGCGATTGTGGAGCTGGAACGTCCTGCTCCGTCCGCTGGTCGCGATGCGGCGCAAGTCGTCCTCCGGCAGCGATCTCGACGAGGTTCCGCCGCTCGTAAACAGGGTGCTGACCTCGGTCATCGTGGCGGAGCGTTACCTTCCGCTGAAATCGGCGCCAGGTGTGTCCCTGATGCTGCGGGCGCGCAAGCAGTTAGCCTCGAATGGGCGGGCGCACCAGCGGTTCGGAGGGGAACGCGGCCAGCATCTTAGGCGCTATCTGCAGGCTGATAGCGCGGGATGTCGATGTTTCGTTTAAAGACGCTAGATTGTGCCAGTATCCTAACCTGAGGCGGTGCGGCGATGCCACCGCTAGCACTGGCGGTCGCGTCCGCGCGGGCGCAAGATCATCACGATTGCCACGGAGGCCCCCCGATGGACGCGGTTAAGTATTCCGTCGTGGTTCCTATTTATAACGAAGAGGAAACATTCGCGGAGCTGACCAAGCGCCTTCGTGAGGTGATGGACCAGCTCGACGGGCCCGCCGAGGCGGTCCTGGTTGACGATGGCAGTACCGACTCCAGCTACCGCCTGATGGTTGAGGCGCGCGCCGAGGATGCCAGGTTCAAGATCGTGCAGCTGTCCCGCAACTTCGGGCACCAGCTGGCGATAACGGCGGGCATGGATCTGGCCTCGGGCCAGGCCGTCATCGTGATGGACGCCGATCTCCAGGACCCACCGCACGTCATCCTGGACCTCGCAGCGAAATGGCAGGAGGGCTACGAGGTCGTTTATGCGGTCCGTCAGCACCGAGACGGCGAAACGCATTTCAAGAAGCTGAGCGCTGCGGCCTTTTACACCGTGCTCCGTCGGCTGGCGGATATCGACGCCCCCATCGACGTAGGCGACTTCCGGCTGGTTGACCGGAAGGCTCTGGACGCCTTCCTTTCGATGCGCGAGCACAACCGGTACGTACGGGGCATGTTCTCGTGGGTGGGCTTCCGGCAGGCAGGGGTGCCCTACAGCCGGGATTCCCGGCACGCGGGCGAGAGTAAGTACACGCTCCGCAAGATGATAAGGCTGGCAGTCAACGGCATTATCGGGTTCTCGGCGGCGCCGCTGAAGCTCGCGATGTCGGCCGGGTTCCTGCTCGCGGTCGCCTCGGTCTTGTACGGCATCGTGGCCATCGCGCTGAAGCTGGCGGGAGTGCACCTCGTGCCCGGGTATACCTCGCTGCTGGTCGCCGTCACCTTCCTGAGCGGCGTCCAGCTGACGGTGATGGGAATGGTCGGTCAGTACGTGGCCAGGGTCTACGACGAGGCCAGGGGCCGCCCGCTCTACCTGATCCGGGAGGCGCGCGGTTTCGGGGGTAAGGACGCGGCCGCGACCAACGGCCACGCTACGGGGAACGGCATCACTGCGCACGCTGGCACAGATGCTCCCCTGGTTCCGACCAGATGACCGCCCAGCTGGGCTACGGCCCAGGATCAGGTGAGGCAGGTGAGGCAGGGACCGAGGCGCAGCCGCCCCCCGGTCTCCAGCTGAAGGTGCCGCGCTTTCGCAGTGCTGGGCCCTGGACCGTCACGATTCCCCAGCCTGTCTGTCAGGGCGTGCTTGCCCTCGCCTGCTACCTCGTCGTATGGATCATCGGCTATGCCATGCCGCTGATCCTGCATGCCCGCACGGTCCAGCTCAACCAGACCAGCATGGACCCGAACTTCTATGTCTGGAGCCTGCGGTGGTGGCCGTACGCGGTAACGCACGGCATCAACCCGATGTACACGAAGCAAGTGGGCGCGCCGCGCGGCTTCAATCTGGCCTGGACAACCACCGTGCCGCCGCTCGCGCTGGTTGCGAGCCCGCTGACATTGCTGCTAGGCGCGGTTGGATCCTTCAACATTCTTGCCGCGCTCGCGCCGCCAGTCTCGGCCTGGGCCGCGTTCCTTGCCTGCCGCAGGCTGACCGGGAGGTTCTGGGCCGCCCTGCTCGGCGGGGCCTGCTACGGATTCTCCGCGTACGAGATCAACCACACCGCGGCAGGCCAGCTGAACCTGACCTGGGATGTACTCCCGCCGCTGATGGTGTACCTGGTGGTGCTGTGGCGAGACGGGAAGCTGAAGCGCCCGTGGTTTGTCGGGCTCATGGGCTTGCTGCTGCTGACCCAGCTCTTTATGTTCCTCGAGACGTTTTTCGAGCTGACGGTCCTGCTCGCCATCGGGCTGCCGGTCGCGTACGCCATTGCGGGCCGGCCGGGCCGCGCCACGGTGGCGGCGCTCGGACGGCAGATCGCGCTGGCATACGGCGCGGCCTTGCTCGTCGCGTCGCCTTACCTGGCCTATTCGCTTGAGCATTACCCCAAGGGCTTCACCAGGTCACCGGGGGTAACCGGACTCGACCTCGCTAACCTGATTACCCCCAGGCCTAACCGGTCGTTCAGCATCGGCTGGCTGGTCCACTTCGGAGCGCATCTGCCGTCGTATGCGTACGCGGACTACGTGGGCATTCCCGCGTTGCTTGTCCTGGCGGGCCTGGCGATCTGGACCTGGTCCAGCCGGATCACTCGCTATCTGGTCGTCATGTTCGTCGTGATCGTGGCGCTGGCCGTCGGTCCCTTGTTCGCCGTTGGCGCCCGCCAGATTGGCTCGGTGCCGTGGTCGGCCTTGTGGTACCTGCCGGTCGCGCGCAGCGCGCTGCCTAACCGGTTCATGCTGCTCGGCGACCTAGTGGTGGCCCTCGCAGTGGCCGTCTGGCTGGCGGCGCCGTTGCGCGGCCGGGTGCTGCAGCACGGACGGTGGCTGCTCGCCGTGCTCGCCGTGCTCTTCATCCTCGCCGACGTGCCGACGATCGCCGATGCGCAGCCGCCGCACAGCGAGGAGGTCCCCGCGTTCTTCTCGAAGGGCGAGTACCGGCATTACATCAAGCCGGGCGCGACCGTGGTGGTGATCTCGACCCGCGGCAACGCGGCCATGCTGTTCCAGGCGTACACGAATTTCTACATGCGGGTGGCTGGCGGGTACATCAACATGGCGATAACCCCGCGCAGCGACCTGCCGTATCAGGTCCAGGTCCTGGCGCACGCCACCCCTGTTCTGGAGAGACGGTTCCTCCGCTATATCAAGCGCTCCCATGTCGCGGACATCGTGGTCGAGAAGGACTGGGAACCGCTGTGGGTCGGAGTGCTCTCGAAGATGGGCCTGCATGGCCACTCGATCGGCGGCGTCCTGCTGTACCGGATCAGACCGTGCCTGAACCGGTGTCCGCGATGACCCGTGAACAGGACGGCACGGCTCGATGAGCGTCATTTCCCCGGTCGAAGGGCCGGCGCAGGCCGACCGGCGCCCGCGGGCTGATGGCTGGCGCCTGCCCGCCTGGCTGATCTTGTGCGGTTACCTGCTCGTTGCGGTGGTGCTGACCTGGCAGCTGTGGGCCGACCCAGCCCACCGCGCTCAGGTCCTCGGCACGAGCATCGGCAAGGATCCCTTCGATCAGGCCTGGTTCATGCGGTATGCGGCGACCGCGGTGTCGCATGGCAGGCTGCCGGCGCTGTTCACGAAGGCGCTGAACGCGCCTCAGGGCATCAACTTGATGTGGAACACCGGCATGCTGCTGCCGGGGGTGCTGCTGGCACCGGTGACGCTGCTCGCCGGCCCGCAGGTCAGCCTCACCATATTGCTGACCCTGGGCTTCGCCGGTTCCGCTGCCTCGATGTTCTGGGTGCTGCGCCGCTGGGGGACCGGGTACGCGGCGGCGGCCGTTGGCGGCGCGCTCTACGGGTTCGGCCCGGCGCTGCGAGTCGCGGCCGAGAGCCACTACTTCCTCGAGTTCGCGGTGCTGCCGCCACTGATTGTGGACGCGGTGCTGCGGCTGGCCACCGGGCGCGGTCACGGCATCCGCACCGGGATCTGGCTCGGCCTGCTGATCTGGGCGCAGCTGTTCATCTCCGAGGAGTTGCTGGCCGATACCGCGGTGGCCTGCGCGATCGTCGTGGTGGCGCTGGCGGCCTGCAGGCCAGCCGAGGTGCTCGAGCGGGCGCGGGCCGCCCTGCCCGGCCTCGCCACCGCGGCGGCGGTCATGCTGGTGCTCTGCGCCTACCCGCTGTGGGTGGAGTTTCACGGCCCGCTCGCCGAGTGGGGCACTCCCTGGAATCCGGCCCAGTTCGGGAACCGGCCCGTTGACTTCGTGACCGCGCCGAGCGGCATGCTCTTCCAGCCGCAGAACTTCCAGCATTTTATGACCGTCACGCACCAGTCCTGGGCGGAGACCCTGTCCTACCTGGGCTGGCCGCTCTTGGTGGCACTGGCGGCCGCTGCGATCTTCTTCTGGCGGGACCTGAGGGTCCGGATCGCGGCGGTGACCTTCGCCGTGCTTGAGATCTTCGGCGTGGGCCAGAATGCCGTGACCATTGGCGGATTCCGGTACCCGGCAAAGCTGCTGCCCTGGTACTACCTCCATCACCTCCCGCTGATCGGCGAGATTCTGCCGAACCGGCTGGCCATCGTGGCCGACGGGGCGGCCGCCGCGGTGCTCGCCTTCGCGCTGAACCGGGCCGCTGAGACCGCGCGGACGGGACGGCGCTGGCCCGTATACACCGCCGCGGCGATCACCGCGGTTGCGCTCGTGCCGGTGATTCCCGTGCCCTTGGCGACGGCCAGTATCGTGCCGCCGCCGCCCGGATGGCAGGCTGCCTTCGGCCGGCTGCGGCCGGCGGCGGACGCCCCGGTCCTTATCGTTCCCGCGAACAGCGCGCAGACGATGGACTGGCAGGCTGCCTCCGGCCAGCCCGGCTCGATGGTCGGCGGCTACTGCCTGGCACCGAGGCCATCAGGGAAGGCCGCGTACTGTGACCACCTCGGCACCCGTTCAAACCTGAGGGTCATCAACGCACTCAACGATGTCCAGGCCGGTGAGCCGAATTCCCTGCTGCCCACTGCCCGGGCGCTGAGACGGACACTAAAGAGCCTGAAGGCCGCCGACTTTGTGGCGGTGACGAGCAGCACGTCACGCCTCGGACGCTTCCTCATCAGCGTCCTCGGCCGGCCCACCGTCGAGAACGGCAGCGTCATGGGCTGGCGGCTCAAGCGCCGCTAGTCACTAGCAGTCTTGAACCTGGCCGCCGACCCGGGCCGACGCCGTCAGCCGGCCGCCCGGACATCCTTGTCGGGTCGGCCGGTCCTGGACATCTCGGCAGCCGGCGTCGGCACCAGTTCCGCGCGCCGGAGCGAGCTGGCCACCAGGTCGTCCGCGGCGGGCAGCACGGGCCCGGAGGCCAGTTCTGCTGGCCGGCTCCGTACCTGCTCGGCGATGAGCGCGACCAGGAGTGCCGCCGGCAGCCACGAGAGGCCGATGAGGTAGCCACGGCTCGCGGCCGTGCCCAACGGGGTGAGGTAGAAGAGGGCGGCCCAGGCCGAGGCGGCGATCACGTACTGGTTCCGCCACCGGGCGGACAGCGCGATGGCCAGCGGCAGCACCCAGAACAGGTACTGAACGCCGAACCCGGCGGTGCAGACCAGGACCGCTGCCAGCCCGCCCAGCGCGCGGGCCTCGGGCGGATGCCGTCGCAGCAGCCACAGGGTGGCCGCCACGCTCGGCACGATGAACAGGGAGGCCAGCGCGCTGAGCGGCGAGTTGTATCCCGCGCCCCTGTGGCCGAGCATCACCCAGGTGCCCGACCAGGTCCAGTCGCCGACGTAGCCCGAGTAGCTCATGATCTGGCTGACGGCGCGCGGAACGCTGGTGCCGAGGAAGAGCGCGCCCGAGCTGAGGCACAGGGCCGGGACGATGGCCGATCCGGCGATTATCCGGGCGGCACGCCGGGGCTGGCGGAGCGGGAGTACCGCGATAAGAATCACGACCGGCCATGTCTTAGCGGCCACCGCGGCGCCGAGCAGGATCCCGGCCAGGGCCGGCCGTTCCCTTCTGAGCAGCAGGATTCCGCCGAGCGCGAGCGCCAGCGCCACGGATTCCACCTGCCCGTGCAGGCTGACTACCAGCAGCGAGAGCGGGTTCACCGCGTACTGCAGCGCCCTCGTCCGGCCGTCCGCGCCTGCGAGCCTCGACACCAGCCAGACCAGCACCAGGTCGGCGGCGATCGGTGCGATCTTGACCGCGATTACCCAGGGCAGCCCCGTCTTGAGCTCGAGCGCATGCACATAGGGCATGAGCTCGAGAAAGTTCCACTCGCGGCCGGGCAGCGTCATGACCGGGTCCCGGCCATGCAGGACAGCCTCGGCGGTTGCCTTGAAGTAGACCGCGACGTCGCGCGGGGTGAACCGGGTCGACGTCATGAGGGCGAAGGTGCCCCGGAGCACTGCGGCCAGTGCGACCGAGACGGCTACCGGCACCCGGTTCCTGCTGTAGCCAGCCGCGACCGTCGCGACCGCGCAGGACGCGAGGACGAGCCAGATCGCGGTAGTCAAGCCCCTTTCATGCCCCACGCGGAAAACTCGGCCACGCGGATTTACCTATTTATAGGCCAGAGTTATCCAATTCAAGCCAGATTCTTGTGCTACCGGCCTGGCGGCCTGACCTGGGAGGACTGGTTCCTGGCACGAGCCTGGCAGCCCGCGTGGCGGCACCGCCTCCGGCCCAGGTAATCTGGCGCGGCAATCGACCGGAACCGCCAGCCGGGCAGTCAGCCCCGGTTTATTCCCATATTGCAGATAGGTGACCCGCGTGAAGCTGTCGATTCTTATGCCCGTGTATAACGAGCGCGCGACGCTGGCGTCGGCGGTAAAGGAAGTTCTGAACGTGAGCTTCCCGTGCGAGGTCGAGCTGGTGATCGTGGATGACGGCTCGACGGACGGGACGCGGGAGCTGTATGCGGCGTGGGCGTCCGATCCGCGGGTGAGCGTGCATCTGCACGAGCGTAATCAGGGTAAGGGGGCGGCGATCGCGACGGCGGCGGGGGTGGCGGCCGGGGATTACGTGATCATGTGTGATGCGGATCTGGAGTATGCGCCGGGGGAGATTCCGGGGCTGCTGGCGCCGGTGCTGGCGGGGGACGCGCAGGTGGTGTACGGGACGCGGTCCTTCGGGTCGCATAACTCGTACTCGTTTGTGTATGTGCTGGGGAA
>JASHOV010000103.1 GCA_030038495.1 Streptosporangiaceae bacterium
TCGACGTCCGGCGGTCGGGAAGCTTCCTGATCGCCAGAACCGATGAGCACCGCGACTACCTGCGGGCCGAGGCGCGGCAGTCCGGCGGGTGGGGCGTGGACGTGCGTCCGGCCGGGTCAGCCGACCTGCGCGACCGGCTGCCGTACTTCCGCGCTGGCGGCGGCGAGTTCGCGCTGTGGTGCCCGGAGGACATCTACATCGAGGAGCCAGCCGCTCTGATCGGTGCTTACGCCGCCGCCTGCGCCGACCACGGCGTGCAGTTGCTGGAGAACGAGGCCGTCGGCGCGATCACGCTGACCGCAGGCCGCGTGACCGGCGTGGAAACCGCCCGGCGAACGATCCGGGCCCCGGCCGTCGTTGACGCGGCCGGCGCGTGGACCCGGCAGGTCGCCGAGCTGGCCGGGGCCAGTGTGGCGATTGCCCCGGTCCGGCACCAGCTGCTGATCACCGAGCCGTCGGCCGAGGTGGACCGCGCCGCTCCGATCGCGCGGGTGGTGGACGCGGCGGTGTACCTCCGGCCGGCCCGCGGCGGCCTCATGCTCGGCGGATTCGAGGCCGATCCGCTCCCGGTCGATCCGCGGGGCGGGCCAGCCTCGTTCACCACTGATGACGTGCCGCTCGACCTTGGCGTGCTGCTCGCGTTCGCCGCCCAGGTCGGTACCGAGGTACCGGTGGCCGCGGCACCGGTGGCCGAGCACAGGGCGGGCCTTTTCACGATGAGCCCGGACGGGCGATTCGTGGCCGGCCCGGTGCCCGACGTTCCCGGTCTCTGGGTTGCCAGCGGCTGCAACGGGTCCGGCTTCTCCTCCTCCCTGGCCCTGGGCGAGGCAGTCGCGGGCTGGCTCTGTGACGCGCCGGCCCGGATCGACATCGGAGCCCTCGCGCCCGGCCGGTTCGGCGCGGTGACCGAGGAGGCACTGATCCGGGACGGCGTCTGGCAGTACGCCCACTACTACGACCCGGCAGGCTGCTAATTTTGGGCGTTTTCTCCTGACGGAACCCGCGTCTGTGTGAATTAGGTAACACCATGGTGTTACCTAATTCACACAGAGCCCCCTCCGAACGGCCTTTGACGGTACCCGGTGGCAGCCTTACTGCCATGCAGGTAGACGACGAACACGTCGCGTTCCTTGGCCAGATACAGCGCGGAGTCATTTCGCGTGCTCAGCTGCTCTCGGCCGGCATGACGAAGCGCAGCCTGCAGTACCGCATCAGACCGGGCGGCGAATGGCAGCGAATCCTCCCGGGCGTCTACCTGATGGCGACCGGCGATCCGTCCTGGGATCAGCTGGTGGCCGCCGCGCAGCTCTACGGGGGCGACGGGAGCATAATCACCGGCCCGGCGGCGCTGTGCTTTCACGGCATTAGCTGCCGGGATACCGAAATCGTCCAGGTACTGGTGGCCCCCGATCGTCAGCGGGCTAACTACAGCTATGTGAGGCTTCTGCGCACTAGGAGGATGCCGACGCATTACAACCCCAGCCGGGCGACCCGGTACGCGCCGCCAGCGCGGTCGGTGGCGGACGCCGTTCGCGGCATCGATCGCCTCGGCGACGCGCGCACGATCGTCGCCAGCGCGGTCCAGCAGCGGAAGTGCACGCCAGACCAGCTGAGCGGCGAACTAGCGGCCCGGCACAACAAGGGCGACGGGATGCTGCGCCGGGTGCTGGCCGAGGTCATCGACGGCGTCAGGTCAAGTCCGGAAGGCGACCTGCGTGACCTGATCCGCGGTTCCGGGCTGCCCGCGCCAATGTTCAATCCTGACATTTACCTGAACGGTGTCTTTCTCGCCCGGCCGGACGCATGGTGGCCGAGCGCGGCGGTGGCGGTCGAGGTGGACTCGAAGCAGTTCCACCTGCTCCCCGAAGACTGGCAGCAGACCATGAGCCGGCACTCACAAATGACGGCGGCCGGGATCCTCGTACTGCACATCAGCCCCTATCAGCTGCGGACCGAGCCCGGCCGCGTGCTGCGCCAGATCGAGGCGGCACTGCAGGCGGGCAGGCCGGCGCCGGCCGTCACCACCCGCCCGGCGGCGTGATGCCAGCTAGCCGCAGGTAAGCGTGCGGACGCCGCCGATCGCGGTTACTTCGGCCGGGAACGTTGGCTCGCCGGGCATCGTGAGTCGTCCCGCTCAGCGCATCAGGTGGCAGGGGCTTCCAGGTGGCGGCGCATCCGGTCCCTGGCCAGGTCGCTGTCGCCGGCCTCGATCGCGGCTGCGATCGCCTCATGGGTGCGCAGCACTCCTTCCTGCGTCTGCTCCTGACCTCCGATGGCCAGCCGTTCGATCTGGTAGATCCGGCTCAGGCGGAGGAAGACCAGCGCGATGAGCTCGAGCACGCGGTTTCCCGCGGCCGCGGCGACCGCCGCGTGCAGATCGTGCGCGGCACCGGAATGCTCCTGCGCGGGTGTCGCGGCCTCGCGGGCCAGCGCCGCGCGTGTGCGCGCGCGGTCTCCGCGCGGAGGATCAGGCTGTGCAGGGATCGCGGGTCGGGCCAGCGCAGCGTCGGCGTGTCGGCGGTGAACCCGCGCAGCCGGGAGAGCTCTGGCTCGCGAAGACGGGATGACGCCAGGCCGGCGGCTGTCTCCTCGAGCACGATCCGCGCCTCGAACAGCTCGTCGAGCCGTGCCTCGACTCGGTACAGCTACGGCACCACCGCGTCGATCACCGCGTCCGCCGTCGCTTCGGTGATGACGAGGCCCCGCCGGGCCCGCGGCGCGCCTGGGCGACTTGCTGATGTTCGAGCAGGCGGACTGCTTCGCAGAACACCGCCCTGCTGACCTGGTAGCGGGCGACCAGTTCGGCCTCGGACCCGATGATGCTGCCGACGGGCCAGCCGGCCGCTATAACGTCTTCAACGATGCGATCGGCGACCCTGGCGGCGCGCTTGGTCTGCGGGCCGATCCGCGTTGCCGTCGCGCTCGCTGCCATCGGCTCAAGGCTAACCCGGCCAGTGGCCTCGCGACGGCGTCAGCGGTGCGGGATCCGCGGGCTAGCCGGTGTGCTGGCCAGCGGGGCGGCGCCAGAAGAACAGGTGGGTGCCCGTCTCGCCGCGCGCGGAGGACGTGACCGTCAGCAGTTCCCAGCCGCGCCGGGCCATCTGGTTCATGTGGTCGGTCAGCGTGGCCGCGTCATGAGGGTTGGCGGTGCACAGGTATTCCCAGTCTTGCGGCATGCCCGTCAGCTTAGGCGGGATGTCGACGATCAGGGTCGCTTCCCGCCAGTCCGGCAGGCGTGCGGTGACGTCCCCGGCCGGGCTGACGAGAGCGGCGAAACCTGGAAAGTCCTCGCCCTCGGTCACTCCGGCCTGGCCCGGGAGCGCGATCCACTGCCCGAGCCGACGCGCATGACGGCGGGCATCGCCCAGGCTGCAGCCTTCCCACCAGGAGAAGCCCGCCTGCCAGGACGCGTCGTCGGTGCGCCGCCCGTACAAGCCGGGCGCTGCCGGAAACAGAACGAGCCGGGCACCTCCGGCGGCCGCCCTTAACGACCGCTCGCCGTCGCCGAGGTGACGCTTGCGCTGGACCGCGGTCATGCGCCCGCCGGCCGCGAAAATCTGGGCAAGAGTGCCGGGTCGCAGCCTGTGGCTCAAGCACGGGCCGATTTTCGCTGAGCGAACAGCAGCGGCATCAGCAGCTCTCCGCCCCCGCGCAGGAGCAGCGGCCCCACGGGCATGTCCCGCAGCGCCGGGCGGAGGTGCAGGAAGGTGTATCCGATACGCCGGGCGAGCAGGCCGTCGGTGACCACCTGATCGCCGATCACCACGCCGGGCCGGGGCAGGGTCAGGTACGGCTCGACGTTCAGCGGCTTGCGGGCGGATGCCAGATAGATCACCTGCTTGCCCGGAAGATGCGGGGCGACCGACGGCTCCCTGGCGGAGTTGGTGGCAAAGCACAGCACTCTTACCTCGGGTAGCATGCCCACCCGCCGGAGCATGCTGGCGATGCCTTCGTCGAGCATCCGCTGGCTGCTCTTCCACGGTGCGATCAGCGGCTCGACGTCCAGAACCACGGTCTGCGCCAGCAACTGGGTGATCCGCCCCGCGAGCTCACGCTCGGCCTTGATGAGCTGGTAGGCAGGTTGCACCCGGCGGGCTCCTTCGCCATGCGCGGCATCATTGTTCGGCATGCGGGATGTCCGGTTACGCGAGTCGCGCGGCGGGGGCGGCAAGCTGGCACAGCCGGATCCAGTCCAGGCGTGCCTTGGGTGCCGGGACTCCGGGTCGGTCCCTGGGTATGCGGACCGTCAGTGCGCCGGGCCGGATCGTGCAGCGGACTGGCGTCGGCATGGATACCGCCTCACCGTCGATCCCGACCGGGATCTGCGGCGCATCCGCGTCGACCAGCACTTCAGTAACCAGGCGCGCACCCAGCCCGCGGGAGCGAGTGCCGCGCAGCAGGCCGACGGCCTGCCGGGCGGAGCGGACCTTAATGGCGACTAGTCCCAGCATGCCCATGTCAAGCCGGGCCCGGCGGCTCAGGCCAGCGATATCACCGGTTCCGTAGGGGTTGTTGGCGACGAGCACCGCCTGGGGCGCCGCCAGGTGCGCGTTGTCGCCGGCCAGAACTGTGTCGGCCTGTACGGAGAGAGTTGCGCCGCGGTCGCCGCTGATCAGCTCGGGAAGCTGATCGAGCGTGGACCCGAGCTTGTCGCGGCGGTAGGCCTGGGACTGCACGACCTCGGCGTAAGCGCCGAACGAGGCGTTATTGACGAATGTGGCCGTTCCGGCGGCGCCAAGGTCGACGCGCACGTCCTCGCCGTCGGTCAGCGCGCTGAGGCAGGCCGCCGGGTCCTCGCGGTCCAGGCCCAGATCCAGGGCGAAGTGGTTGCGGGTGCCCGCGGTGATCACGACGAACGGGATCTCGTGCTCGGCGGCTACGTTCGCGACCAGTGCCTGGGTGCCGTCCCCGCCGGCGACGCCCAGCAGGTCCGCGCCCTGGAATACAGCCTGGCGGGCCACGGCCGCGACGTCGACATCGCCCGGTCCGTCCATCAGGAAGACCTCGGCGCCGAGGCGCTCCGCCTTCCGCTTCAGGTCGAACTTCGCGACTTTCCCGCCGCCCGAGCGCGGGTTCATGATCAAGAATGGGTGCGCGGCCCGCGACCGCACCGGGACCGCGGGCATGACCCAGTCAGCCGGCCTGGGCGCCAGGGCGGCGCGCGCGGCCAGCGCAGCCAGGACCCACGCGGCGGCCGAGGTGGCAGCTACCCAGAGCAGGCCGGCGAACGCGAAAGCGACGAGCGCCGCAATCGGCGACAGCACGACCACGATCAGCGAGATCCAACGGCGGATGCCACGCCCGGCGAGGAACCAGAAGGCGG
>JASHOV010000104.1 GCA_030038495.1 Streptosporangiaceae bacterium
GAGATCACGTGCAGGACGGCCTCGTCTGAGTAGCCCGACGCCCGCAGGCCGTCAAGGTCGGTCGGCTCCATCCGCCACGGCTGGCGGCTCAGTTTCCTGGCGAAGTCGATCAGCCGGTCGTCGCCGTCGGCGCGGGGCTGAAGTCCGCCCAGGGCCTCGGCGCCGTCCCAGTCGGCGGCCTCCTCGGCCGCGACGGCGGCCAGCAGACGGCGCTCACGCCGGCTTATCGGCTCCTCGGTATCCAGCACATAGACCCGCCATGAGCTCCACGCGGCCTGCAGTCGCTCGTGCCGAGGCTCCGGTCGGCCCCCTGCCTGCTGACCGGGGGAGCCGCGGCGGTCCGGACGAGCCGCCGTTCCCTGGCCCTGGCCCGGTTTGAAGGCGGGCAGCGGAGAGTCATAGTCAAACTCGATGCCCGTCGCATCGGCTACCCGAGTGAAGTAGTTGAACATCGAGACCACGCCGACGGCGGCCTCGATCTGCTCCTCGCTGAGTCCCTGCCGACCCGCGTCCCGCACAGCCTGCGGCCCGAGTGCCCACGGCTGGGCGGTCAGCGTCACGGCGATCCGGGCCAGCGTGCGCGCGCGGGGCGCCAGGGACTCGTCGTCACGTTGCAGGACGGCCAGTGGGGTAGCGGTTTCACCGCTGGCTACACGCAGAAACTCCACGTGAGCGGACGTTCAATAAAAGCATTCGTTGGTGCGTGACGTGACGCTTGCCAGCAGCTCACGGTCGGGCCAAGGCAGCTGCGTCGTCGCCAGCGCGCCGGACACGCTGAATGTCCGCCTGAGCAGTTCCGGGTCCAGACTGTGCGCGCGGATTATCCCGGCGGCGCCGCCGTGCGGCGGATGGTAGACCGGTGGCATAGGCCGGTTGTCCATCGCGGCGTAGGCCTCGGCCAGTGCGCCTGTGGCGTCCGCCTTCGAGACAGTTTCCAACCACGCCATAGGTGAATATTGGCATCGGTCAGGAACCTCAACAAGGTGTCAGATTGCCGCCACCCGCAGCTGCATGAACGCCTCCGCCAGACCGGCCGCGCTCCAGTGCGCGTTCAGGCCGCTCGGGTTCGGCAGGACCCAGACCCTCGTGTCGCCAAGCGGTTCGGCCTGCGGGCCGATCACCGCATGCGGCTGCCCGAACGCGGTCCTGTACGCGGTCACGCCGAGGATGGCCAGCCACTGCGGCCGCAGGCGCACGGCCAGGCCGGCCAGCCGCTGACCGCCCGCGCGCAGCTCGGCGGCGGTCAGCTCGTCCGCCTTCGCCGAGGCACGGGCCACGATATTGGTGATCCCGAGTCCCAGCGCGGGCAGCAGGTGCTGCTCACCGGGGCTCAGCTGCCGGTCGGTGAAGCCCGACTGGTGCAGGGCCGGCCAGAACCGGTTCCCCGGCCGGGCGAAGTGATGGCCGGTCGCGGCCGAGTACAAGCCGGGGTTGATGCCGGAGAACAGGACCGTCAGCTTCGGGCCGATCACGTCGGGAATGGTCAGTTCCGCGGCGGCCGCCAGTTCGGCGCGAGTCAGCACGGGCCCAGGCTAGCCCGCAGGCCGCAGAATGGACGAATGATCAGCGTCGACCCGGAAGAGTTCGAGCAGATGGTCGCGACCGCGATGGACGGGCTGCCCGCGGAGTTCAGCAAGCTCATGAAGAACGTCGCGGTCCTGGTCGAGCACGGACCGGGGCCGCGGGGCCTGCTCGGCCTCTACCAGGGCGTGCCGCTGACCAGCCGGACGACCAACTACGCGGGCGTCCTGCCGGACCAGATCACGATCTACCAGCGGGCAATCTGCGCGATCTGCGACACCAGGGAGCAGGTTGTCGAGCAGGTCCGCCGGACGGTCATACACGAGGTCGGGCACTACTTCGGGATTTCCGACGCGAGGCTGCGGGAGCTGGGCTGGTGACCGGGCTGGTGACCGGGCTGGTGACCGGGCTCGTGACCGGCTAGACCAGCAGAACCGCGCCGTAGACGAGCGCGGCCAGCGCGCCCAGATGCCAGAGCAGGGACCAGAATCCCCTCGGCAGCCTGGTCTGCCCGCGCAGGATATGCGCGTCGCCTGCGTTCGCGCCGTGCCTGCGCACGACCACCAAGCCCGACAACAGCAGGAACCACGCGATCGCGTATGCCGCCAGAACCTGGGCGCCGAGCGAAGCGCCGATCGCGACGACGAACAAGAGTGCGCCCGAGACGAGGACGGTGAAGGCGCCGAAGAACTTGCGGATCACCACGAGCATGCACAGCAACAACACGATTCCGAGCCACAGCACGGCGACGCTGTGCCCGATCTGAATCAGCTTGGCGGCCAGCAGGCCGAACCCGCTGGGCCCGAGGTACCCGGCGACGCCGGTCAGCACCGCTCCGGTATTGTCGGCGCCCTTCGACGCGGTCGCGCCGCTGCCGTCCGGGTTGATGTTGACGCCCAGTACCTTTCGCCCGACCGCGGATGCCACGGTGGCGTGCGCGCCCTCGTGCGCGATCGTGTTGACGTGCCTGGTCAGCAACCAGATGTCGGGGAGCGCCGCGGCGCCGAGCGCGACGATCCCTATGACGACCGCGACCGGGCCGGCCAGCGGTGCCTGCAGCTGGCCGATCCGGGCCAGTTCCGTATCTAGTGGCGTGCTCACTTGTCATAGCTTGCGGGTTTCCGCCCGCCTAGTCCACGCCCAGGCTGCCTTTCGCCGCGGCCTCGAATACGCGGAACGGCAGCAGTCGCTTGGCGATCACCCCGACCCGCTCGCTGGTCTTGCCGACGGAGACCCGCCGCGGCGGCCGGCGCGCTTCGAGCACACGCTGCACCGCGGCGGCCACATCGCGCGGGGGAGCGCCGTTGCGCTCGTCGCGCTCCATCGCGGTCACGGCCTTCGCCGTGGCCGCCGCATAGTCGCTCGGGCCGGTCGCGGCGGCGGCCATCTTGCGGCTGGCGGTGAAATCGGTGGCGAAGTTGCCCGGCTGGACCAGCGTCACCGCAATGCCGAACGGTGCGACCTCGTAGCCAAGTGCCTCGGCGAATCCCTCGAGCGCGAACTTGCTCGCGCTGTAGTACGCCTGGAACGGTATGCCGATCACGCCGCCGAGCGAGCTCATCAGCACAATGCGGCCGGTCCGCCGCGCGCGCATCTGCGGCAGCACCGCCTGCACCACGCGGACGCAGCCCCAGAAGTTGGTCTCGAACTGCGCCTTCGCCTCGGCAATGCTGGTCTCCTCCGCGGGTCCGGCCACTCCCCAGCCGGCCGCCGCGACCAGCGCGTCAATGGCGCCCGACTGCTCCTGCAGGCCGGCCACGCCGACCCGCACGGAGCTGTCGTCATCCACGTTCATGACCAGGCCGGTCCATCTCTCGCCGCCCGTGCCCCTGCGGCTGGCTCCGGTGACCGCCCAGCCCGCGGCGGCCAGCCGGTCGGCACAGGCCCGGCCGAGTCCCGCGGATGCTCCGGTAACCAGCGCGACTGGAGTGGAACGTGTGGAAGTCGTCATGCCGGCAAGCCTCTCGCATGCCCGCCGCCCGCGACCAGAGCGCGATGTCAGAGGGGCTGGCTAGATTCGCGGCCATGACGGCACTCGCTGGTGTCCTGGACGGCCTGAACACCGACCAGCTGTCGGCGGCCACGCATCAGGGCGGGCCGCTGCTCATACTGGCCGGGGCCGGCACGGGCAAGACCGGGACGCTGGTCGCCCGCGCGGCGTGGCTGCGGGACCAGGAGGGCATCAAGCCGAGCCGGATCCTGCTGCTGACGTTCACCCGGCGCGCGGCCGATGACATGCTCGCCCGCGCCCAGCCACCCCGTGGTCAGGACGGCAGCACGCGGGCCGCCGAGCGCCTCGTCGGCGGCACCTTCCACGCGGTCGCGCACCGTATCATCCGCGCGCACGCCGAGTCGTTCGCTCTGCCGCCCGAGTTCAGCGTCATCGACACCGCCGACGTGGCCGACATCATGGACACCCTGCGCGAGGAGCACGGCCTGATCGGCACCGGCCGCCGGGCTCCGCGCGCCGCGACCTGCGCGGACATCTACACCCGGTGCGTGAGCACCGGCGCCCGGCTGCCGGACGTGGTGACCGCCGGCTATCCGTGGTGCGTGCCGTTCACCGAGCAGCTGGCCGGGCTGTTCACCGGCTTCGTTACCTTCAAGCGCCAGCATGGCCTGGTCGACTTCGACGACCTGCTGCTGCTCTGGCGGGCGGCGCTCGCGGATCCCGCCGCCGGCGCCGCGCTGCGCGCGCTGTTCGACGCCGTCCTGGTCGACGAGTATCAGGACGTCAACGCCGTGCAGGCCGATATCGTCCGGCTGCTGCGTCCGCACGGGGACGGCCTGACCTGCGTCGGCGACGACGCACAGGCCATCTACGCCTTCCGCGGCGCCGATCCCGAGCACCTGCGCGCGCTGTCCGCCGCCTATGCCGACCTGGCCGTGATCAGGCTGTCGCGCAACTACCGCTCCCGGCACGAGGTGCTGCTCCTCGCGAACGAGATCAGGCCGCAGTCGAGCGGCCTGGAGCTGATGCTGTCGGCCGAGCGCGGGCAGGGACAGCGGCCGATGCTGATCCGCTGTCACGACGAGGGCGCCCAGGCGCGCGAGATCTGCGTCCGGGTGCTGGCCGAGTACGAGGCGGGCGTTCGGTTCCAGGACCAGGCGGTGCTGGTCAGGACCTCGCATCACAGCGATCTGCTGGAGGTCGAGCTGACCGCGCGCGGCATACCGTACGTGAAGTACGGCGGCCTCCGCTTCACCGAGGCGGCGCACGTCAAGGACTTCCTGGCCGCCGCGAGGCTGGTCGCCAATCCCGCCGATCACCTCGCGTGGTTCCGGCTGATCCGGCTGCACGAGGGCATTGGCCCGGTGCTGGCGCAGCGGGTGATCGATGCGCTCAGGATCACCCAGCCGGGCCCGTTCGAGCGCTGGCCGGAGGCGGCGCTGACGCTGCCGCAGCGGGCCAGGCCAGGCCTGGCCGCGACCATCGGGCGGCTGGCCGCGGCGGCGGCGCTGGCCAGCTCCGGCAGCACCAGTACCGCCGACCGGGCGACGGCCATCCTCGACGCGCTCCGTGACCCGCTGCAGGCCAGGTACGCCGACGCCGGCGTGCGGATGGCCGATCTCGAGCGGCTCGCCGATGCCGCCGCGGCCAGCCCGTCCCTGCACGACGCGCTGGTCGAGCTGGCCCTCGACCCCCCGGTCTCGGCATCGGATCTGGCGGGCCGGCCCCGGCTGGACGACGACTTCCTTGTCCTCTCGACGGTGCACTCGGCCAAGGGCCTGGAGTGGCCCGTCATCCACCTGCCGCAGCTAGCCGACGGCGCGGTGCCCAGCGACATGGCCCTGTCGACACCGGCCGGCCTTGAGGAGGAGCAGCGGCTCTTCTACGTCGCCGTGACCAGGGCCCGTGACCGTCTGTATCTGTACGCGCCGCTGCGGATGCACCATCACCGGATGGCCAGCGACGACCGCCACGGCTATGCGCAGCTGACGAGGTTCCTCACCGCCGGGGCGCTCGCGCAGTGCGAGGTCACGCAGGCGGGCCCGCCGCGTCCCGCGCTCACCCCGTCGGCTCCGCTCGCGGCGGCCGTCGACAGGGCGCTGCATTCGCTCTGGGGGACGGCCTGACCCGGTCACCGGCCAGGTAGTGTCATCGCCCGTGGCCAGCCCGACTGGGCCAGCCCGACTGGGCCAGCCGCTAGGAGCGGGCCGGGTCGATCCCCGGCGGATACCGCCGGTCGGCCTCCGTCAGCTTCGCGTGCGCAGCCGCGGCCAGGTCCACGCCCACGACGTCGGCGAGCAGGACGAGGTACAGCAGCACGTCAGAGAGTTCCTCGCCGACCCTGGTGCGCAGCGGCTCCTGCCCGGCGAGGTCGCGCGCCTGCGCGGCAGGCAGCCACTGGAAAAGCTCCGCCAATTCGCCGACTTCCCCGACGAGCGCGAGGAGCACGGACTTCGGATCGTGGTAGCTACCCCATTGTCTCGCCGCGGCGAACGCGCGCATCCGGTCCCGCAGCGCCTGCAGGTCTGACGCGGCCGTCATATCAGGCACGCCTGCATCCTCGCACGTCATACGGCCCAGGAGGACACTGGGAGTGCCTGCCGCGGAAAAACGATCCAAATCGGGTAGGAAGATCAGCCTGAGGTGGAATGACGATCCCTGACAGTGAGTTGGAGAATAGCTGTATGAGAACTCATAGGCAGACCGCGACGGTCATCGGGGCCTGCGCCCTGGCGGCAACGCTAGCCGCCTGCGGTAGCAGCGGGCCGTCGCATCCCTCGACGTCGCCAAAGACGCCGAGCGCGTCTAGCACAACGTCAACCTCTACAAGTGCGGCAATATCCGCAATCAAGACTAACTGGACCACGTTCTTCGACTTCAAGACGGCAACCTCGAACCAGGTCGCCCTGTTGCAGAACGGGTCGGACTTCACCAACGCGATCAACGGCATGAAGAGCAACCCGATCGCTTCGGGCGCCAACGCCAAGGTGCTGTCGGTCACGAACGTCACGCCGACCACCGCGACCGTGAAGTACAACGTGCTGCTCGGCACGGCGGTGGCGCTCCCCAACCAGACGGGAATGGCCGTGTACGAAGACGGGACATGGAAGGTCGGCGACGCCAGCCTCTGCGGACTGCTGGGCCTGGAGCTGAAGAAGTCGCAGTTGCCGTCGGCCTGCTCGTCGGCTGGCTAAAGTGGTCAGCCCGGTCGACGTCTCCGAGGGCGAGGCCGCGTCTGTCCGCCACGGCGGGCGGCCCATCGCCCTGGCGGTGCTGTGCGTCGTCCTGTTCCTGACCTTCCTGGACAACACCGTAGTCAGCGTCGCTCTCGGCAACATCCAGGGCGACCTGCACGCCGGGGTCAGCTCCCTGCAGTGGGTGGTCGGTGCGTACGCGCTCACCTTTGCCGGGGCCATGCTCGGCTTCGGCATGGTCGGAGATGAATTCGGCCGTAAGCGGGTCATGCTGATCGGCATCGTGATCTTCTGCGGCGGCTCTGTCCTGTCCGCCACGGCCAGCAACATCAACGTGCTGATCGCGGGCCGGGCGGTCATGGGCTTC
The DNA here is from genome assembly GCA_030038495.1 of Streptosporangiaceae bacterium. Classification (GTDB taxonomy): domain Bacteria; phylum Actinomycetota; class Actinomycetes; order Streptosporangiales; family Streptosporangiaceae; genus JAJYUU01. The sequence continues at coordinate 7,034 of JASHOV010000104.1, forward strand.
GGGGCCGCGGCCAGCGAGCCGGGCACGCTGTCGATGATCCGTCACCTGTACACCACGCAGCGGACCAGGGCCAGGGCCCTGGGCGTCTGGACGGCCGTGTCCGGTTTCGCCCTGGCCCTCGGCCCGGTGCTGGGTGGCGCGCTGATCGGGGAATGGAGCTGGCGGGCCATCTTCTGGTTCAACCTGATCGTCGGCGCGGTCGCGCTCCTCGCCGGCTGGCTCGTGCTGGAGGAGAACTCCGACCCGGACGCGCACCGGGTCGACATACCCGGGGTGCTCTTCGCCGCGGCTGCCATCTCCTCCGTCGCGTTCGCCGTGATCCTCGCCGAGAGCTCGGGCTTCGCCTCGCCAGTCGTCATCGGCCTGCTGTGCCTGGCCGCGGTCTCGATCGCCGCGTTCTTCTTCTGGGAACACCGGGCGGCGCACCCGCTGCTCGACCTGCGATTCCTGCGGGTACCGCAGTTCCTGACCGCGAACGTGCTGGCGTTCTGCGCGTACTTCGCGACGTTTGCGGTCTTCTTCTTCACCGCGCTGTACCTGGAGGAGGTCGTCGGCGACTCTGGCTTCCAGATCGCCGAGGTGTTCCTGCCCATGACCGTGCTGATGGTGCTGGCCTCGATCCTGGCCGGCTTCTGGACGATTACCGCGGGACTGCGCTGGTCTATGCTCGTCGGCTCGCTGCTCTTCAGCGCGGGCCTGCTGCTGACCTCGATGGTGATCAACCCGCATCCGGCCTACCTGCCGCTGGCGGCCGCGCTCTCGCTGGCCGGGATCGGCGTGGGCGCTACGGTCGTGCCGGCCACGTCGTCGGCGCTGTCGGCCGTGCCGCCGGAACGGTCGGGCATGGCCGCGTCGGCCACCAACACCAGCCGCGAGGTGGGCGCCGTCACCGGCGTGGCGGTCCTGGGCGCTCTGGTGGCATCGCGGCTGCAGACAGACATCGCCAGCAGCATGCAGAAGCTGGGCATCAGCAAGGCACTGCAGCAGTATGTGATCCAGGCGGTCGAGTCCGGCCTCGAGCCCGCCAGCGGTCACAGCGCGAGCCAGGCCGCGGGCTACACCAAGGAAGCGCAGGAGGTCATCACCGCCGCCTACAACGCGTTCCAGTCGGGGCTGCACGCGGCGCTCCTGCTCTCGGCGATCCTCGTGCTGGTCGCCGGGATCTTCAGCTTCGTCCTGCTCGGCCGGCGGGCACGGGATGACGCCGGGGTCTCGCCCCAGTCGGCGACCACGGACTGAACGGCGCCATGCCGGGCTCGCGGATTGCCGGATGCGTGGCGCGCTACGCGTCCCGGCTGCAGAGCGCGATCGGCGACCGTCATCACGTCGCCTCGCCGCTCGGCGCCTGGCTGCTGCTCGCGCTGGCCGGTCCCGCCAGCGCCGGGCCGGACCGCGAGGCGCTGACCGAGGTGCTGGGCTGTGACGTCGAAGCCGCCGCCGCTGCGGCGGCCGCCCTGCTCGCCGACCCGCACGCCGAGGTGGCCAGCGCCGCCGCCGCCTGGACAGCGCCCCGTGTGACGTTCACCGATACCTTCCGGGACTGGGAACGCGCGCTCCCGTCGCAGGTCGAGACCGGCGACCTGCCCGACCAGGCCGGCCTGGACGCCTGGGTCCGCGAGCACACGCTCGGTCTCATCAGCAAGGCGCCGGTGAAGTGGGGACCCGACCTGTTCCTCGTGCTCGCCTCCGCGCTGGCGACGAAGGTTTCCTGGCAGGTGCCGTTCGAGCTGGCGCCGGCGGCCGAGCTCGGCGAGACCAGCCCGTGGTCGGGCCGGCTGAACCAGGTGCTGCGTTCCCCCAAATATGGCCACCGCGCGTTCATCGCCGTCAGCCCCGAGGCCGGCGACGTGGCGGTGCACGTCGCGCTGGCGCAGCATGGCCTGCAGGTCTACTCGGTGGCGGCGGGGCACGGGGTGCCCGCGGGCAGCGTGCTCGCGGCCGCCCACCAGATCGCCTGCGCGGACGCGGCCGGGGCTGCGGTAGCCCGCCGGCGGCTGTCCGATCTGCCGCTGGGAACGGGGCCCGCGTGGCTGCTCCGCGAGGAGACGTCCGCGGCAGGCGGTGACATCTGCACCGCCGTGCTCCCCGCCTGGTCGGCGGAATCCGAGCTCGACCTCAGCCGGCCGGGGCTGGGCTTCGAGGCGGTCAAGAACGCACTCGTCCCCGATCCGGCACCGTGGCAGGCCCGGCAGGCGGCCATGGCCAGATACACCAGGACCGGCTTCGAGGCCGCCGCGGCCACGATGTTCGCCGTGGGCGCGGCCGCTCGCCTGCCCGGCCGCCGCCGGGTCGCCGACCTGCGGTTCGGGCACCCGTATGCGGTCGTCGCTGTGGCCGTCGACGGCCCGCGGCCGTGGCAGGGGATGCCCGTCTTCTCGGCCTGGGTGACCGAGCCAGACGACGCGGCCGACGACGCGCCGGCCGACGCGTGAGCACCGCGTACTCGGCCGGGGCGTGGGGCGAGTTCGGGACGGCAGTGGCGACCGCGTCGGCCGCGCTGCTGGGTCTGCTCTTCGTCGCGATCTCGATCAACCTGCAAAGGATCCTCGATCAGCCCGGCCTGCCGAGCCGGGCCGGGCAGACGCTGATCCTGTTCGGGACCCCGCTGGTGACGGCGGTGCTGCTGGTCGTCCCGGACCAGGCCCGGGTCGCGCTCGGCCTGGAACTGATCGCAACCGGCCTGGTGATCGGCGGCGTCCAGATCTACCTCGACCTGACGACCGAGCGGGCCGATGAGGAGACCTTCGGGCGGCGGATGGTCGGCCGGGTCTTCCCCGCCTACATCAGCTGCGGATGTCTGGCGGTCGCCGGCGCCACCCTGATCGGCCAGGCGGGCGGCGGGTTGTACTGGCTCGTGCCGAGCGCGATCACGGCCATCGCGTTCGGCCTGCTGAACGTCTGGGTGCTGCTGGTCGAGATCCAGCGCTAGGCCAGTGGTGCAAAGCTAGCTGCATGCACTCAGTTGACGCCACTACCGAGCAGATGATCAGGTCAGTGCTCGCCTACGCCGAGAACCGGCTGCGGCTCGATCCGGTGCCGCTGGACAAGGGATCGCGGGACCCGGCCGAGCTCGACATCGCGTTGCGCGGGCTCCTCACCGACGAACCGCATGATCCCGATCAGGTGCTCGGCGTGTACGCGGCGTTCCTCGCGCCCGCCGTGATCTCGGCGGACAGCCCGCGGTTTCTCGGCTTCATCCCGGCCGCGCCGACCAAGGCGTCGCTGCTTTTCGACATGCTCATCTCCTGCGCGTCGATCCAGGGCATCTCCTGGCTGGAGGCGGCCGGCGCGATCCACGCCGAGAATCAGGTGCTCCGCGCGATCGCCGACCAGGCGGGCCTGCCCGCGGCCGCGGGCGGCAGCTTCGTGTCCGGCGGCTCGGCCGCGAACCTGTCCGCGCTGGCGGTAGCGAGGGAAATGGCCAAGCGGCGCGTTTCCGCGGGAACGCCGGGCCGGCTTCCGCAGCGCTGGCGCGCGCTGGTCGGTTCCGACGCGCACTCCTCGGTGCACAACACGCTGCGGTTGCTGGAGATGGACGCGCTGGTCGTGCGGACTGAGGATCACCGCCTGACCGGCCGCGCGGCCAGGGCGGCGATCGAGGCGGACGGCGATCCGGGATCGCTGGCCCTGGTGGTGGCCACCTCGGGCACGACGAACGCGGGGATCATCGATGACCTGGCCGGGCTGGCGGAGGTGGCCCGCGAGCTCGGCTTGTGGCTGCACGTGGACGGCGCCTACGGCGGAGCCGGCCTGTTCGCGCCGAGTGTCAGGCCCGCTTACGCGGGCATCGAGCACGCGGACTCGTTCGTGGTGGACCCGCACAAGTGGCTGTTCGCCCCGTTCGACTGCGCGGCGCTGATATACCGCGACCCGGCGCTGGCCCGTTCCGTCCATAGACAGGACGCCGGTTACCTGGACGTCATCCATTCCCAGCCCGGCGAGTGGAACCCGACCGACTACGCCTACCACCTGACCCGGCGCGCCCGCGGCCTGCCACTGTGGTTCTCGCTGTGCGTGTACGGGATCCGCGCCTACGGCGAGGCGATCGAGACTGCTATCGCCCTGGCCAGGCAGGCGGCCGAGGAGATCGCCAGCCGCGACTACCTGGAACTGGTCCGCGAGCCCGGCCTGTCGATCGTGCTGTTCCGGCGGCATGGCTGGGGACAGGAAGATTACGCCCGCTGGGCCGACAGGCTGCTTGAGGACCAGGTGGCGTTCCTGCCGCCGACGACCTGGGAGGGCGAGACGGTGGCCAGGTTCGCGTTCCTGCATCCGCAGACGTCGATGGATCTCGTCCGGCAGATCCTGGACCGGATGGCGCCATGACCGTCGATGAGGGGAACGGCGGCACCGTGTCGCTGACCCCCGTGACCGAGGCCGACCTCGACCTGCTCGAGCGGCTGACGCAGGATCCGGGCTCGACCGGGGAGTTCGCCTGGTTCGGCTGGGCCAATATGCTGCGCTGGCGAAGCGGATGGGCGCAGGACCGGCTGATCGGGCCCGACGGGGGGACGCTGGTGGTCGCGGCGGACGGGCAGCGGCTGGGATTCGTAAACTGGCGGCGCAAGAACACGACCATAACGAGCCACTACTGGGAGATCGGGATCGCGGTGCTGCCTGAGGCCCGCGGCCACGGCTACGGCACGCAGGCCCAGCGGCTGCTCGCGCGGTACCTGTTCGCGCACACGCCGGCGCACCGTATCGAGGCGTCGACCGAGGCGGGCAACCTCGCCGAGCGGCGGTCGCTGGAGAAGGCGGGCTTCACCCGCGAGGGTCTGCTGCGCGGCATCGGCTGGCGCGACGGCGCGTGGCGGGACGGCGTCTGGTACAGCATCCTGCGCACCGACCCCCCACCCTGATCTCCCTTACACTCCCGTCTGCGCCGGCAGCCGGCCTTTCTTCACCGCCGCACTGAAGGTCGCGTAGTCGCGCTCGTTCTGGTCGGCGTAAGCCGCTGCGTACTCGCCGATCGCGGTCTCGAACGCCGCCGAGCCGCCAAGGTAGGCGCCGATCGCGATCCTGTCGCCCGAGCGCGCGTGCGCCCGCGCGAGCGTGCGCCCGCACAGCGCACCGTAGCTGCGCATCGTCTCGGCCGCCATCTGCGCGGTGCTGATCGTGAACTTCCAGTCCCGCAACTGGCGGACGTAGTAGTCGCGGGCCGGTTCGTCGCTGGCTGCCGCCCCGTGGTCTACGTCACCGCGATACCAGCCGAGGAACATGTCCGTCGCGGCCTGCATGATCCGCTGACCCGTCACCACGCGCTGGCCCTGGGTCGGCAGCGCACTCGCTCCGGCGAACTCGCTGAGCACCGACGGCTGAGCCTCCTTCAGCTGCAGAAAGAGCTGGTCGTCCCGGTCACGCCCGGACAGCAGGATGACCCAGCAGCGCAGCCCGACGCTGCCCACGCCGGCCACCTTCCTGGCCATGTCCGCGGCCGCGAACTGGCTGACCAGGTACCGGCGCTCGGGTTCGAGGCTCGCGTGATAGCCGCTCACGATGCGGCTCAGCTCCGCCGCCTTGGCGCCGTCAGGATCCAGCTCGGCCACAGGCACGATCAGCGGAGCCGCCGCGGTGATTCGCGGTAGGCCGTCGGCCCGGCGTGAGGTCGCGGGCAGGCCATGCAGCTCCTCGCCCGCCAGGCCGGTACTAGCCAGATCCGCGGCGGCCAGCTCGCGCTCGCGCCGGGTCAGGATTGCCCGGAACCGCCGCTGTAGCTCGTCGAGCTCGCCGCGCGAGTACCAGACGTCGAGATTGCCTAGGCCGGCCAGCCGGCGCATCTCCAGCCGGTACTGGCCCACGGCCTCCCGCACCAGCCGGCGGCGCTGCTTACCGCTGTAGCCGCTGGTGCGGCCCGCCACCTCCAGGCTGGCCGCCAGGCGCTTGATATCCCACTCCCACGGGGCCGGAAGAGTCTCGTCGAAATCGTTGATGTCGAAGACGAGTCGCCGCTCCGGCGAGGCGAATATGCCGAAGTTCCCCAGATGGGCGTCGCCGCATGCCTGCACCGCGAAACCGGTAGCCGCCGTTCCGGCCAGGTCGCCCGCCATCGCGAGCGCGGCTCCGCGCAGGTAGGCAAGGGGCGAGGCGAGCATCCGGCCGTACCTGATCGGCAGCAGCTCGGATACCCGGGTGGCCGCCTGCCGCTCGAGCAGACTCACCGGATCTGGCCGGTCCCGGCGCAGGTCGCAGTGGGCTTGTGCCTCCCTGGGGACGGCCCGCCTGGCCGCCTTGCCCAGCTCGGCGCGCTGTGCCGGGTCGCGGACGACGGCTAGGTCTACCAGCCTGGCCACAGCCGGTCCGGTGCTGGTCATGCCGCGGCCACTCCTCAGCCCTCTTCCCCCGCCTCGGGCTTGTCGGGCTCGGGCTTGTCGGGCTCGGGCCGGTCGGGCTCGGGCCGGTCGGGCACCGGATCAGGAGCGCCGATGGGGCCAAAGCGCCAGCGGGTCCCGAGCGTCCCCTGGGCCGCCTCGGTGCCATGGGTTCCGCCGCCCGGCCCGCGCAAGATGAAGGCGATGCCGACGGCGATGACCGCGCCCGCCATCGGGCCGATCAGGTAGGCCCACCAGGAGGTCCAGTTGCCGAGTACCAGCGCCGGGCCGAGCGAGCGGGCCGGGTTCATCGAGGCACCGCTGACCGGGCCGCCGAACAGCCCGGCCAGCGCGATGTAGCTGCCCACGCCGAACGCGGCGACCGGGCCCAGCTGCTGTGCGCCGGACGCGGTGCCGAGCACGACGCTGACCAGCCCCGCCGTCAGCAGCACCTCCCACAGCAGGGCAGTCGTCGTGGAAATGCCAGGGCCTGGCAGCGTCAGGCCCGCGCTGCCCTGGGCGCCGATGAGCCCACGCAGCAAGAGGGTGGCGATGATCGCCCCGGCGAACTGGACGACGATATAGGCAGGCACCCGGCGCCACGGGAAGTCTCGGCGCAGCGCGAAGGCGACGGTGACCGCGGGGTTCAGGTGCGCGCCGGATACCGCGCCCATGAAGAAGATGATCGCCATGACCATCAGCGCGGGAGCGACGGCTCGGGCGGGCGCCGGGACCGCGTTGCCGCCGAACCGCGCGTTCACCATCGCGCCGCCCACGGCGACGATCACCAGCAGGAAGGTGCCGAACAGCTCGCTGAACAGGCGCCGCCATTCGTAGCTGTCGTCCCAGAAGTCGGTTTGCCGCGCCACGGCGTTCGGCTGGCCGAAGCTCCTGAGCGCAACTTCCGCGTGCGCAAGCTGCGGCCGGGTGGCGGCCGGCGAGTTCTGAGTAGTAATCGCATCCTCCCCTGCGTCGAGGTAGGTGCGAGCCTAAGCCCTGGCCGGGGACCCAGGAAGGCCCGGCATGGCTGAACCGCGGACGGTGGCCGTCCGTTGCTTCTGGTCGGGGCCAGTAACCAGTTGCGTGCCAGGGGAGGAATAAGTGAATGGTGTGATGAGGCGACTCGCCGCCCGCAGGGCGCTGACCGCGAGCCTGACGTTACTTCTTGCCGGAGCGGGCCTGACGAGCGCGGCGATGTCCGCGGGCGCGGCGACTACTCACCGCCCGTCCCGTTCCGCTGTGGTCGTCGAGGAACGGACGCATGCGCCGTTCGGCAAGATCCTCTACACCACCCATCACCGGGCGCTGTATTACGAGAAGACGGGCTCGTGCACCGGCGGGTGCCTTTCTGTCTGGCCTCCGCTGCTCATGCCGAAGGGCAAGACCGTGCCGAAGGGCGCGAGCTGTCTCGCGACCGCGAAGTTCGGCCGTCGTCTCCAGGTCACCTACCACCACCACCGGCTGTACACGTTCATCGACGACAGCGGTGGCAGCGTGACGGGGAACGGAGTCGAAGGCTTCGCGGTCGCCAGGGTCGTGAAGTGTAAGTAGCCGCACGAGGACGCGCGTGGCCAGCCGCGGGCTAGCCTGCCCGTGGCTGGCCCGCCGCGCAGCCAATGCACGTGCTCGCGGTCGGCCTGACGGCTAGCCGTTCCGCACCTATCGTTCCGCCACAGCGCGAGCACCGTCCGTAAGATCCCAGGTCCAGGCGCGTGAGCGCCTCCTGGATCTGCCGGAGCCGGTCGCGCGCCGCGTCGATGAGCGCCGCCACGTGCTGACGCTCGAAGGCGAGCGTGGCGCCCTCGGGATCGTGCTCGTCGTCGGCGTTCGCGGCATCGGCCGCCGCTACTGAGCTGGCAAAGTCGCGCTCGAGCCCGGCGAGCCGCTCCCGCGCCTGCCGGCCCTCGGCCAGCAGCGCAGCGCGCGCGTCTTCCAGGTGGGCCATCCAGCCTGCTTAGCACGCGGGGCCCGATGTGCGCCATCCGGCTCCATAAGGCAGGCTGGGTTCATGGCACAGACCCTCACCTTGATGGCAGTACACGCTCACCCCGACGACGAGGCTTCGAGCACCGGCGGAGTTCTTGCTCTCTACGCCGAACAGGGAATCCGCACAGTCGTCGTGACCTGCACCAACGGTGAGTTCGGTGACGCCCCTGGTCAGGTGAAGCCCGGTGACGACGGGCACGACGAGGAAGAAGTTGCCCAGCTCAGGCTCGCCGAGCTGCGCCAGTCCTGCAAGATCCTCGGTGTTAGCCACCTGGAGCTGCTCGGATACCACGACTCCGGGATGCCGGACTGGGAGTACAAGGACCGCCCGGACGCGTTCTGCAATGTCCCGCTCGACCAGGTGGCCGACCGCATCGCCGGCCTGATCGCGCAGTACCAGCCCCAGATCGTGATCTCCTACGACGACAAGGGCATGTACCAGCACCCCGATCACGTGCACGCGGCCCAGGCCGCGGCGGCCGCAGTCGCCAAGTCGGGAACTCCGGCGAAGTTCTACCAGACGGCCATGCGCCCGAGCAGCTGGCGCAAGATCTGGGCAGCGCTGCGTGAGCTGGGCGTCGAGGCGCCGGATCGGCAGGTGACGCCGGAGCAGGAGCGGCAGATGGCCGAGTCCGAGGCGGCGATCACCACCTCGGTCGACATCCGGCCGGTCCTGGAGCGCAAGCGCGAGGCACTGTTCGCCCACGCTAGTCAGATCCAGGAGTCGTGGTTCAGCAAGATCCCGCCGGAGATCGCCGAGGAGGCCTTCGGGTACGAGACGTTCGTCCGCGCGGTCGACACGACCGGGGCGCCGCTGCCCGAGACCGACCTGTTCGCCGGCCTGCGTTAGCCCGGCCTGCGTTAGCCCGGCTCGCGTTAGCCCGGCCTGCCTTAGTCCGGCTCGCGTTAGCCCGGCCGCGGTCGCGTGACGGCGGTGGTCGCCCTGGCCAGCTGGCTCGCTCCGGTCGTCATCGCCCGCCGCCAGGGCAGAACGCCCTCGATCTCGGTCTCGAGCGAGAAGCTGAGGAACGTTCTGATCAGCACGATCAGCCCCAGCACCAGCACGTTATCGACTGACGGCGCGACGGCTATCGTCCTGATCAGGTCCGCCGCCACGAGTACCTCGAGCCCGAGCAGCAGCGAGGCGCCGAACCCGCGGCGTAGCGCGGCCAGGCCCTGCTCACCCGAGCCCGACCGCCGCCAGGCGAGGATGGCCAGCACGGCGGACCAGATGACCCCGGCGACAAGGACCGCGACGCCGAGAATCTCGAAGCCCTGCGCGACGTGGTCCATCACGGTCGCAAAGGTGATGGACGACTCCGGGCCATGGCCGGCCGCCAGTTCCGGTATCACGCCTGCGCCGCTCCCTCTCCCCGATGCGCTTGGACGCTTGTACCCACATCCGCATCCCGGTTACCGCAGGTCACCAAACCGCCGGGGTCAAGGCCGGCCGGACCACCGCAAATTGTCGGTGCCGGCGCCTAACTTTGAACACATGAGCGAATTAGAGGTTTCAGAAGGTATTTCGACTGTCGATGCGGCTCCGCCGCTTGAGTGGCTGGAGACGCAGATCTGCGAGCTGGCCGGGCATCTGGCCGCTGCCACCTGCCGGTTCCTGGTCCTGCTTGGCGATTTCGACGCCCGGCGCGGATGGGCCGAGTGGGACCTGCCTTCCTGTTCGGCCTGGCTGTCGTGGAAATGCCAGCTGGCTTCCGGCACGGCGCGGGAGCACGTTCGGGTGGCACGGGCGATGCGCGCTCTGCCCGCGATCACGGCGGAGTTCACCGCCGGCCGGATGTCCTACGCCAAGGTACGGGCGCTCAGCCGCATCGCGACACCGGAAAACGACGCCGACCTGGCCGAGATCGCCGGGCCGATGACCGCAAGCCAGGTCGAGCGATTCGCGCGGGCGCACCGGCAGGTCAGTCAGGCCGATGACGACGCGGCCTACGCCGAGCGGCGGGTGCGCTGGCACCTGGAGGACGACGGCTCGCTGGCGATGTCGGTGCGCCTGCCCCCGGCCGAGGGCGCGGTGGTGCTGCAGGCGCTGCGGGCCGCCGCCAGGGATCTGGAGTACCCGCACGACGTTCCCGCGGAAACGCCTGCCGGGGCGACAGCGCCAGACCAGAAGGGAACGGCGGCCCGGATGGGAACTCCGGTTGCGGACGATCAGCCGGTCGCGCGGACGAGCCTGGCGGATGCTCTCGTCGACATCGCCGGCGCGTTCCTGGCCGGCAAGATCGCCTCCGCCAGCAATCCCGACATCTACCAGGTCATCGTTCACGTCGGCCAGGACGTCCTCACCGGCTACGCGGACGTTCCCGCGGAAACGCCAGCTGCAGACGACCCCGACGCCGACGCGCGGTCCATTGGCCATCCGGCGCATCCGCGCCGCTGCCACATAGAGGACGGTCCGGCAATCAGTCCCGCCACTGTGCGCCGGATGGCGTGCCAGGCCGCGCTCAGCTGGATGCTGCACGACCATGACGGCTCACTGCTGGACGTCGGCAGGCGTCACCGCAGACCTACGGCCGCACAGCGGCGCGCTGTACGGGAGCGAGACCGCGGCCGGTGCCAGTTTCCGGGCTGCCAGTCCCGCCGGACCGACATCCATCACATCCTGTTCTGGTCCCGAGGCGGATTGACGAACCTGATCAACATGATGCTGCTCTGCGAGGCACACCACGTGATCGTGCACTCGCTCGGCTATCTCATAGCGCCCGATCCGGGCGGTGGGTTCACCTTCACCCGGCCCGACGGCACTCCGATGCCTGCCAGTCCGCAGCTGCCGGTGACCGACGGCGACATCGCGGCCAGCCACGACGCTGCCATCGCGCCGGGCACGATCGTCGCCTCGGGGTACGGCGACCGATTCGACCTGCACCAGACCATCTGGGCCTGTTTCGCGAACGCCAGGATCGCCGAAGAGCGCCGCGCACGGGACGACGCCATCACACCCCGTTCGACTGTCCAATAGTCGGCGCTGTGCGGGTAGTTTCTACGCGTGATCTTCTTCCTGACGCGGGCCATGCGCTCCGGGCACCGGGTGCGCATCGCGCTGCTACTGGGCGCGGCCGTCGGCTGCATGCTGCTCGGCGCGGCCCTGTTCTCCGCCACTCAGCACATCGGCTTC
>JASHOV010000105.1 GCA_030038495.1 Streptosporangiaceae bacterium
CCGAGAGGAGGATCCAGCTCGTCATCTGCGTGGCAGCGCCGGACCGCTTGGGCACGACGAGGCTGTGGTTGCCGAGGTCGCGGTGGTGCTGCTGATCGTAGTCGGCGGCGCCGGCGTACTTGGCCCACAGTTCCGCGTCGTACAGACGCAGGTCGGCCGAGCCCAGAAAACGCTCCGCCAGGTCGAGGAGGTCGGCATGAAAGGCCAGGCGGTTCAGGTCCCAGGATCGCCACGGCCCCCCGATGAGGCCGGCGAACTGGCTTGCTGCCAGCCAGGCGTGAGCCGCCGGGTCGGCGAAGTACTCCTCGGGCCGGGGAAGTGCAACCACAGGGCCTACCGGGCCGCCGCCAGCTCGCCGGCCCCCAGGAAACCCTCGAACACCAGGTAGCCCCGCTCCCGCAGTTCCGTCAGACAACGGTCCGGCACTCTCACAAGCCTGGAAGTCTAGCCCGCATAACACCCCGGCCACCGTCCCCAGCGTCGCGTGCAGGACATGGCGAACATTGCCTGATGCGGCACTAGTTTGGCCGAACTCACGTCGGCCGAGCCCTCGGCTCCATGCGGGATCACCGTCACGAGGTGGCGCAGGCCAGCAGTTCGCAACCCCGCCAGTCAGTCCCGCGGCTTCACGCCCGATGGTTGGCAGCAGTCGGCACAGAGTGCCATGCACGCGGTACTGAACCAGCGTCTTCTCAGCTAGCGCCCCGAGCAGGACTCGAACCTGCGGCCTACTGCTTAGGAGGTAAACCCGAGCCACGCCAGACAATGCTCACCACGGCCCAACGTGGCGCTGACCTGGCACGACAGTCGCCCCACGTCGCCTGACGACGCTGGGCTCCGGCTGACCTTGGCTCCCAGTCTGGCTCTCACACGCATAGTCACCGTACGAGCAACCTAAGGCCGTCTCCGCCGGAGTCGCCCGTCTTCACGCGGCGAACTGCGGACCGGCGAGCGGCGTTCTGTATGGTTCGAGTCTGGCGTTCTGTATGATTCGATGTCGGCGTTCTGTATGATGGTGAGCATGCCACCGATGCTCGAACGGGCTATCGCGGGTCGCTACCAGGACATGGTCGCCGCCCGCCGGGTAACTGTAGTGACCGGGCCGCGCCAGGCGGGCAAGACCACGCTAGTCCAAAGCCACCTCGACACAGGGACGCTGCGCAGCCTGGATGATCAGGGCACCCTGGACTCCGCCCTTACCGATCCCGTCGGTTTCCTGGCACTCGGCCAGCGGCCGCTCGTCATTGACGAGGTCCAGCGAGCCGGCGAGCCGCTGGTACGCGCGATCAAGCTCGCTGTCGACCACGACCCCGCCCCGGGCCAGTTCGTGCTGACCGGCTCGTCGAACTTCCTGACCGTCCCCACTATCTCCGAGTCGCTCGCAGGCCGGGCTGGCTTCGTCGAGGTATGGCCCTTCACCCAAGGCGAGATCAGCGGCGAACACGACAGATTCATCGACCGCGCGTTCCAGGGGCCAGCGGCGTTCGGCACCTACCAACCCGGCCGTTTCAGCCGGCACGACCTGGTCGAGCGGGTATGCGCCGGCGGTTACCCCGAGGTCCAGCGCCTCGCCGCCCGCCAGCGGCCGGGATGGTTCCGGGACTACGTGCGTACCACGATCGAGCGCGACGTGGTCGAGCTATCGGGCATCCGCAAGGTCGCCGAGATGGGCCAGCTGCTGCGATTGTTCGCCGCGCGCACGGGCTGCGAGCTGGTCATGCAGGGCATCATCGACGACGCACCGCTTGAGCGGCAGGCTGTTTACGACCACAGGGCGTGGCTGGAAACCATCCACCTGCTCACCACGTTGCCGGCCTGGTCACGCAACCTCACTCGTCGTGTTAAAAGACACCCCAAGGTCTTCCTGACCGATCCCGGGCTGGCTGCCTGGCTGCTCGGCAAGAACCCTGCCGCGCTCGCTGACCCCGAAGACCCCGCGACGGGTCAGCTCGTCGAAACCTTCGTCTTCGCCGAGCTCCGCCGGCAGCTCACCTGGGCGGCCACCGACGCCGCCATGTTCCACTGGCAGGACCGCTCCGGTGCAGAGGTTGACCTCGTCCTGGAATCCGCCGACGGGCGCGCCGTCGGCGTGGAAGTCAAAAGCCACCAGACCGCCAAACCCGAATGGTTTCGCTGGCTCGCCCAGATGCGCAACGCCCTCGGCGAAAAGTTCATCGCCGGAATCGCTCTGTACGCGGGGAACGACGTCCTGCCCTTCGGCGACCGCCTGCTCGCCGCTCCCATCTCCGCCCTGTGGGAGCTATGAAGAAAACGCGCGAACCCTAACTCCGACCGTGTTGGCCGGCCGACGGCGAGCCACGAGCACTCCAGACGACCCTGGCGGCTGCGTGCGTGACTGGCCGAGCGTGCGGACGCCAGGATTACCGCTCATGCCGATGTGAGCATCATCTTGCGACACCCGACCTCGTGACGCTTCTATGTTTTGTCAAGCTGCATGGTGGCGGTTAAGGCGCGGTAGGGCTCGCGGGCGATGTAGCGCTTGAGGCAGCGGCGGATTTCGCGGGTGGTTTTGCCTTCGGCGGTGCGGCGGGCCAGGTAGGCGCGGGTGCGGGGGCAGCTGCGCATGCGGGTGAGCGCGATGGTGTGGATGGCGCGGTTGAGGGCGCGGTCGCCGCCGCGGTTGAGGCGGTGTCGGATGGTCT
>JASHOV010000106.1 GCA_030038495.1 Streptosporangiaceae bacterium
ATGGGCTCGAACCAGGAGAACGGCACGTAGATCTCGGCAACATCGATCTGCTCGAGCGGGCTGGTGATCCCAGCGGCGTGCCACAGCGCCCTGGCCGCGTCGCCGCCGGCCCGCGGGTTAACGTTGTCCTTGCCCGAGAACATCGTGGGCTCGGTGCGCATCGAGGTCGCGCGGATCCAGGCCACGGGCGCGGATGATGCCTCGGCGGCGGCCTGGTCCCCGATCACGACGGCGCAGGCCCCGTCGGAGGACGGGCACGTCTCGTCGTAACGGACTGGATCCCACAGCATCGGCGAGGCCTGTACCGACTCCAGGGTGATGTCGGGCTGCTGGAGGTGCGCGTAGGGATTGCGGGCCCCGTTCCGCCTGTCCTTGACCGCGACCATCGCCCCCACGTGGCTCGGCGCGCCGCTGCGCCGGATGTAGGAGCGCACGTGCGGCGCGAAGTAGCCGCCCGCGCCCGCCAGCAGCGGCATGGAAAATGGCGGTGCGATCGACAGAGCCCACATCGCGTTCGACTCGGACTGCTTCTCGAACGCGACCGCGAGCACCCGGCGGTGCCTCCCGGCCTGGACCAGGCTGGCCGCGACGTTACCGGTCGCGCCGCCCACCGAACCGGCGGTGTGTACGCGCAGCAGCGGCTTGCCGACCGCGCCGAGTGCGTCCGCGAGGTAAAGCTCGGGCGTCATCACGCCCTCGAACAGGTCCGGTGCCTTGCCGACCACGACCGCGTCAATGTCGGTGATCTCCAGGCCCGCGTCGACCAGTGCCCGGTCTACCGCTTCCCGGCACAAACCCGCGATGGAGACGTCCTGCCGCTTGCTGCGGTGGTGGGTCTGGCCGGTGCCGAGCACCGCAGCCCGCTCCTTCATCGCGCCTCCATCACGCAGACGAGGTTCTGTTGCAGTGCGGGCCCGCTGGTGGCGTGGCCGAGCGCGCTGTCAGCGTCGCCGAGAATGATCTGCCGGGCCGCCCAGCCGATGCGCGCCAGGCCCGCGGCGAACATCGGGTTGCCCGCCAGCACCCCGCCGGACGGATTGATCTTCGTTTACTCGCCCAGGTCCATCGCCTCGCGCAGCACGATCTCCTGATGCGTGAAAGGCGCGTGCAACTCGGCAACCTCCGCGCGCGCGGCCCCGGCAGCGGCGGCGGCCCCGGCGGCCGAGGGCGAGCCGAGCAGGTCGCGGGAGCCGAGCGAGCCCGAGTCGATGCGGTGCTCGAAGCCCGTGATCCAGGCTGGCCGTTCGCAGAGCTCGCGTGCCTTCTCGTCGGCGGCGAGGATGACCACGGAGGCGCCGTCAGTCACCGGGGCACAGTCGTGCGCGCGCAGCGGATCGGCCAGATAGGGCGCGCCGAGCAACTCGTCCGCGCTCACCTGCCCGGCCAGCTGCGCCCGCGGGTTGGACAGCGCGGTCACCCGGCTCCGCGCGGCGACCTCCGCCATCGCGCGCTCCGACCAGCGGCCGGCCTCAATCCCCATCCGCGCCTGCAGGGCCGCGATGCTGACCGAGTCCGGCCACAGCGGCGCGACCGTGTACGGGTCGAGTTGCAAGGCGAGCACCCGGCGCAGGTCGCCGGCCGAGGACTTGCCGAATCCGTAGGCGAGCGCGATGTCGACCTCGCCGGTCAGTACCTTGACCCAGGCCTCGTACAGGGCCCAGGCCCCGTCCATCTCCACGTGTGACTCCGCCACGGGCGGGAACGCGCCGATCGCGTCGACCGCGGCGACAAAGGAGAATGCCCGCCCGGCCAGGTAGTCGGACGAACCCGAGCACCAGAAGCCGATGTCCCGGCGCGACAGCCCCGTCAGCGCGAGTACCTCGCGGAAGATCGGCACGAGCATTTCCACGCCGTTGGTGGTGCCGGTCGTATGCCGCACGCTGGGCGCCTCGGCGAAGCCGATCACGGCGACGTCTCTCATGCCGCTGTCCTCCCCTTCCGGTCGGCCCCGGCTGGTCTACAGGTGGTGCGCATAAGACTCATACGGCGCATCTGGCTCCCCGGTCGGCTCGAAGTGGCTGACGTTCTCCGAGGTAGTGCCCCACTCATCGCGCGGCCGCCAGACCGCCCGTACCCGCATGCCCATCCGCACCTCGGACGGCTCGCAGCCGAGGATCAGGTGCTGGAAGGCAATGTCGGCCCCATCCAGCAGGACCGACGCGGCAACGTAGGGCGACGGAATTCTCTGGCCCTGGAACGGCACGTTCACGATGCAGAAGGTCGTCACTGTTCCCACGTCGGGCAGCTCGACCTCTGTCGTCGTCGGCACGCCGTCGGTGGGGCAGGCGCCGCGCGGCGGCACGTACACCTTTCCGCACTCCGGGCAGCGCTGCCCGGTGAGCTTGCCCTCGGCGAGTGCGCGAAGGTAGCGACTTTCCTCGGCCGATGCACTGTGCTCGATCCGCAGCCGTACCGGCGTGGTGATCATCGTGATTGCCCCGGTGCTTTGTCCGGGAACGGACTGCTCGCCCGCCGATCCCGCCGGCTCGCCGGCGTCGTCGGCCGGCTCGAAGCACTCGATGTCGCGAATGTGGCCGACGCGGTGCTCGGCCCAGCGCGGCCGGACCCGCATGCCCGTGCGCACCGCGGCGGACTCGCCCGCGTCCACCGCGTGGAGAAGGCCGGTGTCGGCCCCGTCCAGCTGGATCAGCGCCCAGGCGAACGGCCGGTCCAGGGGCTGGCCCGCGCGTGGTTCCGGCTGCCACGACCAGGTGAGGACCGTTCCCTCCGGCCCGACCTGGACGAGCTCCTCGGGCGGGGAGAACGTGACCGGGTCGTACTCGGCGGGCGGCACGTACACCCGCCCGTCGGCGCTGCGCGAGCCCAGGATGCGCCGGCTGGCCAGCGCGGTCATGAACTCGCTGAGCACCGGCCCGAGCGACCGCGTGTAGTCGAAGCTGGTCTCCAGCGGGGCACTGAGTGGCCCCTCGCGAAGCGAAGAATCTGGCACCGTCACGGAAGAAAGTGAAACACGTTCTAGGCGAGGACGCCAAGTGGGCGCCAGCAGTCCTTACTGGGAGGATTACCGTCCTGAGCGGACAGCAATCCTCCCAGTTAACGGTGGACCGCCGGTCCGCGGCTG
>JASHOV010000107.1 GCA_030038495.1 Streptosporangiaceae bacterium
GACGACGCGTTCGCGCTGGAGCGGGAGTACGAGTACTACGACCCGATCTACCTTCTCCCCGAGGCTGGCCAGAAGTTCTGGCGCGAGCGGGTGGCCGCGGTCAGCTAGGTCAGACTCCGGGCGAGCCGACCAGACCGGCCCCGTCCGGCACAAAAAGAACGTGCCGGACGGGGCCGGTCCACCCGGCTCAATCACGCCCCCACAACTCGTGGCTGAAGGAGCGCACTCGCGCCAGAATTCCGGCCAGGGCATCCTCGGTGCTCACGCTCGGCAGCTGGCAGCCGTCGCGCAGACGCAGGGAGACCTCGCCCGCCTCTGCCTCCTTGGCACCGACAATCCCCAGATACGGCACGAGGCGGTTGGCCCGGATCCGGGCAGCTAGGCTCTCGTCCGGTCCGACCACCTCGGCTCGAAGGCCCTCCGCCAACGCTCGGCGCTGCACTTCCGCCGCCCAGGCCAGCTCGCCTGCCCCGCCGCCGACGGGGAGGGTGGCCAGCTGTACCGGGGCGTACCAGGCGGGGAAGGAGCCGTTGTGGACCTCGGTCAGGTGCGCGACGAGGCGCTCGAGGCCGCCGATCACGCTGCGGTGCACCATGACCGGGCGGTGCTTGTTTCCGTCCGGGCCGATGTAGCTCAGGTTGAAGCGTTCGGGCTGGTAGAAGTCGACCTGGATGGTGGACAGTGACGCCTCGCGCTCGCTGCAGTCCTCGATCTGGATGTCGATCTTCGGGCCGTAGAACGCGGCCTCGCCTTCCTCGGCTTCGTAGGGCAGGCCGGCGTCGTCGAGGGCCTTCTTGAGTACCTCGGTGGCCTCGTCCCATATCTCCTGGCTACCTACGTACTTGGCGCCCCTGCTGGCCAGCGAAAGCCGGTAGCGGGCGGGCTCGATACCCATGTCCCAGTAGGCCTGCCGGATCATAGCGAGCGACGCGGCGACCTCGTCGGCCACCTGGTCCCCGGAGCAGAAGATGTGACCGTCGTTGAGCTGAATGGACCGCACCCTGGTCAGGCCGCCGAGCACGCCGGACAGCTCCGACCGGTACTGGCCGCCCAGTTCGGCCATCCGCAGCGGCAGCTCGCGGTAGCTGCGGGAGCGCGACCGGAAGATCAGCGCATGATGCGGGCACAGGCTCGGCCGCAGCACTACCTCCTCCGACCCGCGCTGGTTCTGGCTCACGGTCATGGGCGGGTACATGCCGTCGCGGTAGTGGTCCCAGTGTCCGGAAATCTCATACAGCTCGCGCTTGCCCAGCACGGGCGAGTGGACGTGCTGATAGCCGGCCCTGCGCTCGGCATCGTAGATGTATTCCTCGAGCGCGTGCCGGATGGCGGCGCCGGCCGGAAGCCAGTACGGCAGCCCGGCGCCGATCAGCGGGTCAGTGTCGAATAGCTCGAGCTCGCGGCCGAGCCTGCGGTGATCCTGCATTGCGGTGCTCCTCATCTCATTCCGAGGCGAGCACACCGCGGGTCTCGGCCGGCCAGAATGACGAAGCCCCGGGGCACTTGCCCCGGGGCTTTGGTCAAGAACAGCGGTCAGCGCGCCGGGACGTACTCCGGCGTCGTCGTCATAACCGCGCGCTGCATGTGATCACTTTATCAGCTCAGCGTTTCTGCGTCTGGAACGGACCGGCCGAGAGTTGGCTTCTGCTTGAAGTACGGGCTGCCCATAATCCAGTAGGCGGCCAGCGGGATCAGGCCGATAGCCAGGCCGCCGAGGCCGACCCAGATCACCACCGAGTCGCTGGTGTTGGTGTCCACGAACTCGCCCAGGATCCAGAACATGAAGACCGCGCCAAGAAGCGGCAGGAGCCCGATCAGCAGGAGGTTCTTCACCGACCTGAAGAGGATCTTGCGGAACGCGACCACGACGGTCAGGCCCGCCAGCCCGTAGTAGACGCAGATCTGGAGCCCGATCGCGTTGATCGCGTCAGTGAGGATCTTCTGCACGGATCCCAGGTAGGTCGACCCGACAAACAGGCCAAGGGACACGATCGCCACGGCGATGGTGGCAATCCACGGCGTGCTCCTGGTGGGGTGAATCTTGTCGAAGAAGCCAGGCAGCGTCTTCTCCCGTGACATCGCGAACAGTGTTCTGGTGACCTGGATCAGCGTCGTCTCCAGCGTTGCGATGGTCGACAGCATCACCGCGATCACCAGCAGCTTGCCGCCGAGGCCTGACCATACGTCCTGGCCAAGCGTCTGCAGCACATTGCCATTGTTGGCGCCGAGGGCCTTGGTCGAGAGCGTCAGGTTGATCGCGACGGTGAAGATCTCGTACAGGGCGAACACGATGAACACGCCGATGATCCCGCCCAGGCCGGCGGTGCGCCTGGAATTCTTCGTCTCCTCGTTCAGGTTCGAGGACACGTCCCAGCCCCAGTAGTAGAACGCCGCGACCAGGCCGCCCGCCGCGAACCCGGCCATGCCGTTGAAGTGGCTGAAGCTGAACCAGGACCAGGAGAAGGTAGCGACGTGGTGGGACGCAGCGTGCGCGATCGCCAGGATCGCGAATAGCACCAGCAGCGTGACCTCGACGCCTGACATGATCCATTGCGCCCGCGCGGTGACCCTGATGCCCAGGATCACGAGTGCAACCATGACCAGGAACCAGACGGAGCCGACGAGCAGCACGTAACCGGGATGCCCTGCAGCCGCGCCGCTGAACAGGCTGAGCGTGTACGAGCCGGCGGGAACAGACCCGGCCACCATGAAGATGGTCGCGGAGATCACCAGCGACCAGCCCGCGATGAAGCCGAGCGCGGGGTGCAGCACCCTGCCGACCCATGCATAGCTCGCTCCCGCGTTCGACTCGAGCCGGTTCAGGTAGCTGAACGCCCAGGCAATGCCGAGCATCGGTATTCCGCAGTACAGCAACGCGGCCGGGCCGGCAAAGCCCACCGCGACGATCAGGGTGCCCGTGGTCGCCGCGATGGTGTAAGCGGGTGCGCTACCCGCCACGGCCATCACGACCGAGTCGAACAGGCCGAGGACGTTGGCCTTGAGCCCGGTCGAGGCCGACGCGCCGACGTCGGTCGGCTCAATGCTTGTGGTCATGCTTTGCTCCAGGGTGGGGGCAAGATGAAGCTGCCATGGCATTGATAGCGGTAAAAGGTGACTTGTGCAACAGATTCCGGCTAGATACCTGTCTGGAGCTACTGATTAATTTGCCCGGAACCAGTGGATCTACGAAATCAGTAGCGCGATGCGCCGGAAGCCGCATCCAGCCGGCCGGTCAGGCGGGCTCGCTCTTGTCCTCGATCTCCCACAGATGGTCGAGGACGTGCCAGGCGACCCGCCGGGCACCGTAGCGCGGCGGCCAGCCCTTCGGCGGGACCAGCACGTGCCCGACGATCTGGGCGGTATCACGTCCGCCGCCCCTCGGCCCCTTCCGCAGCGTGGCCGGGGCGCGGCCGCGGTCTCGTCGAAGGCCGCCCGGGCCGCCTCCAGCAGTGCGGCGAGGCGCTCGCCCGCCGCGGCCGCCAGGAGCCGGGTCTCGCTGCCGGCGATCTCGCCGAGTGCCCCGAAGTCCGCGTTCTCCGCCGCGCCGGGGTGCCGCTCGGCGATCACCAGGTTGCCGGAGGGCGGCCTTAGCCCGGCCCGTACTGGCTACTGGTCGGAGCTGGCCACGACCGCCGGGTCCTCGGCTGCGGTGTCCTGGCTGCCGGCACCGGCGGGGCGTCCCGTGTCCGCCTGGCCGGCGTCCGGGGCGGGCTGAGCTGCCTCGGGGTCCGGCTGGCCGGCCTGGCCCTCAGCCTCGCCGCCGGGTCCCTCGGTCACAGCGGCAGGCTCCGGGGCGCGCTGCGCGCGGACGAACCAGGCCAGCCCGACCAGCGTCATGATGGTGGCCACGTAGAAGTTCAGGCGCAGCCCAAAGAAGTGCTCGGACGAGTCGATCCGTACGGTTTCCTCGAAGATCCGGAAGGCTGAGTACCCGGTCACGTACAGGGCGAACAGCCCCCAGGGCCTGATCCGCCGGTGATGGCCCACCCAGACCAGGGCGGCGGCAAGCGCCAGGTCCCAGATGAGCTCGTACAGGAACGTGGGCTGGAACGTCGCGTAGCCGAGGTAGCCGGCCGGGCGATGCGCGAGTGAGATCTCCAGGCCCCACGGCAGCGTGGTCGGCTTTCCGAACAGCTCCTGGTTGAAGTAGTTGCCGACCCGGCCGACCGCCTGCGCCACCAGCAGGGCCGGGGCTATCGCGTTGGCGAACTGGCCGGCGTTGGCCCCTGACCTGCGGACCCGCCAGATGCCCGCGGCCGCCCCGGCCGCGATGCCGCCCCAGATCCCGAGACCTCCCGACCAGATCGCGAACACGCCCCACCAGTGCGGGGGGATGTCGTTGGGCGTGGTGATATCGAAGTAAATCCTCGCCCCGACCAGGCCGATGGGGACCGCCCAGATCGCGACGTCGGAGACGAGGTCCGGATCGCCGCCCACGGCCCGCCAGCGGCGCCGGGTGATGAGCACCGCCAGCGTGATGCCCACCACGTACATCAGACCGTAGTAGTGGAGGAACAGCGGCCCGAGGTGAATCCCGTTGCTCGAGGGGCTCGGGATGAAGCTCATGAGGTGGTTCGGCATACGCAAAGAGTATTTCTTCCGGCGAGTAGGTGGTGGTCAGCTTCAGGCCCAGACCACGACGTCCTGTGGCTCCGCCGTCTGGCCACGGCCATGCGGGGGCAGCCAGGGCGGAACGTGCTCGCGGATCTCGATTCGCGTATTCCCACAAACTTCTACTGGTACCTGGCGGTCCTGGCATGCGTCGGCGGGTTCCTGTTCGGCTACGACACGTCCAACATCGGGTCGGCGCTGGGCTTCATCCCTTACCACTTGT
>JASHOV010000108.1 GCA_030038495.1 Streptosporangiaceae bacterium
CCTGATCCCACACCCAGGGTGTCCGTGCTACGGGGGAACATCAGAGGGCTTCACGGTTGTTCATGGGTGGTAGCCTTCAGTGACCTGACCGAGGGGGACGGTGCGGTCGAAGACGCGGCCGGGGTGGATCTCGCCGTCCAGGATGTGTGGCATGAGCTCTTCGATGTAGGCACGCGCGGGGGCGACGCCGCCGGTGAGGGTGAAATTGCGCAGGGACTCGGGGAAGCCGAAGGGGACCTCGGGATTACTGCGGGGTGCCGACACGGCTGATGACACGGCCGTCAGTGATCATGCCGGCGCTTTGCACGAGCGCATCTTCAGCCCGATGCATTCGAGCACCCGGTCGGTGCCGACGCCGCCGGTCAGCTCCCTGGCGGAGATGACCGCGCACAGCCCGACCGCGCCGTCGCCAATCAGGTCACGCTGTCACCAGGCGTGACCCCGTCGGTGCGGGCGGCGTGGCGTTTATTCGGTTGCCCCGGGGCCGCGGGCCAGTGTTTGGTACTCGGGTGGATTTCCGCCAGATAGACGCGCCCGCTGACGCGGCCGGTTTCCGGGCGTGCTTCGATTTGTTCGACGCCACGCAGCTTGTCGATGACCCGAACTTCCCGCCATTTGCCCTCAACACCTTCTGGATGTGGTGGGCCGAGGGGTGGACCGGCACGCCGCAGGAGATCTGGCTCGGTCTCCGCGACGGCCTGCCGGTCGGCTGCTACCTGCTGGAGCTGCCCGAGACCGAGAACAAGACGATCGGCTTCGCCCGGCCGGTAGTCCCGCCTAGTCTGCGGCGCCAGGGGCTGGGTACCGAGTTGCTGGAGCACTGCAAGCAGCGCGCCCTGGCCCACGGCCGCAAGACGCTGGCCGCTGACATCATCCAGGGCTCGGCCGCGGCGCAGTTCTCGGCGGCGTGCGGCGCCACCGAGGGCAGCGTGGCGTCGATCCGCCGGATCCTGAAGCTGGACGACCCGGATCTCCCGGCCCGGCTGGTCCCGCTGCGTGAGCTGGCGGCCGCGAAGTCGGCCGGCTACCGGCTCACCTGCTGGTCCGGCCGCACGCCCGATGACCTCATACCCGGTCTCGTCGAGGTGGAGAAGGCCCTGGCCGATGCGCCGATCGACGCCGGGGTCGAGCACCCGGTCTATGACGAGAGCCGCCTCCGCCGCGAGGAGGAGAACGCGGCCGCGAACGGGGTGCGGCGTCACTATGCGGCGGCCATGAGCGCGGACACCGGCGCCATGGCGGCCTACTCCGGGATCGCGGTTGACACGGCCTGTAAGGAGCGGGCCTTCCAGATGCTGACCGGCGTGACCCGGTTGCACCGCGGCCACCGGCTGGGCCTGGCCACCAAGCTGGCGATGCTGGACTACCTTGCGGTCCAGGAACCCGACGTGCTGACCATCATTACCAACAATGCGGAGCTGAACGAGCACATGGTCGCGATTAACGAGGCCATGGGCTTCGAGATCAGCGACCGGCTCGGGACGTGGCAGCTGGACCTCAGCCGGGGCTGACCGGGCCAGCCCCAGGCTGCGTAGTCAGCGACCGACCAGGCTTAGGTGCAGGTCGTTGTAGCGGTTGCCGTGCACGCCGATTCGTGCGGCGATCGTGTTCAGATCGGATACCTCGTTGGCGGAGAGTGCGACCTGGGTAGCGCCGGCGTTCTCCTCAAGGCGGCTGAGGCGCCTGGTTCCGGGAATCGGCACGATCGACGGGTGCTGGGTCAGGAGCCAGGCGAGCGCGATCTGGCCGGGTGTCGCCTGCTTGACGAGCGCCAGATCGGTGACGTGATCAACGAGGGCCTGATTCGCGGCCCGGTTATCTGGTGTGAACCGCGGAATAGTCGTGCGGATGTCGCCGGCCGCGAATTCGGTGGCAGGATCGACAGCACCAGTGAGGAAGCCCTTGCCGAGCGGACTGAACGGGACGAAGCCGATGCCCAGCTCGGCGCAGGCGGGCAGGACCTCGGGCTCGGGGTCGCGGGTCCACAGCGAGTACTCGCTCTGGACTGCGGTCACGGGGAAGACGGCGTGGGCTCGCCGGATCGTGGGTGCGGCGGCTTCGGACAGGCCGAAGTGACGTACCTTGCCGGCCCGGACGAGCTCACCGACCGTGCCGGCGACGTCCTCGATCGGCACGCCTGGGTCGACGCGGTGCTGGTAGAACAGATCGATTACGTCGGTGCGCAGCCGGATGAGAGATGCGTCAGCTACCCGCCTCATCTGGTCCGGGCGGCTGTCGAGGCCGGCCGGTCGGCCGTTCTCAATTCGCCAGCCGAACTTGGTGGCGATCACCACGTGATCCCGGACGGGGGCGAGCGCCTCGCCGACAAGTTCCTCATTGGCATACGGCCCGTACACCTCGGCGGTGTCGAAGAATGTGACGCCCAATTCGACGGCGTCGCGCAGAACCTTGATCATCGCGTTCCGGTCCCCGGGATTGGGGCCATAGCTTTGGGACATGCCCATGCAGCCCAGGCCGATTGCCGAAACGTGCAGGTCCCGGCCCAGTGTTCGCGTGTGCATTGTGTTTCCTCCTCGTGAACGGGAACGGCGGCTCAGGGGCGCAGCAGCACCTTGATCGCGCGGCGATCGTCCATGGCCCGATAGCCATCGGCCGCGTCGGCGAGCGGAAGCTCAAGGTCGAAGACCTTTCCTGGATTAATCGCGCGGCTCTCGATGAGGCTGATGAGGCCGGGCAGGAACCGGCGAACGGGGGCAGGACCGCCGAGCATGTGCACTTCGGCGTAGAACAGTTGCTCGCCGGGCAGCGTCTCGCCGTGGGCGACGCCGACGTAGCCGACGTGGCCGCCTGGCCGGGCGGAGCGGATGGCCTGCGCCGGATCTGCTCGTGCCTCGATCCGGACGTCGC
>JASHOV010000109.1 GCA_030038495.1 Streptosporangiaceae bacterium
GTGCCAGGTGATCTTGGTGGCCGACGGGTGGTGCGCGGCCACGCTGGCGGCGTAGCCGGCGCCGCTGCCGAGCGAGAAGGTGAGCGCTATCACCGAGATGACGATCGCCGGCGACTGACTCGCGATTGCCCGAAACCGTTTCATGAGTCTCCCCAGGTGTCTGGTCCGGCCCGCTGCTGCGGGCTGCTGCGGGAAACGCTATTAACGGGCCGATACCGGGGGAAGCGTGGCGAAGTCTCTGCCAAGTCTCATCTTGCGCTCAGGCCGCGCGGGCGGTCGCCGCTAGCCGAGCCGCTCGAAGATCATGGCCATGCCCTGACCGCCGCCCACGCACATCGTTTCCAGGCCGATCGACTTGTCGTGGAACTGGAGGCTGTTGAGCAGGGTGGAGGTGATTCTGGCGCCGGTCATGCCGAACGGGTGGCCGACCGCGATGGCTCCGCCGTTGACGTTGAGCTTGTCGATGTCGATGCCGAGGTCCTGGTAGGACGGGATCACCTGGGCCGCGAAGGCCTCGTTGATCTCCACCAGGTCGATGTCGTCGATTGTCATCCCGGCCCGCTGCAGCGCCATCCGGGACGCCTCGACCGGGCCGAGGCCCATGATCTCGGGGGACAGGCCGGTCAGGCCGGTGGACACGATGCGAGCCAGCGGCGTCAGCCCGAGCTCGGCCGCCTTCGTGTCGCTCATCACGACCACCGCCGCGGCGCCGTCGTTCAGCGGGCAGCAGTTGCCGGCGGTCACCGTGCCGTCCGGGCGGAACACCGGCTGCAGCTGGGAAACCTTTTCCAGGGTTGTGCCCGCCCGCGGGCCGTCGTCGGCGGACACCACGGCGCCGTCCGGCAGCGTCACCGGGGTGATGTCGCGCTGCCAGAAGCCATCGGCGATGGCCTTCTCGGCCAGGTTCTGCGACCGGACGCCGAACTCGTCCTGCTCGGCGCGGCTCACGTTCCGCAGCTGGGCCACGTTCTCCGCGGTCTGGCCCATCGCGATGTAGATGTCGGGGACCTCGCCGTCCTCGCGCGGATCATGCCAGGTGAAGCCGCCCTTCTCCATCTCCTTGGCGCGTGCCTCGGCGTCAGCGAATACCGGATTCTTGGTGTCAGGCATGCCGTCGCTGCTGCCCTTGGCGAACCGGCTCACGCACTCGACCCCGGCCGAGAGGTAGACGTCACCCTCGCCCGCCTTGATGGCGTGATACGCCATCCGCGTGCTCTGGAGGGAGGACGAGCAGTACCGGGTAATGGTGGTGCCGGGCACCGAGTCGTAGCCGAGCATGATCGCCACCACCCGGGCCATGTTGTAGCCCTGCTCCCCGCCGGGCAGGCCGCAGCCGAGGATCAGGTCGTCGATCTGCGCCGGGTCGAGCTGAGGGACCTTCGCCAGGGCCGCGGCGACCATCTGGACCACGAGGTCGTCGGGCCTGATCGTGGTGAGCGAGCCCTTGAACGCGCGCCCGATAGGGGAACGCGCCGTCGCGACGATTACGGCCTCTGGCATGGCAAGCTCCCTGGGTAAGACTGTAAGACTCTGCTAGTTAACCGCACAGTAACTCAGCCTGCCCGCGGGCACTAATCCGGCCCTGATCAGCGCGGCGGCGGCGTGGGATAGCGTCTAAGCCTGAGGCAACGGCGCCTCGGCACGGGGACCTCATACACAAGGCGGCGACACGATGCAGGTCTACGACTCTCTCCTTGACCTTGTAGGGAACACTCCGCTGGTGCGGTTGCGGAAGGTGACGCAGAAGCTCGGTCCGACGGCCCCGGCCGTGCTGGCCAAGGTCGAGTACTTCAACCCCGGCGGCTCGGTCAAGGACCGGATCGCGCTGCGCATGGTGGAGGCGGCCGAGAAGTCGGGCGTTCTGCAGCCGGGCGGCACGATCGTCGAGCCCACGTCTGGGAACACGGGCATCGGCCTGGCCATGGTGGCGCAGGAAAAGGGCTACAAATGCCTGTTCGTGTGTCCCGATAAGGTCGCCCAGGACAAGATCGCCGTGCTGCGCGCGTACGGTGCCGAGGTCGTGGTGTGCCCGACCACGGTATCGCCAGAACATCCCGACTCCTACTACTCGGTGTCGGACCGGCTCGCGCGGGAGACGCCGGGCGGCTGGAAGCCCAACCAGTACGCCAACACGGAGAACCCCGCCTCGCACTACCACTCGACCGGCCCGGAGATCTGGGCGCAGACCGAGGGTCGGCTGACGCACTTCGTGGCTGGCATCGGCACCGGCGGCACGATCTCAGGCGTCGGCCGCTACCTGAAGGAGATTTCCGGCGGCCGCGTGCAGATCGTCGGCGCGGATCCCGAGGGGTCGGTCTATTCCGGCGGCACCGGCCGGCCGTACCTGGTCGAGGGAGTGGGCGAGGACATTTGGCCCGACACCTACGACAAGAGCATCTGCGATCAGATCATCGCGGTCAGCGATGCCCAGTCGTTCCTGATGACCCGCCGCCTGGCCAGGGAGGAGGCGCTGCTGACCGGCGGTTCCTGCGGCATGGCCGTGGTGGCGGCGCTTGAGGTGGCCGCCGCGGCCGGGCCCGGCGACGTGATCGTGGTCCTGCTGCCGGACGGCGGCCGCGGCTACCTCTCCAAGATCTTCAACGACGAGTGGATGGCCGACTACGGCTTCCTGACGGCCGAGACCGCCGAGCCGCGGGTCGGCGACGTGCTCGGGCGCAAGGAAGGCGGCCTGCCCGCGTTCGTGCACGCGCACCCGACTGACACCGTCCGCACCGTCATCTCGTCCCTGCGCGAGTTCGACGTGTCCCAGCTGCCGGTGCTGAGCGCCGAGCCGCCGGTGATGGCGGCGGAGGTCGTCGGCTCGATCGTCGAGCACGACCTGCTGGAGGCCCTGGTGGCCGGCAAGGCGCAGCCCGATGACCAGGTGGCAGCGCTGATGTCTCCGCCCCTGCCTGTCGTCGGCTCCGGCGAGCCAGTGAGCGCGGCCGCGAAGGTGCTGGAGCGGTCCGGCGCGGCCGTCGTGCTCGTGGACGGTAAGCCCGCCGGGGTTATCACCCGGCAGGACGTGCTGACCTTCCTGTCCGGCGCAGCGGGGTAGTGAGCACAGCCGGGTATTCAGCGCAGCGGGCCGCCGGGCGGCTGCCAGCCCTGCCAGCCAGGATGCAGAGGGAAGAAACGGGAGGGCGCCGGCGGGGCGCCCGCCGCGGCCAGCTCCTCTCGCGCTCGCAGCGTCAGGCCGGCCGGAACCGGCTCCCACCATTTTTCGCCAGCGAACATCCGGCTGAACAGCTCGACCGGCTGGCCGGACCGGGCGCGGGCCGGGCCGAGCACCATCTCGGCGGGCGCGGTCTGATCCGGCCGCTGCCAGCGGCAGTCGGTGGAGAGCCGCATAGCGCTCGTGCGGTTCGGCAGCGCCGCGTGGGCCGTCATGCAGTGGAAGATCAGCACGTCGCCGGGCCGGTAGTCGGCGGTGACCCAGCCGCGCTCGTGTCGGCGCAGCAGCCTGGGTCGCACCGGCGGGCCGAGATTGCTGCCGGGCAGCACCGCGAGCCCGCCGACCTCGGCCGGGATGTCCATCAGCGGCAGCCAGGTCGTCAGCATGTCCTGCACGCCGGAGTTCTGATAGTCCTGGTGCACGTACCGGCCGAGGGTGATCGCGGGCGGCCGCTCGGGATAGACCGCACGCAGCACCTTCACCGGGTAGGAGAAGGCCTCCGCTCCCAGCAACGAGCGGATCAGGCGGCGGAACGGCGGCAGATAGGGGAGAAGGTTCAGGCCAGGGCTGGTCAGAGCGGCGCGGAACGCCGGGTCGGTCAGGGCATCGCGGACGTTGACCGCGCGGCGCTCGCCGGCGGGCCGGCCCTGGTCGTCGGTCCAGCCGCCGCGCGCCAGCTCGGTCACAACGCCGCGCCGGGCGGCCGCCACCGCCTCCGCGGGGAGCAGGCCGCGCAGGAACACGTACCCCTCGTCGGCAAGACGGGCGCGGAGCCGGCCCGGATCGGCCGCAACCGCCGTCGAGTCTGACATTTCCCGCACGGGTTCGACGATAACGGCCCCTTCGGTCTGGGCGGACCGAGTCGGCGGGTGCCGCGTTCCCCGTAAACTGGGCCGCCGCACGGAGTCTTTCGTTGATGCGCAAAGGGGCGCTGTAGAAATGCACGGTTTTGAGACGCTCGCTATCCACGCTGGGCAGGAGCCGGATCCGGTCACCGGCGCGGTGGTCCCGCCCATCTACCAGGTGTCGACCTACAAGCAGGATGGCGTCGGTGGCCTGCGCGGCAAGGAACTCGGCGACGCCGCGCGCTGGATCGACGGGTATGAGTACTCGCGCACCGCGAACCCGACCAGGGGAGCGCTGGAGGAATGCCTGCTCGCGCTGGAGGGCGGGGCCCGCTGCCTGGCCTTCGCCTCCGGGATGGCCGCGTCCGACTGCCTGCTCCGGGCGCTGTGCCGGCCCGGTGACCATGTCCTGATCCCGCTCGATGCCTACGGCGGCACGTTCCGGCTCTTCGACAAGGTGCTGCAGGGATGGAACGTCAGCTATCAGCCAGTGCAGATGTCGGATCCGGCCGCGGTCCGGGCCGCGCTGGCTGAGCGGCAGGCGCGGCTGGTGTGGGTCGAGACTCCGACCAACCCGCTCCTCGGCATCGCCGACCTGGCCGTGCTGGCGGAGCTCGTGCACGAGGCCGGGGCGCTGCTTGTGGTCGACAACACCTTTGCCTCGCCGTACCTGCAGCAGCCGATCGCGCTCGGCGCGGACGCGGTCGTGCACTCGACGACCAAGTACATCGGCGGACACTCCGACGTGGTGGGCGGCGCCGTGGTGGTGGCCGACCCCGAACTGGGCGCGCGGCTGGCGTTCCTGCAGAACGCGACGGGCGCCGTCGGTGGCGCCTTCGACGCGTGGCTGACGCTGCGCGGCGCCAAGACGCTGGGCGTGCGGATGGACCGGCACTGCCAGAACGCGCAGCGGATCGCGGAGATGCTGGCCAGCCACCCCGACGTGAGCGAGGTCTTCTACCCTGGGCTCCCGTCACACCTGGGTCACGAGATTGCGGCCAAGCAGATGCGGGGCTTCGGCGGGATGGTCTCGTTCCGCGCCCGCGGCGGGCCCGCCGAGGCACTGGCACTCTGCGGGCGGACCAGGCTATTCACGCTGGGCGAGTCGCTGGGCGGGGTGGAGTCGCTGATCGAGCACCCGGGCCGGATGACGCATGCCTCCACGGCTGGCTCGGCGCTGGAGGTGCCCGCCGACCTGGTGCGGCTCTCGGTCGGCATCGAGACCTGCGACGACCTGATCGAAGATCTGCGGATGGCGCTGGCCGGCGCCGGCCAGGGCTAACACAAACGTGCCGGGACACCCCGCAGCGAGCTGCGGGTGGTCCCGGCAACGCTAAGCCTGAACTAGCTGGCCGCGGCCTTCTTGTTCTGCCACCACGCGAGGGCGAGCAGCACGACCCCTACGACGATCGCCACGATGGCGTGGAATGGGTGGGTCGTGTTGGTGTTCTTCGCGCTGCTGTAGAGCGTGATCGCCTTCGGCAGGCCCTTCACGACAAAGTTGATGATGCCGTAGATCAGGGCCAGTACGCCGACGACCGCCAGCGTGATGACCAGCGGGCGCTTGCCGGATGCGCCGGAACCGGAAACGCTTGCAGAACTCACTTCGTCCTCCTTGGGGGGCCGGATGCCTCCGACTGCCGCGGAGGCCGGTGACCGGCGAATGAATTACCAGCGGAACAGTACCGCTCCTGGCGTCAGCAGGTATACGGCACAAAGAGAATAAAAGCAAAATCTTGGCTGGGACCGTCGATGACCAGCACCTATCGTCGCGCCTGGGGCGAGAGATGCGAGAGTGGCCCAGGTCAGACGGCCCTCTGGTGACCGGCATGGCCCGCTGAGCCTGCGTTGCGCCCGCCCCGGCGGCCGCTGCACCCCCGCAGCCGTGATCTTGGAGGATTAGTGCCGGTTTCCGGCAACTAATCCTCCAAGATCATGCTGTTGGCCGGAGCTATCTGCGGGAGGCGGGCGGTTTTGCCGATTTGTCCGGACCGGGGCTGGGCGGTGACCGTCGTCCTCGGCGCTATCGGCTGAGCTGGCGGCGGGAGCGCAGGAAGTCCTTGACCACGTACTCGCCCAGGCTGTCGGGCAGGGCGCGGAGCACGCGGCCGCCGTTCCGGCGCGCGACCTCGTCGACGAAGGACGTGAGCCGCTCGTCGTCGG
>JASHOV010000110.1 GCA_030038495.1 Streptosporangiaceae bacterium
CGGGCGGTGCGTGACCGCCTCGGGCGGCCCGAAGGCCGGCTGGCGTCGGAGCGGCCGGCCGAGACTCTAACCGGCCGCGAGGCGGGCGTCGAGCAAACCTTCAGGTTCGCGGCGGCGTAGGGTCGATTTATGCTCACGAGCCTGCTGGCAGCGCTGGTGTCAGCCTTCTGCTACGGGATCGCGGCCGTCATGCAGGCGATCTCCGTGCGCGCGGCCAGCCGCCGGGCGCCGGCCGAGGCCGATGCGGGCGGCCGGGTCGATCCCGGGCTCGTCGTCAGAATGCTGCGGCAGGGGCCGTTCCTGGCCAGCATCGGCATCGACCTGCTGGGCTTCATCGCCCAGCTCGTGGCCTTGCGTCGGTTGCCGCTGTTCGCCGTGCAGGCGATCATCGCGGCGAACCTGGCCGTCACCGCGGTGTGCGCGGCCTGGCTGATGAAGGCCCGGCTGTCCGGCCGGGAATGGCTGGCGGTGGCCGGGGTAGTGGTCGGGGTGGGCCTGCTGGGGTCGTCCGCCGGATCCCAGGGCGCCGCCACCGTGGGCTGGGCTTTCCAGCTAGGCCTGATCATTGCCGTGGCCGGGGTCGCGCTGTTGGGAATGGCAGCCGCCAGGCTGCCGAACCCGACTCGCACCCCGGTGCTCGGCGCGATCGCGGGTCTGGGATACGGAGTCCTGGCCGTTTCGGCGCGGATCCTGCCGGGTTTCGCGCCCGCTCAGCTCGTGCGTAACCCGGCCACCTACACGCTGGCTGCTGCCGGAATTGTCTCCTTCATGCTCTACGCTGCCGCGCTCGACGGGGGCAGCGTCACGACCGCCACGGCCGCAGTGATCCTGGCCGAGACGCTGCCGCCGGCGCTGATCGGAGTGTTGTTCCTTGGCGACACGACCAGGCGCGGCCTGACCGGGGTCGCCGCGTTGGGCTTTGCCCTCGCGGTCTTCTGCGCGCTGGCACTGGCGCGATTCGGCGAGGCGGGCGAAGAGGAACACGCGCACGCGTCGGCGGAGCGACCCGAGCAGCAGGATGCGCCGCTGCGGCGAGCGGCATTACGGAATCCGGAACTGCCTGAGCCGCCCATGGCGTGACGGGCATCACGCGGGCCCGGTCCTGCCCGGGGCCTCTGGCGTGACGGGAATCACACGGCCAGCAGGCCCGCTGGCTGACCGTCATGCGCCTTTTGGGCAGGCCAGGCGCCGTGTCGGCACGGCCACGCGGCCCACCGGCTGATATTCTGATACCCCGTGGGCGAGCGGGAAGCCCCGCCGACTCTGACCACGGGAGCCTCATTTGGCGATACCACATCACACGTCAAAGCCTGTTACGACCCGACATCTGTTCGTAACCGGAGGCGTAGCGTCCAGCCTCGGTAAAGGGCTGACTGCCTCGAGCATCGGCAGGCTGCTGAAGCTCCGGGGCCTGCGGGTGAGCATGCAGAAGCTGGACCCGTACCTGAACGTCGATCCCGGCACGATGAATCCGTTCCA
The DNA here is from genome assembly GCA_030038495.1 of Streptosporangiaceae bacterium. Taxonomy (GTDB): domain Bacteria; phylum Actinomycetota; class Actinomycetes; order Streptosporangiales; family Streptosporangiaceae; genus JAJYUU01. The sequence goes on from JASHOV010000110.1 coordinate 1,480, forward strand.
GCATGGCGAGGTCTTCGTCACTGACGACGGGACGGAGACCGACCTCGACGTCGGCCACTACGAGCGGTTCCTCGACACCAGGCTGCCCGGGTCGTCGAACGTCACCACCGGGCAGATCTACTCGAGGGTCATTGCCAAGGAGCGCCGCGGTGACTACCTGGGCGACACGGTGCAGGTGATTCCGCACATCACGAACGAGATCAAGGCGCGGATACGGGAGATGGCCGGCCCGGACATCGATGTCGTGATCACCGAGGTCGGCGGCACGGTGGGTGACATCGAATCGCAGCCGTTCCTGGAGGCCATCCGCCAGATCCGGCACGAGATCGGGCGGGAATACTGCTTCTTCCTGCACGTCTCGCTGCTGCCCTACATCGGGCCTTCTGGCGAGCTGAAGACCAAGCCGACGCAGCACTCCGTCGCCGCGCTGCGCAGCATCGGCATCCAGCCCGACGCGATCGTCTGCCGGTCCGACCGGCCGATCAGCGAAGGGCTCAAGCGCAAGGTCAGCCTCATGTGCGACGTCGACGAGGAGGCGGTCGTTTCTGCCCCGGATGCGCCGTCGATCTACGACATTCCCAAGGTCCTGCACGCCGAGGGCCTGGACGCCTACGTGGTCCGCCGGCTCGGGCTGCCGTTCCGCGACGTGGACTGGAGCGACTGGGACGAGTTGCTGCGCCGGGTGCACAAGCCCTCGCGCAGCGTCACGATCGCGCTGGTCGGGAAGTACGTGGACCTGCCAGACGCGTATCTCTCGCCGGCTGAGGCGCTGCGGGCCGGTGGCTTCGCCCACGACGTCCGGGTTAACATCCGCTGGGTCGCCAGCGACGACTGCCAGACGCCCGACGGGGCCGCACGGCAGCTCGCGGACGCCGACGGCGTGCTGATCCCCGGCGGGTTCGGAGTGCGTGGCATCGAGGGCAAGATCGGCGCTGTCCGGTACGCGCGGGAGAACGGGATCCCGATTCTCGGCCTGTGCCTGGGCCTGCAGTGCATGACGATAGAGGTCGCGCGGCACGTGGGCGGGCTCGAGGGCGCCAACAGTGCCGAGTTCGACCCGGATACCGCCTATCCGGTCATTGCCACCATGGCCGACCAGGAGGACGTCGTGGCAGGCGAGCGGGACATGGGTGGCACCATGCGGCTGGGCCTTTACCCGGCGGTCCTGGCCGATGGCAGCCTGGTCCGCGAGGTGTACGGCGAGCCCGTGGTGGAGGAGCGGCACCGTCACCGCTACGAGGTCAACAACGTCTACCGGGACGACCTGGAGAAGGCCGGGCTGCGCTGCTCGGGCCTTTCGCCGGACGGTCGGCTTGTCGAGTTCATCGAGCTGGCCCGCGACGTGCACCCGTATTTCGTAGCCACCCAAGCCCATCCGGAGCTGCTGTCTCGCCCGACCCGGCCGCACCCGCTGTTCAGTGGCCTGGTGGAGGCCGCCGTCGCGCGTAGCCGTGTGGCAGGCGAGAACATGACGGCCGCCGGGCGGCCCGCCGCGACAGCCTGAGAGGGCGCACGCGTGACCCAGATCCGGGATATGGCGGAGCGCTGGCCGGTCTCCGAGTCGGATGTGCTGGCCCGCGGTCGGATTGTGACGTTGCGCACGGACAACGTCGGAATGCCGGACGGCGAGATGGCGGTGCGCGAGGTTGTCGAGCACCCCGGTGCGGTGGCCGTGGTGGCCCTGGACTCCCGCGGCAGTGTGCTGCTGATCCGCCAGTACCGGCATCCGGTCGCGGCGATGCTGTGGGAGCTCCCGGCCGGCCTGCGGGATGTTGAAGGCGAGCCGCTGCTCCAGACCGCGCAGCGCGAGTTGCTGGAGGAAGCGGGCTACCGGGCGGCTGAGTGGCTGGTCCTGGTCGACTCCTATTCCTCGCCCGGCATCAGTACCGAGCGGATACGCATCTATCTGGCCCGGGATCTCACGTTGGTCCCTGAACCGGAGCGCGGGTATGTTCCTGAGCACGAAGAGGCGTACCTGACGGTCGACTGGGTCCCGCTTGAGGAGGCCGTCCGGCTCGCTCTCCGCGGCAATCTGCATAATGGTGTCGCTCTTTTGGGTATCTTGTCCGCGTATGCGGCGAGGGGGGAGGGGTTTGCGGCGCTACGGCATGCGGAGGACCCGGAGACGCCGTAGCCGCCAGACCTGGAACTGACAGGGATCACACAGCCGGGCACGAGGCCGGGCGCTACGGCAGGCGAGGAGTGCCGGCCGTCAGGCGGGCAGCGAGGAAGGAAATCAGACCAATGAAGGTCGGCGTTCCGAAAGAAGTCAAGAACAACGAGTTCCGCGTGGCCATCACGCCTGCGGGCGTTCACGAGCTGGTCAGCAGTGGCCACGAGGTCTTCATCCAGCAGGATGCAGGCGTCGGATCATCGATCCCGGACGCCGACTTCGTATCCGCCGGAGCGCAGATTCTGTCTACCGCTGACGATGTCTGGCAGGCCGGGGACCTGATCCTTAAGGTCAAGGAGCCGGTGGCCGAGGAATACCACCGGATGCGCAAGGACCAGGTGCTGTTCACCTACCTGCACCTGGCAGCCAGCAAGGCCTGCACCGATGCCCTCCTGGACTCCGGTACCACCGCCATTGCCTATGAGACCGTTCAGCTTCCCGACGGTTCACTGCCGCTGCTGGCGCCCATGTCGGAGGTGGCGGGCCGGATGGCGCCTCAGGTCGGCGCCCATCACCTGCAGCGCGACGGCGGCGGGCGCGGCGTCCTCATGGGCGGAGTGTCCGGCGTTTACGCGGCCAAGGTGGTCGTGCTCGGCGCGGGCGTGTCGGGCATGAGTGCGGCCGCGATCGCGCTCGGGATGCAGGCCGAGGTGCTGCTGGTCGACAAGAACATCGCCAGGCTGCGCCAGGCGGACGCGATCTATCAGGGCCACTGCCAGACCGTCGCGTCCAACCTCTACGAGATCGAGCGTGCGGTCATCGACGCCGATCTGGTCATCGGCGCGGTCCTAGTGCCCGGGGCCAAGGCACCCACGCTGGTGTCCAATGACCTGGTGTCCCGGATGAAGCCGGGCGCGGTCCTCGTGGACATCTCGATCGATCAGGGCGGGTGCTTCGAGGACTCGCACCCGACCACGCACGCGGAGCCCACCTACAAGGTGCACGACACGATCTTCTACTGCGTCGCGAATATGCCCGGCGCGGTCCCGCACACCTCGACCTACGCACTCACCAACGTGACGCTGCCGTACGTGACCGAGATTGCCAACCGTGGCTGGCGGGAGGCGCTGAGGCGTGATCCGTCCTTCGCCCTCGGCCTGAACACTCATGAGGGCCAGGTAACCTGCCAGCCTGTAGCCGAGGCTCATGGCCTGCCGTCCGCCACCCTGGCCGAGGTACTCAGCTGACAACACTCGCGCGTGCCATCACCCTGTATCTCGACCACCTGACGGTGGAACGAGGCCGGGCGGCGCACACCCTGGAGGCCTACCGGCGCGATCTGAACCGATACGCCTCCGCCCTGCAGGCGCGCGGGCGATCCGACATCGGCGACGTCAGCACTCAGGACGTCGCCGATTTCCTCGCCGGGCTGCGCGAGGGCGATACCGAGCACCCGCCGCTGGCCGCTAGCTCGGCCGGTCGCGCGGTCGTCGCGGTGCGGGGACTGCATGCGTTCGCATTGACCGAGGGGCTGGCGGCCGACGATCCAGCCAGGCTCGTTCGGCCGCCACCGCCGCCGCGGCGGCTGCCGAAGGCCATCTCCATCCCCGATGTGGAGCGGCTCATCGCTGCGGCCGGCGCCGGGCCGGCTGCCGGTACCGGGCCGGGCAGCGCGGTGGGCCCGGTTGCTGCCGGGCCCACCGCGCTGCGCGACCGCGCACTGCTCGAACTGCTCTACGGCACCGGCGCCCGGATCTCCGAGATCGTCGGCCTGGACGTGGACGACCTGCGGTTGTCCGGCGAGTCGAGGTCCGCGCAGATGCCCGCCACCGTCCGTCTTTCTGGCAAGGGCGGCAAGCAGCGGCTGGTCCCGATCGGCAGCTATGCCAGGGACGCCATGGAGGCGTATCTCATTCGTGCCCGGCCCGCGCTCGCGGTGGCTCCGGGCCGGGCAACCGCGAGCGCGGCCCTGTTCCTCAACGCGCGCGGCGGGCGCCTGACCCGGCAGGGCGCCTGGGGCGCGCTGCGCAGCGCGGCCGAGCGAGCCGGCATCAACGAGGTTTCCCCGCACGTGCTGCGGCATTCGTTCGCCACCCATCTGCTCGACGGGGGCGCGGATGTGCGGGTGGTGCAGGAACTGCTCGGGCATGCGTCGGTGACGACCACGCAGGTCTACACCCTGGTGACCGTCGACAAGCTGCGCGAGGTCTATGCCGCCGCGCACCCCCGAGCTCTCGGCTAGCCGCCGGGCACTCGCGGGCACATGGCTAATCCTCCGTGGCTCGAGCGCTCGACTAGGCGCCGGCGCCGGAGCCATTCGTTCCCTGGCAAAGGGGCGAGGGGGAGTTCTGCGGGCAGCTCTCGCATGCGGCTCATTTCCCGGCCAACGGTGCGTCGGCTTGCCGGCCGGCACCGGAGGGCCTAGAGTCCAGATTCCAGTGAGCGCATTCGGCGCCAGCCGCCGGGAGGTGCGGTAGCTGTGTCAGCATCCCAAGTCTTGGAGGCCCGGCCCGGTCTGATAGGTCCCACCGGGCGCCCGGTGCCCGTGTTCCCGGACCCGGAGCCGATTCTCATCCACGGCCCGGCCCGGGTTGTCGCGGTCTGCAACCAGAAGGGCGGCGTCGGCAAGACGACCACGACCATCAACCTCGGCGCTGCGCTGGCGGAGCAGGGTCGGCGGGTGCTGCTGGTGGATTTCGATCCGCAGGGCGCGCTGTCAGTTGGCCTGGGCGTGCAGCCGCACGAGCTTGACGCGACCGTCTACAACCTGCTGATGGAGCGCGGAGTCAGCGCCCGTGACGTGATTTACAGGACGCGCGTCGACGGCATGGACCTGCTACCCAGCAACATTGACCTATCCGGTGGCGAGGTGCAGCTCGTGCACGAGGTCGGCCGCGAGTTCGTCCTCGGCCGGGCACTTCAGCCAGTCATTCCGGACTATGACGTCATCCTCATCGACTGCCAGCCGTCGCTCGGTCTCCTGACCGTCAACGCGCTGGCGTGTGCCGATGGCGTGCTCATACCGCTGGAGTGCGAGTACTTCGCGCTGCGCGGAGTCGCGCTGCTGATGGAGACGATCGACAAGGTGTCGACCAGGCTCAGCCCGAAGCTGATGATCGACGGGCTGCTCGCGACCATGTACGACTCGCGTACCCTGCACACCAGGGAGGTCCTCGCCGGTGTCGTCGCAGGCTTCGGCGAGCGGGTCTTCCACACGGTCATTAGCCGGACGGTGCGGTTCCCTGACGCTACGGTTGCCGGTGAACCCATCACTCGATTCGACCCGGCGTGCAACGGCGCCAGCTCGTATCGTGAGCTGGCCAAGGAGGTACTGGAAAGGTGGCGTCTGGGCGTTCCCGCGGGCCCCGTTCACGGCGGGTAAGCCTGCCGGGGGTCGCGGAACTGCTCCGGCCGCCCGCGCGCACCCCCGCGCCTGAGACCGAGCGTCAGGCGAGCGGCCGGGAAAGCCATCCACAGAAGATCACTGTTTACCTGTCCGGTGCCGAGCTGATTGAGCTGGAGCGCGCCCGGCTAGCACTGCGCTCCTACGGCCTGACGGTGGACCGGGGCCGGATCGTCCGTGAGGCGCTGGCGGTGGTCCTCGCGGACCTCGATTCGGCCGGCGAGGACAGTGTCGTGGCGAGGCGGCTGCGAGATGGGGCGTGACCAGGTCGGGTAATCTCGGCTGCGGGGGAGCGGGAGCCGCACTCGGCGGCCGCGCCATAGGTGTCGGATTCTCAGTTGACCAGCATGATGACTAGCGAGCCGGGTGAGCCTGTGCTGCCTGGCGGCCTTTCCCTGCCCGGCGAGCCCGTAGTGGCCGGTGAGCCCGGCGTCGGCTTCCAGGTACACCTTGACGTCTTCGAGGGCCCGTTTGACCTGCTGCTAGGCCTGATCTCCAAGCACAAGCTGGACATCACTGAGATCGCGCTGTCGAGCGTCACCGACGAGTTCATCGCCTATATCCGCGCGCTGTCCGGCGACTGGGACCTCGACCAGGCCAGCTACTTCCTGGTCGTAGCCGCGACCCTGCTGGACCTGAAGGCCGCACGGCTGCTGCCGTCCGGAGAGGTGGACGACGAGGAGGACCTGGCGCTCCTGGAGGCCAGGGACCTGCTCTTCGCCCGATTGCTGCAGTACCGGGCATATCGCGAGGTATCGGGCGTCCTGGCCGGGCGGATGGCGGCCGAGGGCAAGCGCTACCCGCGCCGCGTGCCGATGGAGCCTCGGTTCGCCGAGCTTCTCCCTGAGGTCCTCATCGGTCTTGGGCCGACCGAGTTTGCGGCGATCGCGGCCAGGGTGCTCGCGCCGCGGCGGCCCCCGACCGTCTCGACCGCGCATCTGCACGTCCCGCGGACGTCGGTGCGTGAGCAGGCTGAGATACTGCTTGCGCGGCTGCGCTCGCTGCGTCGTGCGACCTTCCGTCAGCTCATCGCCGATTGTGCGGGCACCTACGAGGTGGTGGCAAGATTCCTGGCGGTCCTGGAGCTGTACCGGGACGGGCGGGTCGGCCTGGACCAGGTCGCGCCGCTCGGCGATCTTTACGTCTCCTGGGCGGATCGGCCCGTGCCACCAGAGTCGGAGCGCGCAACGCCCGGACCACCACAGACCGGGCCGCAAGACGCCGAGCCGCCACCGGCCGAGCCCGCGTCGGCAGGAGGTCGGCAGATGCACCCGGACGAGGAAGACGGTCACGACGATGCATGACGGACTAGCCGACGGGTGGCCCGAGTTCGACGGCCAGGAGCCGGTCGAGGAGGAGCGCGAGCCGGACGACGCCGCTGTGGAAGGGCAGTTGTCGGCCGACAGCCGGTTGCCGGCCGACGGCCAGGCCGCCTTGTGGGTGGATCGGCACGCGGCAGACGGTCAGTCGGCGGCACAGGGCGACCGTGCGGCGGACGCCGGCCGTGCGGCGGACGACGGCCGTGCGGCGGACGACGGCCCGGCGAGCAGCCTCGGGCTGCGGGCCTGCCTGGAGGCGATTCTGCTTGTGGCGGACGAGCCGGTTGCCGAGAACCTGCTGGCGCAGATCGTCGAGCGGCCGACCAGCGAGGTCGGGGCGACTCTGCGCGAACTCTCGGCCGACTACACCGCCGAGCAGCGCGGCTTCGATCTGCGAGAGGTAGCGGGCGGCTGGCGGTTCTACACCAGGGCCGAGTTCGCAGGCGTCGTCGAGCGTTTCGTCAGCGACGGTCAGGAGGTGCGGCTCACCCAGGCAGCACTGGAGACCCTCGCCGTGGTCGCATACCGGCAGCCGGTAAGCAGGGCCAGGGTATCTGCCGTCCGCGGGGTGAACTGCGACGGCGTGATGCGCACCCTCGTCCTGCGCGGCCTGGTGGAGGAAGCCGGCACGGACGCCGAGACGGGTGCGATCCTGTTCCAGACCACGAATTACTTCCTGGAACGGATCGGTCTGGCGCGGCTGTCCGAGCTGCCGGACCTGGCGCCATTCCTGCCCGACCAACTCGACGACGAGCTGGACCCCGGCAATGAGCCCAGCCGGTAGGCCACCGCGCAGGCGCGCGCAGCGCCCGCCCGCTGGTCAGCCGGGCTGGGCTCGGGACCTGACGAGCCGCGAGGCCGAGCTCGCGGCCCGGCTGGCTGACGACGACCCAGACGATGACGACTGGGGCGACGAGGACGAGGGCCAGCGGGATTCGCTCACCGATGTGCCCGGCGGCATCCGGCTGCAGAAGGTGCTCGCGGCCGCCGGGATCGGCAGCCGCCGGCACTGCGAGCAGCTGATAGCGGACGGCCGTGTGGCGGTCGACGGCGAGATCGTCCGCAGGTTCGGTGCCAGGGTGGATCCGCAGCACCAGGTCATCCGGGTGGATGGTCGGCGCATCCCGGCCCGTGAGGACCTGGTCTACATCGCGCTGAACAAGCCTGCTGGCGTGCTGACCACAATGTCGGACAGCCGCGGCCGGGCGACGATGGCGGACCTGCTGGGCGACGTGGCCGAGCGGCTATACCACGTGGGCCGCCTCGACTACGACACTGAGGGCCTGATGCTGCTGATGAATGACGGCGAGCTGGCGCACCGGCTGGCTCACCCGCGGTTCGGCGTGCCGAAGACCTACCTGGCCGAGGTAAGCGGCCCGGTGCCGCGTGACCTGGCTCGCCAGCTCGTCGGCGGGATCGAGCTGGATGATGGTGTTGCCAGCGCTGACAAGTTCCGGGTCGTAGAACGGCTGGGCACACGGGCACTGGTGGAGATAACGCTGCACGAGGGCCGCAAGCACATCGTCAAGCGGATGCTGGCGGCGGCGGGGCACCCGGTGTCGCGGCTCGTGCGCACGCGCGTCGGCCCGATCGCGCTCGGTCCGCTGCGGCCCGGAACGACCCGGCACCTGTCGGTCAAGGAAGTCGGCGACCTGTACGCGGCCGTCGGCCTGTAGTCACGAGGAACGCCCCCGGCGCAGTCAGCCGGGCGGAGAAGGGAAGCACGTGGCAGTCCGTGCAGTGCGCGGTGCGGTCCAGGTCGCCGGCGACGACCGGGCAGAGATCCTCGAGGCCACCACCGAGCTGGTGACCGAAGTCATGACCCGCAATGAGCTCAGTACCGACGACGTCATCAGCGTGCTGTTTACCGCGACCAGTGACCTGACCGCCGAGTTCCCGGCGCTGGCAGCCCGCAAGCTTGGCTTCCAGGAAGTTCCGCTGCTGTGCGCCTCGGAGATCAAGGTGCCGGGAGCGATGCCACGGGTGGTCCGGCTCATGATGCACGTCGAGACGGACAAGCCCAGGTCCCAGGTACAGCACGTGTACCTCCGCGGCGCGGCCGCGCTGCGGCTGGATATCGCCCAGTGACTGACACGGCGAGCGAGACCACGCCGGTCAGCGCCGTCGTGATCGGCACCGGCCTGATCGGCACCTCCGCCGCGCTTGCGCTGCGCGGGCACGGAGTCAGCGTCTGGCTGCAGGACACCGACATGCAATCCGCACAGCTGGCCGCCAATCTGGGCGCGGGCGATCTGCTGCCCGCCGCCGGGATGCCGGACGGCCCGGCCGACATCGCGATCCTCGCGGTGCCGCCCGCGGCGGTGGCAACCGAGCTCGCCGCGGCGCAGGGCCGCGGCCTGGCGCGCTGCTACACCGACGTGGCCAGCGTCAAGGAACTGCCGGTGCGCCAGGCCCGCGAGCTGGGTTGCGACCTGCGCACCTACGTACCCGGTCATCCGCTGTCCGGCCGGGAGCGCTC
>JASHOV010000111.1 GCA_030038495.1 Streptosporangiaceae bacterium
CGGACAGGCCCAGGGCGGCCGCGGCCACGCCGGTCGCCAGCAACCTGACCTGGCGTCTGCGCATCCTCCGCCGGAAAAGTGACCGGTACCTGCCTGAACGGGTGCTGTGCTGATCTGTGCGGTTGCCATCCGCGCCTGACATTCGCAGACCTCCCGGGCTCGTATCATGACCTGTTGTCAACTAATAACATGCCATACAGAACGCTGGAAAAATAGTAACTAGACGCGCGGGTCGTCACAACGCACTGCGGCCATCAGACGGGCCGCAGTAGCCGGCGAGCGCAGCGAGTAGTCGGTTTTCCGCCATGGACTCGTAGTCGTCAGCCGTCACGAGATAGGCGGTCTCTACGAGATCGCTACCTCGGCGAGGTTCTCCGCGTCCTCTGCCGGCGAGCGGTGCCGGGTCCGGCGCAGCCCGGGGATGAGGACCAGCGTGATCACCAGGGATGCGCAGCCCAGGATGCCGATGGCCGCAGCCGGGCCGCCGCTCACGCGCTGCGCGAGGAATCCGGCGAGAACCGCGGCGACGCCGTGCATGCCCGTCACGCCCGCGGCCCCTCAGTCTTCCGCTAACGCGATCATGCTCTCAGCTCGCGCCCTTTCGTAGGCTCCGGGCGATCCCCGCGATATCCGCGGGCCGGATGCGGCAGCATCCGCCCACGATCCTGGCCCCCGCGCGCACCCACTGCTCCGGCTGCCCGGCGGGCAACCGCGGCCGACCCGCCCAGGCCCGCCGCCGCGCATCCCAGTACTCACCGCTGTTCGGATACACGATCACCGGCTTGCCGGCGACCTCAGCCGCAACGCTGACCGCGCGCGGCACGTCGGAGGGGGCGCAGCAGTTGACTCCTACGGCCACGACCTGCGGGACATCCCTGGCGACCGCAAAGGCCTCGGCCAGCGGCTGCCCGGCCCGTGTGCGCTCGCCCCGGATGCTGTAGCTCAGCCAGGCCGGAATCCCTATGCCGCCGATCGCGGTCATCAGTGCCTCGGCCTCGTCCACGTCCGGCACCGTCTCCAGCGCCAGCACGTCGGGACTCGCCTCGGCCAGCACCTCCAGCCGCGGCCGGTGCCACGCCACGAGTTCGCCGACGCTCAGCCCGTAACGACCCCGGTACTCCGACCCGTCGGCCAGCGCGGCACCGTAGGGGCCAACCGAAGCAGCCACCCACCGCCCCGTGGTGGCATCAGCCGTTTCATCATCAGCCACCTCGGCCCGCGCCGCCCGTGCCAGTTCGACGCTGCGCCGCATCAGACGCGCGGTCTCGCCGCGGGTCAGGCCGCGGGCCGCGAACCCGCCGAACGACGCCTGGTAGCTCGCGGTGGTCGCGATCACCGCTCCGGCCCGGAAGAAGGCCACGTGCGCGGCCGTGATCTCCTCCGGCGCGTCCATCAGCAGGCGAGCCGACCAGAGCGCATCGGACAGGTCGTGCCCGCGGGCCTCAAGCTCGGTCGCCAGGCCGCCGTCGGTCACCAGGACGGCTTCACAAGTCTCCGGGAAGCGCACTGACGTAACTCTAGGGCGGGCGGGCCACAGGAACTGTTTAGTTCGCATCACACAAGAAACTACTTGACGGCCGGTTAGTGCCTGTTTAGCCTGAGTCTGAGGGCACCATCTGACCTGTCGGCCGGTTAGGGGCCGCGGGTTTCTGAGCGGAACGAAGGGACCAGAGGCCATGGCACCGGCGCGGCCGTCGGCACTGGAGTGGCAGGGCGGGAGCACGGGAGCCGGCCCGGACCCGGCCGGCCCGCGCGTCGCGGACTCGCCGCCGGGTAGCGGAGCCAGCGGGTTCCGGCGAGCGCTGGCGTGGTCACTCGGCGCGGCCGGGCTGCTCGCCTATAACTGGTGGATCCTCGTCCCGCTCAAGCCCGGCCTGATGACCTCGCCGGATGAGCTGTTCAGCAACCTTGAGGTCAGCGGCCAGCCGTACGCGGCCGCCATGCAGCACGCCGACCTGCTAGCCGGAGTGCTGCTCGTGGGCGCGTTCCTTGCCGTCGGCCGCCGCAGCGTGCCCGGCGGCCTGCGCGACTGGCTCGCCATGCTGGTATTCGCGATCGCCGGCGCGATCGGCGGCGTGTTCCCTGAGGTGTGCGCCGACGGGATCAGCGCGACCTGCCGGCGGCAGGAGTGGCACTTCCAGCTGCCGGCCAGTCAGTACGTGCACGACCTGGCCGGGATCGCCGAGTTCGCCGCGATCACCGTCGCACTCTTCATCGCGCTGCGCCGGACGCGCGGCAGCCGGGCGCGGACAGCCGGCTGCTACCGCTGGCTCTGGCGTGGTGCGCTGGCCTGCTATCCGCTCCTCGGAGCGGCTTACCTCCTCAACCGGATGGGCGGCGTGATGGAAGCCGTCTTCTTCGCCGGATTCACCGTCATGGTCCTCACGCAGCTGGCCGAGCGCATCCGGCCGTCGCGCCTGCCGGGGAACGCTGCTGCCCCGCGCGCCGATCTGATCGGCAGTTAGCGAGCGGGGCCGGGAAAGCCATCGGCACCGACCCTCACCTCGGCCGTCTGCTTCTCCGGGAGCAGCGGCCGGGGTTTCCCGTCCAGGTCGAGTACGGTCGTGGCCTCGGTGTACCAGGACGGGATCACGGCGTTGCCCCAGAAGTCCCGCCGCCGCGGATCATGCACCGACCAGCGCAGTACCGGATGATCCGGGTCCCCGGTGTAGTAATCGCTGGTATAGATCTCGAGCCGGTGGCCGTCCGGGTCGCGCAGGTAGACGTAGAACGCGTTGGACACGCCGTGCCGGCCCGGCCCGCGCTCGATGTGGTGCTCGCCGCGCAGCGAGCCGAGTATGTCGCAGATGCGCAGCACCTGGTGCGACTCGTGCGCGAAGAAGCCGAGGTGGTGCAGCCGCGGCCCGTCTCCGCCGGTGAACGCGACGTCGTGCACGGTCTGCTTGCGGTACATCCAGGCGGCGTACAGCGTCTGGTCGTCCTCGATCGTCTCGGATAGCCCGAACCCGAGCGACTGGTAGTACTCATGCGCGGCGCGCACGTCAGGCACCACGATGTTGAAGTGGTCCAGGCGCGCCACCTCGGCCCCGCGGCGCAGGTCATACCGCTGCTGCAGCCGCTCGGGATGAGCCGCGTCGGCGAAGAACTCGACCGTGAAGCCGAGCGGGTCCTCGACCCGCACCGCCTCCCCCACGCCGGGCGTGCTGCCCGCGGGTATCCGCGCGGCACGCAGGCCGCGGGCACCGTAGAACGCCTCCGCCGCGGCCAGGTCCGCGGAAGCACGGACCCGGAACGCGATCCGGCCGACGGCGGGCTGCGGCCCGGTCCGCAGGATCAGGTTGTGATGGGTCAGCTCGTCGAAGCCGCGCAGGTAGAGCGCGTCCGGCTGCTCCGAGGTCACCGCGAAGCCCAGCACCTCGACCCAGAACCAGCGCGATCGGTCCAGGTCAGAAACGATCAGCTCGGCGTAGGCACTGCGGATGATGTCGGGAGGGGTCACCGGGTCACGCTCCAAGCCGCGGCACGTGCGTATCGCCGAGGGCCACGTGGACGATACGCGTCTCGGTATAAAAGTCCAGGCTGTGCGCGCCGCCCTCGCGGCCCAGGCCGCTGGCCTTGACCCCGCCGAACGGAGTCCGCAGGTCCCGCACGTTGTGCGAGTTGATCCACGTCATCCCGGACTCGACCGCGTGCGCGACCCGGTGGGCGCGGGCCAGGTCGCTGGTCCAGATGTAAGCGGCCAGGCCATAGCGGGTCGCGTTCGCCAGCTCGACCGCCTCGGCCTCGCCGTCGAACGGGGTGACGCACACCACCGGCCCGAAGATCTCCTCCCTGAAGACGCGCATGTCCGGGGTGACGTCGGCGAAGACGGTGGCGGCGAGGTAGTTGCCGGCGGGCAGGCCGTCAGGGCGCCCGCCGCCGGCGACCAGCCGGGCTCCCTCGTCCCGCCCGGCCTGGACGTAGGACAGGACCCGTGCGTAGTGCTCGGGGTGCACGAGCGCGCCGATCTCGGTCGCCGGATCGGACGGGTCGCCCACCCTGATGCGCCCGGCCCGCTCGCCGAGACGGGAGACCAGCTCCGGGTAGATGCGCCGGTCGGCCAGGATCCTGGAGCCCGCGGTACAGCGCTCGCCGTTCAGCGAGAACACACCGAACAGCGCGCTGTCCACCGCCCGGTCCAGGTCGGCGTCGGCGAAGATCAGGCACGGGGACTTGCCGCCGAGCTCCATCGACAGGCCCTTGAGGTGCGGCGCCGCGGCCGCCATGATCGTCTGGCCGGTGCTCGTCTCGCCCGTAAACGATAGGCGGGGAACGGCGGGATGCGTGACCAGCGCGGCACCGGCCTGCTCGCCGATCCCGTGCACGATGTTGAACACGCCGTCCGGCAGGCCGGCCTCGGTCATGATCTCCGGCAGCAGGCTCGCCGACAGCGGCGTCCACTCGGCCGGCTTCAGCACGACCGTGCAGCCGGCCGCGAGCGCAGGCGCGAGCTTCCATGACTCCAGCATGAACGGGGTGTTCCAGGGCGTGATCAGGCCGGCCACGCCGGCCGGCCTGCGGATCACGTAGCCGAGCTGGCCGGGTGAGCGGAACGCGTCCTCGTGCAGCGTGACGGTCATGTCGGCGAAGAACCGGAAATTCTCCGCCGCCCGCGCCGCCTGCCCGCGGGCCTGGGTGACGGGCAGCCCGGTGTCGAAGGTCTCGGACTCGGCGATCGCGTCCGCGCGGGCCTCGATGCAGTCCGCGATCCGGTTCAGTACCGCCGCGCGCACACGGGCCGGAAGGTCAGACCATCCGGCGAACGCCTCGGTGGCCGCGGCCACGGCCCGGTCGACGTCGGCGGCGCCGCCGGCCGCGACGGTCGCGTACGGCCGGTTCGTGACCGGATCGGTGACCTCGAAGGTCGCGCCGTCCGCGCTCGGCGTGTGCGTGCCGCCGATGTAGTGCTCGAGCTTCATGCCAGCTCGCTCACCGGGGCGTTGAGCACGGAGCTTCCCTCCTTCAGCAGGGTCTGGACCCGGAGCTGGCCGGTGTCGGACAGCGGAGCCAGCGGCGGCAGGACCCGGGCCGAGCCGAGCAGGCCCGCCCGGTGCAGCACCCACTTGACCGGGGCCGGGTTCGTCTCGGTGAACGTGAGGTCCACCAGCGGGTGCAGCCCGTAGTGCAGGTCGCGGGCCTCGTCGTGGTCGCCGCGAACCCAGTGGTCGTACATGGCCGCGGTGGCGGCCGGGGCGATGTTCGCGGTGGCGCTGACGAAGCCGCTGCCGCCCAGCGCCAGCAGCGGGAGGCACAGGAGCTCGATGCCGGACAGGATGATCGTGTCCCGGCCCGCCGCGTGCAGCACACGAGAGAAGTGCTCGAAGTCCCTGGTCGTCTCCTTGACGCCGACGATGTTGGGATGCCGCGCGCGCAGCCTGGCCACCGTCTCCGGCGCGATGTCGACCGCGGTGCGGGACGGGACGTTGTACACGAGGATCGGCAGGTCCGGGGTACCGGCGGCCACGGTCGCGTACCACTGGTACAGGCCCTCCTGGGTGGGCCGGGCGTAGTAGGGAGTGATGACGAGCGCGGCGTCCGCGCCCGCCTGGCGGGCGTGGGCGGTCAGCTCGAGGGTTTCGTCCAGCTTCGCCGACCCGGTGCCGGGCAGGAACGGGGCCCGGTCGGCGATCAGGCCGGCGGCGGCGTCCATGGCCTCGATGCGCTCCGCCACCGACTGCGCGCTCGGCTCACCCGTGGAGCCGCCGAGCGAGATGCCATGGGATCCGGACTCGAGCTGCCAGCAGATGAGCCGGCTCAGCCCGTCGAGATCGAGCCTCCCGTCGTCGGTGAAGGGCGTCACGACCGGGGCTATCGACCCCCTGATGTAGCGCTGCGGGTCGGTGCGGAACCTCACTGCTGCTCCTTGCGCCATTGCTCGTAGGCGGGCCGCCAGCGGTCGGTGAGCGGATAGAGGCCCTCGATGGACTCGCCCGCGGCGACCCGCGCCGCGATGAACGCTTCCTGCCGTTCCTGCTCGGTCGCGTCGGCCAGCACCTCGGCGGCAATGCCGCGCGGCAGCACGATCACCCCGTCCGCGTCGCCCACGATGACGTCACCGGGCTGCACCGTCGCGCCGGCGCAGGCGATCGTGACGTCGGTTTCCCACGGGACGTGGCGCCGGCCCAGGACCGCGGGATGGGCGGCCGCGTGGAAGGTGGGGATGTCCAGCGCGGCCAGCGCGGCACTGTCCCTGATAGCACCGTCGGTCACGATGCCGGCCGCACCCCGGACCTGGGCGCGCAGCGCCAGGATGTCCCCGATCGTGCCGGCCGTCTGCTCCTGCCTGGCCTCGATCACGAGCACCTCGCCGGGCCGCACCTGCTCCACCGCCCGCTTCTGCGCGTTCATCCCCCCGCCGTGCGCGGCGAAGAGGTCCTCGCGCAGCGGCAGGTACCTGACCGTCCGCGCGTACCCGGCGATCCGCGTGCCCGGGTGGGTCGTGCGCAGGCCGTCGAGCGTGCAGCAGTTGAGGCCGCGCTTGCGCAGCTGCGAGGAGAGCGTGGCGGTCGAGACCGCGCGCAGCCCGGCCAGCAGCGGATCCTGGCCGGCCCGCGCCTGGCCCGGCCCGGAGGCGGCGCCGAGCGCCGCCTCGCGCTGCGCGTAGT
>JASHOV010000112.1 GCA_030038495.1 Streptosporangiaceae bacterium
GCGCTGTCCAATGCCTGCCGTATACGCTGGTGCTCTCCGCTGCCAGTGGTCGGCAGCCGCAGCAGCGGCAGGTGGTGAGCACGCAGGATCTCGTTCTTGAGCGCGTCTCGCGCCAGCTGGTTCGGGTTGTTCTCGTGGAAGGCGAACCCATCGACCTCGATGGCGAGCAGCGCCTGGTTGGTCACCCGGTTGTATACGACGAAGTCGATCGATGCTCGATGTCTTACGTAGGCCAGCTGGTCCTGGCTGAGGCTATTGAGGTCGGGAATCAGGCTTTGCAGCAGTACTTGAGCAATCACCGTCAGGTGCGCGTAGCGCTGCTCGGCGAGAATGTCGTGCAATACGGTCCAGATGATGTCTTCGGACGGATACTTGAGTTCCTTTCTCAGCCGTGCGGCGAGCGGACGCAGGCGCTCTGAATATGCCGCGTAGAGCAGGTCAAACACGGAGACCACCGCGCTCTCGACGACCTCTTCGCCGGGGTTGTGGTAACGGATATAACCGACCAGATCCCGGATGTGGCGGCTGGTCGGCAGCATGTCGAAGTTAGTGACGAGGATGAATCGCCGGATCGCCCGCGACACCGCGACGTTGATCAGCTGCGGATCATCCACGAAGCGCAGTCCCGCCCGGCCGCGCCAGGTTTCGTCCAGGACCGTGCTCAGGATGATCACTTCCGTCTGCCGACCTTGGAACCTGTGGACGGTGTCTGCCTCGATGAGCTGATCGAGCACGTCAGTGGCCTTGTTGGCTTGCAGCCGGTAGGGCGTGATGACGCCGATGTCGGTCGCGGCGAAGCCCCGACAGTGCTCCGGAATCACCTCTTGGGCGATGACGTCCACCTCACGCTGGTTGGAACGGCCGCCTTGGCGGTGCTGGCGCATGTGGTTGCCCTCGACCGTATGCACTATCACCATCGGTCGTTCGGCACCGCTGATCGTGTAGGGAATGAGTTCACCTTCGTAGAACTTCTTGTTGCAGAATCCGATGATGACCGGGTCGCACCGGTAGTGCTCACGTAGCAGCGTGCGCGGTCGGGCGACGCCGTGCAGCTCGGACAGCGAGTAGAGGAGGTTGTGCCGGCAGTCGTAGGCGGGGATCTGCGGCGTAAGGCCAGCCGCGGCGTCAAGCGTGATGGGCGGGAGCTGTTTTTGATCGCCGACCACCACAACGTTGCGGGCGCACGACATGGCCAGTCCTGCCAGCAGCAGGTTTACCTGCGAGGCCTCATCGATGATGAGGTAGTCGAGCAGGTACCCGTCGGCGATACTGGCCCGCAACGAGTGACAGGTACTCAGCAACGCCGGGTAGTCCGCGATAAAGTTACTGAACGTCCTGCCATTTCGATAGGAATCCGCGCCGTACTCGGTGCGCCGAAGTTTCCGGTACCGATCGGCCAGTTCAGCGTGGAAGAACTGGACAGATAGCTGCCGGTGGTTCTCCGAAATCCGGTCGAAGCGAGCTCGTCGCAGCTGACTTTCGACTCGTTCGATGTCGCGCTCCAGCTCCGCGATCCGCTTGTCGTAGTACGCCAGCTGCAGTCGGAGCACGACATCGGTGTCAGCGGGGTTGAGTGCCCGCAAGGACCCGTACCTAAAATAGTTCCGGATTCGCCGCAGCGGCCCTGGGCGGCCGCCGACCAGTTCCGCCTGGCTGTCGGCTAGATAGTCGATGATCCGGTCGGCCGAGCGGCGCAGGAGGGGAAGACCCTCCAACTCCGGCAGCTGATCCCGCCTCAGATGATCCTCGAAATGCCGTAACTCCAGCCGATATGCGCCGAGCAGCTGACGCCGGTCGGCGCGGATGCGTTCGGCCTCCTGCAAATGACGAAGGCGCCTGTCTAAGTCCGCAAGCTGGTCAGGATCTGGCCGGTCCGGTGCACGGTCCACGAACCGCGCGACCGAAGCGTTGCGGATCGCCTGGCCCGAAAAGAAATCCTCTCGCTTCTGCCTGCGACCAAGGTTGCCGATCACATGCCCGAACCCAAGCGCGTCGAGTTTGTCGCGGACATTGTCGACGGCGGCGTTGCCGAAGGAGACGATGCCGACAGTCTTGTGCTGCACTGCTGTAATGTTGGCAATAAGGTTCAGGATTGTCTCGGTTTTCCCTGTGCCAGGCGGTCCTTCGATGATCGAGATGGAATAAGTCAGCGCGTTCTCGACGGCCCTGCGCTGACTTAGATTGCAGCGGAAAGGGAAAATTGGCACGATATCCAGCGGCTTCGATTCGATCGGTTTGCCGGCTAAAAAGGAATAGAGCACGCTGCCGGGATGGATGAAACCGAGCCTGTCGTATCCCGGCCGCAGCGGATCGTCGTGGGGGAGGCGGGACACGACGGTGCGCCAGTAGCGCAACACGTTAGCGACGGCGGGCGATTCTGCCCCCGACCTTATGACGCGGACTTGCGAAGCCGGATAGGCGCGGTGGTCTTCCCCGGCCGCTGTTCTGTAGAAGATACGGGACCAGGCGCCATCGGCACCGGTGAAGGTCAGGATCTCGGTCGCGCTTTCCCAGATGGTGCCCTGAACTTCGACCCTGTCGTTTTCCGTTAAGTTCGGTCGCGTAGGGCTGCGGAGAATCTGCACGCGGTCCAACCCGTACGGGAAGACCTTGTTCTTATCATTGAACGCGATCCCGATTCGTCGGCCCCCGGCCTGAATCTCATACCTGGACACATCTCGTGTCGCGTCCTCGAACTGGTTTGTGCTGCGATTGCGGATCAGTAAGGCTTCGCTGCGGGGATTGAGCACGGGACCCCCAAGTCCGGCACGACCGTTATTGTGTGACTGGAACGCGACGGTACTGACGGTAACCCTGGTGTCGGTCGGCGACAACCGGCGCGCACACATCCACCTCGTCCGCCGACGAGTCGGCTGGCTTCACAACGACCAAGCCAGACCAGGCAGGTCACCACCGACCCGCTGCTAGACCGCGGATCGTGCGCAGGTTCTGGGCGCAAGCGCTGGGCTAACAGCCGGTGCCGCCGATAGAGCCAGAGACGACCCGGCACGCGCACGATCACGACTGGCTGGCAGACGATGCGGCCCTCGACGACCGGCGTCTCTCCTGGCGTACGGGCTTACCGCTCGCGACGAACACCGTCGCCGGGACTAGATCGTTGACCGGGGATTGTGCACTGGCCGCGGGCGTGCGGCGACACGCCGTGGGTGTTCCGTGACTGAGAGTCGAAGAGTGTCCAGGATCGGCGTGTCTACACACGTCTGACCTTGGAGTCTTCCGTGATCGCCGACCTGGACACTCTCCTGATAGCACTGTACGTGGAGCTGACTGATCGCATCATCCCCGCGCGCGGGCTGGTGCGCTGCGGGCCCGGTCAGCGGCCTGAGGTTACCGACGCGGAGCTGGTGTGCCTGGCAGTGGCGCAGGTTCTGCTGCGGTTCGACGCCGAGCGGCGCTGGCTTCGCGCCGCGCCGCGGCTGGTCGGTCACCTGTTCCCGCGGCTGCTGCGCCAGTCCGAGTACAACGACCGGGTTAAGGCAGCGGCACCGCTGATGGAGGCGGCGCTGCGGTGGCTGGCTGATCACACGCCCGCGACGGCGGAACTGCTGCGGCTGATGGACGGCACGCCGGTCGGGTGCGGGCAGTCCGCGGTGACCGCCCGGCGATCGGGCCTGTACGGGTACGCCGGATACGGGTACTGTCCCAGCCACTCGCGCTGGTACTGGGGCTCGAAACTGATGCTGATCTGCACCTGCGACGGGACCGTGACCGGCTTCGGCCCGGCTAACCCCAAGCTGGCCGGCGAGCGTGACCAGGCCTGTCAGATCCTCGCCGGCCAGCCAGCGAACCGGCCCGCGCCCGGCACCGCGATCGTGGCGGACAAGGGCTTCGCCGGCCAGGACTTCGAGCAGTTCCTGGCCGGCCCCGACCTCGGGCTGACCCTGATCCGCCCGGCCCGCGCCGGCGAGCCCGATCCCCGGCCCTTCCCGAACTGGCTGCGCCAGCGGGTGGAGGCAATCATCTGGACCCTGAAGAACCAGCTTGGCCTCGAACGCCACGGCGGCCGGGTACCAGCCGGACTATGGGCCCGCATCATGCAGCGCCTCCTCGCGCTCAACGCCGCCATCTGGCTTAACTGGCAGATCGGCGCCCCGTCAAGCGCTCCCTGATCGCCTACGATCACTAACCAGCCCAGAATCACCGGTCAACGATCCAGCTGACGCCTGCGTCGGCGACGGGTTCGGCGTCCTGCACTGCAAGCACGCCGGCGTCTACGACGTCGTCATGTGGTTGCCGCTCGTCGGCGGGGCAATGGCCTTCACCTTCCTGGCCGCCCAGGGACACTCCGTCGGCACTTCGCTGATCGAACCAGGCCAGACCGGCGCCGCCGGCGAATACCTCGACCGAGCGCGGTTCGGCGGCGCCGAGATCGTGCTGCCGACCGACGTCGTGGGCCAGCCGTTCCGCCGCGCAGCGTGGTGCCCGCGACCGAGATGCCGTCCGGCCAGATGGGCCCGGACATCGGCCCGAAGACCGCGGCACTCTTCACCGCGATGCTGGCCGACGCTAGGACCGTCTTCTGGAATGGCCCGATGGGCGTCGCCGAGCCGCCCGCCTACGCCGACGGCACCAGGACCGTCGCTCGTGCCATCGTCGATAGCGGCGCCGACTCGGTGATCGGCGGCGGCGGCGACAGGGTACGCCACTGCCCGGTCTGGCGGTCCTGCAAGACCGCGCGGCTAGCTGGGTATGAGTGCGCACTGGTAAGCACCTGCAGCGCATACCGTGAGCTGTGTCAAGGATCCTGGACAGTTTCTCGGGTTTTTGATCATGCAGCGGTTGCTGCGGCCTGGTAATCGGTAAGCGCCTCGGCTGGGGTGCGGTATCCGAGCGTCGAGTGCAGCCGGACGCGGTTGTAGAACACCTCGATGTACTCGGCGACAGCGAACCGGGCGCGGGCCCGGCTCGGGAAAGACTGCCGGTAGTACATCTCGTTCTTCAGCGAGGCGAAGAAGCTTTCCGCGGCCGAGTTGTCCCAGCACACCCCGGTTCGCCCGGTGCTGGGCCGCAGCTTACGCGCAGCGCAGAACGCGGCGAACTCGGCCGAGGTGTACTGAGCGCCGCGGTCGCTGTGGAATACCGCGCCCGGCTGGACGTGGCCGTGGGTGACCGCCATCTGCAGGGCGTCGGTGATCAGGCTGGTCCGCATGTGATCGGCGAGCTGCCAGCCGGTAACCATCCGGGTGGCCAGGTCGATCACGGTGGCCATTCTGTGGAATCTGGCTTGTCATGGTTGTCGGCATTTGCCTTGCCGGACGTCGATGATGGGCAGCAAGGTCATGGCGGGCGGGACTCCGATCTGGCGGGGCGTGACCCCGGCAGGCGTCGGAACATCAGCGAGTCGGCCGATCAGGGCATCGAGGGCGGCGTGCCCGTCCTCGACCGCGGCGCGCTCGTCGTC
>JASHOV010000009.1 GCA_030038495.1 Streptosporangiaceae bacterium
CGCCCGGCGGCTAGATGCACGCGGCCTCGCAGCAGGGCCATCGCGGGGCCCGACGAGATCTGCGGCAAGGCAGCATTATCCGCACCGTTCAGGATCTCCACCGCCTCGCCGAGCTGGCGCAGGTCGATGAGTACGGCCGCGAGTACTAGCAGCGGCTGGACATGGCGGGCATCCGTCGAGATTCCGGCACCCTCGAGCGTGGCTTGGCGCAGCCGGGCAAGGGCACCGCTGATATCGCCTTCGTCTAGGCTAACGCTGGCCTGGATCACGAGGGCCGCCGTGATGGTGTGGTGATCGTGCCGGTCGGGCGTCGCCAGGATGGAGCCGGCAATCAGTCCGCCCTCGCCGTCGTGCAGCGCCGACAGGGCGTGCAACTGGGCGGTCAGCGCCAGATCACGCACTCCGTCGGGCAGATTCGGCCGGGCGAGCACGGCTGCGGCCTCGGCAGCCGCTTCGCTGACCTTCCCGGCGGCGCACAGGACGGCCGACAGGACGCACCGTAGCCGATCCTGGACCAGCTGCGGCCGCGGCTTCGTCAGGGTACTTCGGGCAATGGCCCCCGCTTGGTCAAAAAGTCCGGCCGCTGCCAGGGCCTCGGCAGCTGCAACAGCGCGGGACAGTCGTGCGGGACTGGCGGCAGCGGTCAGTTCCAGTGCACGCAATGCAAGGTCGGCGGCGGCACGCGGCGCGGATCTCAGGATCTGGGCAGCGGCCGTGTCGAGCCGGCCCAGTGAGTGCAGGTCGCCAGCGTGCGCTGCCTGGAGAAGATGGCTGGCGGCCAGGACTTGCGCTCCGCCGCGGTTGAGAAGGATGTCGCCGTACTGGCGGTGCAGGGCGATCTGCGCCGGGTGCGGCATCAGCTCGCTTACCGCACGGCGGAACAATTGCTGGCGGAAAGCGAATGTGTCGGCCGTCGCGGCCAGGATCGCCGCGTCCATGGCCTCCTCAACCGCAGGCAGAAGTGCTGCCGGGGTCTGGGCGAGCATCTCGGCGGCGTCATCCAGGCGGAATGCCGGACCCAGCACGGCTGCCGTTACGACCAGCTGCCGTGCCTGCTTACTAAGGACACCGAGCCTGCGCCGCGCTAGCCCGTGAATCCTGGCCGGGAGCCGGTCCGACACCAGCGTCGCCTGCCCCCGGCTGACCCGAACGGTACGCTCCTCGCGCAGGCCCTCGGCCAGCGCGGATATAAGCATGGGGTTGCCCGCGGCGCCGCGGCCGAGATCTCTCAGCGCCTCGTCCGGCTGTGCGCCGAACTCGGTGCACAGTATCGCGGTTACTGTTTCGTCATCCAAAGAGGTGAGGGTGATGTGGGCGGCTCCGTCCTTCTCAAGCTGCCCGAACAGGTACTCCGCCTCGGGCTGGCGGGTGCAGGACCGGGCAAGGATCCAGGCGACCGGATGGCACTTGAGATCGCCCGGCAGCGCCCGCAGCGCTGCCAATGCGGCGGGCGCCTCGTACTGGAGGTCATCGAGGCACACCAGGACCGGAGCGGCGGTGGCCCGCTCTTCGATGCGCGAGCGTATCCGGCTTATCCACCATGCCGTCCCGTCCGGCGCGTGGCTCCCGGGAGCATCAGCGGTGGGCTCGGACCACAAGTCACGGAGGGCGCACCGCATCGAGAAAAACGGGATCTCGTGGCCGAGCGGATCTGCGGCTCCGGTGGCCAGCGAAAAGCCTCGCTCGGCGGCTGCGTCGGCCGCATCGTGTAGCAGCAGTGACTTGCCGATGCCCGGCTCACCGTCGATGAGCGCGACGCCGCCGTGCCCCTCCCCGGCTCGCCGCAGGACGTCAAGGATGATCTTTTGCTCGGCCTGCCGTCCCCTCAGCGTTACGCGGCTTGCCGGTACCTGCTGGACCGTCACTGACCCGCGCTGGGCCGCCGGCGGGTCACCCACCAAGGCCGTCACTGGAATGTCCAGTACAGGCTCATCGGCTGTCTCCTGTCCCGTCGGGTCGCGCGAAATAGGCACCAGGCGCTGTCACCCGTGTGGTGCGCGGACGCGCAGGGCTAGCCAATGCGGCAGGCGCACTGGAGCTTGCACGCCGGTCGCGAATCCGCCGCATACCTATCGCCTCGCTAGCTGCTGTCCTCGTTACTTCCTCAGCCTGCTGGTCAATCGGGGGCAGCGCTTCGTTCGATCAGGATGATTCTTGGAGCTGTCCGGCCAGCCCTAGCACTCCGTGGAAGGAAGCGTCCCGGTCAGCACGGTGTCGGCCGTGCCGGGGAGGCAATGACTGGTTCTTCCCTGGCCGTGACCGGGTCAACCTGCGGTCTGTCGGCCTGTCGGTCGACTCCGGGTATTTCCGCGCTGAGGCTGACGGAGCCGGTCCTGGCCGACTTCCGCCACGTCTGGGTGCCGGCGCGCTCGGGCTGATGTTGTCGCGATTCCCGTGCGGGCTGGAAATACTGTGCTTCAACGGTGCTCATGGGGCGCGTTCGCTGCGGCTCATGGGCACGAATCCCGGCAGCGTTGCCGGGTAGACGAAATAGCCCCAGCGGCTCGCCGCAGCCAGGGTGAACACCAAGGTGAGACCGATCGCCAACCGCCACGCCGCTGCGCGGCACGGGACGTGGATCTTGGCGGATCTGACGATGTGGTGCACCAGCCATACCGCCCATGCTGGGCATCCTCAGTACCGCCCGGAGGCGTGAGTTGTCGACAGTATCCCAAGATCGCGCAACAGTCGGCGTGGTGTCAGCTGATCGTGGGCGGGAGAGTCATGGCAGAGATGGCAGCAGTGACGTGCTAACGATCCGTGGCGCACTTCGGCCGCGAACGGTCCGGGGCTTTCCCTCGGCTATCGGCGTTCCTCAGCGTGACGAAACTCGTCGGAGCCCTGGAGTGGCAGGGGTGCCGCTGCGGTCGGCGTCGGCTGGGGTCGGGTCCGTAGATGGCTAAGGGCAGAGCCGATTACGAGGTCAGGGTGCGGGGTCACCAGGGACGAACGATGCGCATTGCGTTCCCTGAGTTTCGCATCCACATCGACGACGGCGACACCGTGCTGAGCGGAGCGCTCGCAGATCAGGCCTCGGTCTCCGGAGTGCTGGCGGCTATGGAGTCGCTGGGACTGGAACTACTCGAGATGCGTCGCGTGATGCCGGCCTAGACGTTGGCGGCGGGTCACTCGTACCTTCCGTCAAAACGATCGGCTGTCTCTTCGTGAACGAAACTCAGCCCGGTAACGC
>JASHOV010000113.1 GCA_030038495.1 Streptosporangiaceae bacterium
GCGGCCGGCATCATCGACAAGCTGACCAGGCGGCACCCGCACGTCTTCGGCGACACGACCGTCTCCGGGCCGGATGAGGTCAAGCAGAACTGGGACTCGATCAAGGCGGCCGAGCGGGCAGCAAAGGCCGGCGACCAGCTGGTGTCCGTGCTCGACGGCATTCCGATGAGCCAGCCATCGCTGTCGCTCGCCGCGCAGCTGCTGCGCCGGGCGGGCCGGTCCGGCGCGCCGGCGTCGCTGGCCCGCGAACCTGCAGCCCACGTCAGCCCGCTCGGCCGGGAGCTGCTCGAGCTCGTGGCGCGAGCGCAGGAAGCCGGCCTGGACCCCGAACTCGAGCTGCGCCAGGCCGCCCGCGCCTATGCCGATCGCGTCCGCGCCTGGGAGACGGCGGCTCCCGGGCCAGCACCGCGGGGGGCTTCGGGGGGTCGTCCCCCCGGGCCAGCACCGCGGGGGGCTTCGGGGGGTCGTCCCCCCGGGCCAGCACGATGACCTTCCGGGTGATCCAGTGGGCGACCGGTGGCGTCGGGCGCAGCGCCATCGAGGCGGTGCTGCGCCATCCCGAGCTGGAGCTGGCCGGCTGCTGGGTGCACAGCGCGGCCAAGGCCGGGCGTGACGTCGGCGACATCATCGGCGCGGGCCCGCTCGGCGTCGCCGCCACTACGGACGCTCAGGCACTACTCGGGCTCGAAGCGGACTGCGTAGTCTACGCACCGCTTGTGCCGGACAAGGACGTGGTGGCGGCGCTGCTGCGATCTGGCAAGAACGTCGTCACCCCAGTGGGCTGGATCTATCCTGACCCGGCCAGGACGGCCGACATCGAGGCCGCGTGCCGCGCCGGCCGGGCCAGTCTGCACGGAACGGGGATCCATCCGGGCGGCATCACCGAGCGGTTCCCGCTCATGGTCTCGGCACTGAGCGCGGCGGTGACGCATGTGCGGTCCGAGGAGTTCTCCGACCTGCGCACCTACGCGGCGCCGGATGTGATCAGGCACGTCATGGGCTTCGGCGGAACGCCGGACCAGGCGCTGGCGAGCCCGATGGCGGCGCTGCTCGGCGGCGGCTTCAAGGCATCCGTCCGGATGATCGTCGCGGCGATGGGGTTCGCGGCCGGCGGCAGCGTGCGGACCACGCAGGAGATCGCCGTCGCGACCGCGCCCATCGACTCGCCGATCGGGGTCATCGAGCCCGGCCAGGTGGCCGGCCGGCGATTCCGCTGGGATGCGATGATCGGCGACCGGCCGGTCGTGACCGCGGCGGTGAACTGGCTGATGGGCGAGAAGCACCTCGATCCGGCCTGGTCGTTCGGGCCTGCCGGGCACCGCTTCGAGATCGAGATCACCGGCGACCCGTCGATGATGGTGACATTCACCGGCCTGCAGCCGGGTTCGGTCGCGGACGGCCTGCTGCGCAACCCCGGCGTGGTCGCAACCGCCAACCACTGCGTGAACGCGGTGCCGTACGTCTGCCGTGCCGAACCGGGCATCAAGACATACCTCGACCTGCCGCTGATCGCGGGCCGCGCGGCCAGCTGAGCCGGAACCGGCGTGGCCGCTGCACTGCCTGACTTGTCCTCTACTAGGCTCCGTGGCGAACCCTCACTACGCTAGACCTGCAGGAGAAGTGACCGTGGCCTCGATCGAAGGCATATTCGCAAGGCAGATCCTCGATTCGCGTGGCAACCCCACGGTCGAGGTCGAGGTGGCGCTCGACGACGGCAGCATCGGCCACGCGGCGGTCCCCAGCGGCGCATCGACCGGCGTCTTCGAGGCCGTTGAGCTCCGCGACGGCGGCGCCGAGTACGGCGGCAAGGGGGTCACCAAGGCCGTACAGGCGGTCATCGACGAGATCCAGCCCGAGCTGCTCGGCTACGACGCCGAGGATCAGCGGCTGGTCGACCAGGACATGATCCAGCTGGACGGCACGCCGGACAAGTCGAGGCTCGGGGCGAACGCGATCGTCGGGGTCAGCCTCGCGGTCGCGCGGGCCGCGGCGGACTCGGCCAGCCTGCCGCTGTTCCGCTACCTGGGCGGCCCGAACGCGCACCTGCTGCCGGTGCCGTGCATGAACATCCTCAATGGCGGCGCGCACGCTGACACCAACGTGGACATCCAGGAGTTCATGATCGCGCCGGTGGGCGCGGCCACGTTCAGCGAGGCGGTGCGCTGGGGCGCGGAGACCTATCACGCACTGAAGGCCGTGCTCAAGCAGCACGGGCTCAACACCGGCGTCGGCGACGAGGGCGGTTTCGCTCCCGATCTTGAGCACAACCGGGCCGCACTCGACCTGATCATCGAGGCCATCGGTAAGGCCGGCCTGACGCCGGGCCGGGACGTGGCGCTGGCAATCGATTCGGCGGCCAGCAACTTCCTGTCCGGCGACGCCTATGCATTCGAGGGCGGAAGCAAGACCGCCGCGGAGATGACGGCAATCTATGCCGACTGGCTGACCGCATACCCGATCGTGTCGCTTGAGGATCCGCTGGCCGAGGAGGACTGGGCGGGCTGGACCGAGCTGACCGCGGAGCTCGGTAGCCGGGTGCAGATCGTGGGCGACGACATCTTCGTCACCAACCCCCGGCGGATCCGGCGCGGCATCCAGGAGGGAGTGGCAAATTCGCTGCTGGTCAAGGTGAACCAGATCGGCACGCTGACCGAGACGTTCGCCGCCGTCGACCTGGCTCACCGCAGCGGCTACACCACGATGATGAGCCACCGTTCCGGCGAGACGGAGGACACCACCATTGCCGACCTCGTCGTCGCGCTGAACTGCGGGCAGATCAAGACCGGCGCGCCGTGCAGGTCCGAGCGGGTAGCGAAATACAACCAGCTGCTGCGCATCGAGGAGCTGCTGGGCGACGGCGCGGTCTACGCAGGCCGCTCCGCGTTCCCTCGCTCGGTGATTGCAGGCACCGCGTTCCCTGACCTCGAGGCAGACGGCTCGTGACACCCGCGGGGGAGGCGGAACCGGCCGCGGGTCGGCCCGAGCCGTCCCCGCGTCCGCGCTTCACCAGCCGGGCCGCCGTGCTCGTGGTGGTGATCTGCGCCATCGGCCTGAGCCTGGCGTATCCCATCCGCGAGTACATCGCCGAGCGCCGTCAGATCGACCAGCTCGAGGCCGAGAACGCGCAGCTGGCCATCGGTGTGCAGCGGCTGAAGTCCGAGCAGAGCGAGATCAGCTCGCCCAGCTACATCGAGCAGACCGCCCGCGACCAGCTGCATATGTGCTTCCCCGCTCAGACTTGCTATGTGATCGTTCCGCCGAACAGCCGCGCCCACGGCAAGGCCGGCCGGGCCCAGTCGGCTGCCGCTGCCCCGTGGTACGGGGCCCTGTGGGCATCCGTCCGCGCGGCGGACAAGGAGTCGCCCAGGTGACGTCGCCTTCCGGCCCGCGGCCCGCCGAGCTTGAGGTCGTCGGCCGCCAGCTCGGACGGCCGCCTCGGGGCGTGAGTGCCATTGCCCGTTACTGCCCGTGCGGGCTGCCCGATGTGGTGCAGACTCAGCCGCGGCTGCCCGACGGCACCCCGTTCCCCACCTTGTACTACCTCACCTGCCCGCGCGCGACCGCGGCGATGAGCAGGCTGGAGGCGGCGGGGATGATGCGGGAGATGACGGCGGCGCTCGCGGCGGATGCCGGGCTGCGAGCCGCTTATCAGGCGGCGCACGCGGACTACCTGGCGCGGCG
>JASHOV010000010.1 GCA_030038495.1 Streptosporangiaceae bacterium
CGAGAGCCCGGCGCTGCGGCTTGCCCTCCTCGGCGGCATCCACGGGCAGGTGACCTTTAAGGCCAGGAACGGCTTCCGCACGCTGGTTTTCGAGCGGGGAACGGTGGAGTCGGTGGCCGGCCAGCTCGTGACCGTGCGAGCAGTCGATGGCACGACCTGGACCTGGCACCTGGTTGCCAGCTCCGAGGTCAGGGAGAGCGGCGGCAAGGTCGCGGCGAGCAAGCTGGCAACGGGCGAGCAGGTGCTGGTGGCCGGCCAGCAGGTGAATGGAGCGAACGACGCCCGGCTGATCAGGATCCGCGCGACGGCCTAGCCCCGGCGCCTGGTTTGTCCATGGCCCCTGATAGCAGCCACGGAGCCTGCCTTAGAGGTAATCTCATGACGCCGGAATGTCCCGGCATGCTCCGGCCAGTCCGGCAGCTGCTCTAATCTCCGGGGTGGGTCAGGACGTCATGACTGAGAACGACCGCATTCCCCGTGTGCTCGTCGTGGACGATGAGCCCAACATCCGCGAGCTGGTCCAGGTCGCACTCAAGTTTCATGGCTGCTCCGTCACCACCGCCGCCAACGGGAAGGACGCACTCCGCCAGGCCGAGGCCGGCAAGCCTGACCTCATTGTGCTGGACGTCATGATGCCCGACATGGACGGCTTCGAGGTCTGCCGCCGACTCCGCGCGACCGGGAACGAGGTCCCCGTCATCTTCCTGACCGCCAGGGACACCTCGTCAGACACGGTGACCGGCCTGGCGATCGGCGGCGACGACTACGTCACCAAGCCGTTCTCCGTCGAGGCGCTCGTCGCGCGCGTGCGCGCGGTCCTGCGCCGTGCCTCCCGGACGACGAACGGCGAGCCCGGGCCCGGCGGCTCGGTCCCGCTCCGCGTAGCCGACATCGAGCTGGACGAGGAACGCTGGACGGTACACCGCGGCGGCGTGCCGGTCGAGCTCTCGCCCACCGAGTTCCGGCTGCTCGCCTACCTGATGCGCCACCAGGGACGAGTCCTGACCAGGGCGCAACTGCTGGAGAAGGTCTGGGGCTGGGACTACTCGGGTGAGTCGCAGATCGTCGAGACTTACGTCAGTTACCTGCGGCGCAAGCTCGACCCGCTGGGCCCGCCGCTGATCCATACCCAGCGCGGCGTCGGCTACAGCCTGCGGCCCGAGCGCCAGGATCAGGCCGGCCAGGACCTGCCGTGAGCAGTACCCGCAGGCTGTCGCTGCGGGCCAGAATGCTCGTACTGCTCGTCGGGGTGACGACGGCGCTGCTCGTGGTCATGGGAGCGGTCAGCTCCTACCTGCTGGCGCACCTGGTCGACGGCCAGATCACGCAGGCCAGCGACGTACTGACCGAGCACGTCGCCAACCTCGCGACGATGTGCCCGTCCACCTCCAGCCCCTGCCTGAACTCCTACTCGGCCGGGGACGCCGTTGCCCTCGTGCCGCTGGAGCGGACCCTGGCCGCGGTGCCGGTCACCACCGGCACGTTCACCCACCAGCTGGTCGTGGCGGTGAACAGGCGGCTGCGCGAGCCCGCGTTCGGTTCCATCATCCGGCTCGCCCGTGCCGGTCAGCTGGCCGCGGCCACAGCGGCGATCACGAACGCCGGCTGTCCGGAGAAAGGCCACAGCCACGCCGCCCCGGCGGGGGCGGGCTTCCCCTACCTGAACTGCCAGCCCTTCGACGTCGACCCGGCCGGGCAGATCCAGACCGTCACCCGCCTGGTCACGGCCGGGCCCGCCGGCCCGATCGGGCCGGCCAGCGCGGCCGCGCGCGAGGCGATCATGTTCGTGGCCCAGCCCGTCAGCGCAGAGCCTGGCCTCGTGCGCCAGTTCATCATCGCGCAGCTGATCACGGGCGCCGCGCTGATCGCGCTGGTCGCCGTGGCCGGCGAGTGGCTGATCGGCCGCGGGCTCGAGCCGCTCAGCGAGATGGCGGCCACGGCCAACGAGATCAGCTCCATTGGCGACCTGACCGCGCGAGTGCCGGATGCCGACGACCAGACCGAGGTCGGCCGGCTCGGCTCGGCCATCAACACGATGCTGGACCGGATCCAGCAGGCGTTCAGCATGCGCCTGCACTCGGAGCAGAAGGTGCGCGAGTTCGCTGCCGACGCCTCGCACGAGCTGCGCACCCCGCTGACCACCATCCGCGGTTACGCCGAGCTGTACCGGCAGGGGGCGCTCGGTCCCGACCAGCTGCCGAGCGCGATGCGCCGGATCGAGCAGGAGGCACAGCGGATGAGCACGCTCGTGGCCGAGCTGCTCGAGCTCGCGCGGCTGGACCGTACCTCCTCCCTGGACCTGACCGAGACCGATCTTGCGGCGGTGGTCAGGGATGCCGTGGCGGACGCGATCGCGGTGGAGCCGAGCCGGCCGGTACGCGCGGAGGCGCCGCCGCGCCTGGTCGCCGTCGTCGACGAGCCCCGAGTGCGGCAGGTGGTAGCCAACCTGCTCGGCAACGTGCGCGCGCACACCCCGCCCACGACGCCGGTGGCCGTGCGCCTGGGCGCGATATCGGGCGGCGTGCTGATCGAGGTGGCCGACGCCGGGCCGGGCATGTCGGCCAACGATGCGGTCCGCGCCTTCGACCGGTTCCACCGGGCCGCGGACAGGAACACCAGCAGCGGAGCCGACGGCAGCGGGCATGACGGCGGTAACGCCGAGTCGGGGCGCGCCGGGGCCAAGCGCACGGGCGGCAGCGGCCTCGGACTGTCGATCGTGCAGGCGATCGCCACCGCGCACGGCGGCCAGGCCACGCTGGAGTCCAAGCCGGGCCGCGGCACCAAGGTGCGGGTGTGGCTGCCGGTGCGGATCGTGCCCTAGCTCTCCTCCTGGTGGCCCTCGCTGCCGGTGTCCGGCAGCTGCTCGAACAGGTAGTAGACAGCGAGCAGGCCGAAGATGGTCACCGCCGCGATCGGCGAGACGAACGCGATAAGAGTCCCGGCCACGTAGCCGACGTTCCCCGCCGTGAACCTGAGAGTCGTCAGGCGCGGCACCCGGACCCGCCGGACAGCATCTAGCTCCTGCTGATGCGCGGCGAGGTACACCCAGGTCGTCGCGTAGCCGACCGAAATCACCATCATGACCAGCCCGTAGGTAACCGCCGCGACGGTGCCCTGGCTGTTCTCGTGCAGATGGTCGGCGACCAGCGCGGTCGGGAACGGGATCGCCACCACGCCCATCAGCAGGAACAGGTTCCGGACGAGCACCTGCCGGTTCACCTTGCGGACCCTGGACAGCATCGTGTGGTGGTTCAGCCACATGATGCCGATGGTCAGGAAGCTGACCACGTACGCAAGGTAGGCGGGCCAGTAATGGCCCAGCGCCTTCGCGGTGAGGTCGGACGCTGTCTTGTCCGCGATCGGCAGCAGGTTGAACACCAGGACCGTGATCGCGACCGCGAATACCCCGTCGCTGAACGACTCGGCGCGCCTGGAGTCCACTGGCTACTCGGGCGCGGGTCCGTCCGCCTCCGCGGTCCCGGCGGCGGGTTCCTCCGGCGCGGTATCGGGCACCG
Organism: Streptosporangiaceae bacterium; assembly: GCA_030038495.1. GTDB lineage: Bacteria > Actinomycetota > Actinomycetes > Streptosporangiales > Streptosporangiaceae > JAJYUU01. The sequence goes on from JASHOV010000010.1 coordinate 3,516, forward strand.
GAGCCGCCGCGCCCACGGTGGCGGGCACCTGCACGGAGCGGACCAGCAGCTGGGCCACGTCGACGACCTCCAGCGACTCCTTGGCCTCGCCGGAGCCCTTCTTGGCCGCCACCGCGTCACCCAGCATGACCAGGCAGAACGGGCAGCCCGTTGAGATCGTGTCCGGGTCGGTGCCGAGCGCCTCGTCGATGCGCTCGGTGTTGATCCGCTTCCCGATCCGCTCCTCCATCCACATCCGCGCGCCGCCGGCGCCGCAGCAGAAGCCCCGTTCCTTGCACCGGTGCATCTCCTGGGCGCGCACACCTGGCACCTGCTCCATGATCTCCCGCGGGGCGGTAAAGACCCGGTTGTGGCGGCCGAGGAAGCAGGGGTCGTGATAGGTGATCTTCTCCTCGATCGGGCTGACCGGCGTCAGCCTGCCGTCGGCGACCAGCCGGGCGAGCAGCTGGGTGTGGTGCATGACCTCGTAGTTACCGCCAAGCTGGGGGTACTCGCGGGCGATGGTGTTGAAGCAGTGCGGGCAGCTGGCCACGATCTTCTTCACGCCCGCCTCGTTGAGCGTCTCGATGTTCTGCTGGGCCAGCATGCTGTAGACGAACTCGTTGCCCATCCGTCTGGCCGGGTCGCCGGTGCACGCCTCGGCCGGGCCGAGCACCGCGAAGCTGACTCCGGCGGTGTGCAGGAGCTGGGCGATTGCCTTGGTTGTCTTCTTCGCCCGGTCCTCGAGCGCGCCGGCGCAGCCCACCCAGAACAGGTACTCCACCTCGTCGCCGATCGGGCCGTCCACGACCGGTACCTCGAAGTCGAGCTCGGCGATCCACTCAAGCCGCTTGTTCTCGCCCATCCCCCAGGGGTTGCCCTTGTTCTCCAGGTTCTTGAGCATCGTCGCCGCCTCGGCGGGGAACGCCGACTCGACCAGCACCTGATGCCGGCGCATTCCGGTGATGTGGTCGATGTGCTCGATGTCGACCGGGCATTCCTCGACGCAGGCACCGCAGTTCGTGCACGACCACAGCTCGTCGGGGTGGATGACGCCGTGTGCCTCCTCGTCTCCGACAATAGGCCGCTCGGCCTCGGCCTTCACCGCGTCCGGCAAGGCGGCGCGGGCGTCGTCGGAGTCGGCCAGCAGGTAGGGGGCCTTGGCGAAGGCGTGGTCGCGCAGCTCCAGGATGATCATCTTCGGCGAGAGCGGCTTACCGGTGTAATAGGCCGGGCACTGCGACTGGCAGCGCCCGCACTCGGTACAGGTGGCCAGGTCGAGCATGCCCTTCCAGCTGAGATCCTCAATCTTGCCGATGCCGAAGACGTCCTCGTCCGGGTCAGCCTCCTCGAAGTCGAGCACCTTGCCGCCCGAGCGCATCGGCTCCAGCGGGCCGAGGCCGTTCGGCCGCCGCGCGAACAGGACATTGAGCGGCGCAATGGCGATGTGCAGGTGCTTGGAGTAGGTCACGAAGATGCCGAAGGCCAGGATGACGGCCAGCTGCAAGAGCACGAACGTGGTCTCGATTCCCATGTTCGCGGCGCCGAGCGGGTGCAGCCAGTGGCCGACGATCTGCGAGGCGAACGCGCCCTTGGGATAGGGGAAGTCGCCGGTGTTGATCTGCGCACCGCGGTAGATCAGCAGCGTCGCGATCACCAGGAAGATCCCGAGCAGCACGATCCAGGCGGCGCCGGTGTGCGAGCCGGCGAACCGGGAACTGCGGCCCTCGCGCCTGGGGTTGTTGCGCAGCCGGATGATCGCGAACGTGATGATGCCGACCAGGACGGCCACCGCGAACAGGTCCTCGAGGAAGCCGACCCAGGCCCAGGTGCCGATGAGCGGGATGGCGAAGTGCCTGCTGAACAGGTCGCCGTAGGCCTCGATGATCGTGAGGATCAGCACGATGAAACCCCAGAACGTCAGGGCGTGGGCTATCCCTGGCACCGACCACTGGAGCAGCTTGCGCTGTCCGATCACCTGGGTGACCTGAGTCTCCGCACCCTGTCCCGGGTGCTCGCGCAGGGACGCCACCCGCTCGGGAGCCGGCTGGCCGGTGCGTCCGAGCCGGACCAGCCACCACAGGCGGCGGCCCGCGATCACGGCCGCGATCACCGTGAGGACCAGGCCGATGATGATCCGCAGCGCCAACACGACCTCCTGGATCGGCGTTTTGGGTGACAGCGTACGCCGGCGGTGTACTGGTATTCGGCCACAGGCGCGGGCTGCAATGCTACTGGAAAGTAACATACTGTGTTCCGCCGCAGGCAGGCCGGAGCGGCCGGATGACGAGGACGCTAGCGCGCCGCGCTGAGGTGCCAGCCGAGCGTGCTCCCGTAGCGGACCGATGGCGGGCCGAAGAGACGCTCGAGGTAGCGGAGCAGGGGGGACGGCGGGGCGGCGGCGACCACTGCCTGCGGATTCCAGTACCGGAGGGTATTGCGGACCGATGCGTTCGAGGGTGCCGGGACCGCGCCGGTTCCCGTCCACAGGTCGTCCAGGTAGATCGACATTGGCAGCACGATGTGCGCGGTGATGTGCGCCTCGCCGGACTTGTCGGGCCCCTCGAAGTACCCGCCGATCAGCGAGATCTGCTCGCCCGCATCGCCCTGCCAGCGCAGTGCGTTGTCCAGCGTCGGCGTGGGCACCGGCACCACCAGCACCCGGGCTCCGGGCGGCAGCCGCAGTGCGGCGAAGGTCGCGGTCCAGCCCGCCGGCAGCGGCACGGCCGGCTGGGATGGCAGCGGTCGCGGCACCAGGGGCAGCAGCGCTATCACCGCGGCCGTTGCCACGATGGCCGTTGCCCAGCCCTTGCCGACCGATGTCCGGCTCAGCCGGGCCCAGGTCAGGTCGATGGCGAAGGCAAGCAGCGCGGCCACGGCACCGTCACCGAGTATCGACAGCCGGTTCGGCAGCAGATCCCCGACGACCGGCATATGCTCCAGCCAGCCCCACGGCAGCGTCACGCCGTTGTAGACGCCGTGATCAACGACCGGATGCGCGCCGATCGACAGCAGCAGGAGGA
>JASHOV010000011.1 GCA_030038495.1 Streptosporangiaceae bacterium
GAGCGCGCGGCGGGGTGGGCGCTTCGTGCCTGGCTTGCCCCTGGCTCCGGGCGAGTCCAGTCCCGGCTTGTCGAGCGTCCTGGTGACCGCGTCGGGCGCACCTGCATCAGTCACCGCTGCCCCGGCCTCCGGGCGGCCGGCTGCGACAGGCTCCCGTTCCGGCGCATGCGCTCCCGGACCGTCGGAGGTCGAGCCGCCCGAGACCGCCGGGCCGACTGACGGCTCGCTCCCGGTGCTGCCTTCGGGGCGGTTGGAGGGGCGCACGGCTTAACTGTAAAGGCGGACGGTCCCGGTCCAAACTGACGGCATCCCCTGCCGCGCCCGCGCCGTTGCATCCGGTCCTGGTCACAGCAACGCTGACCAGGCCCTGAGGTCCGCTTTACCGAAGCATGTATTTCGTTTCCTAAAATGGGTACCAAGTTAGCGGCACGGACCCGCCCCGGCCGAGCACGACATCATCGAGGAGCGATGAGCCGCGACGAGGATTCAAGCGGTGTAGAGCGCGCCGAGCCCCAGGAATCCCGCGAGGCCGGGCCTAGTAAGCCCATTGATTCCGACGCGAGCGCAGCCGATCCCGTTCCCGCCGAGCCGGCTGAGTCCGCGCCCGCCAGCGCGCGCTCCGGCGGCCTCACTCGCAAGCCCGGGCCGACCGCGCCAGGGAAGCGCCCGCACCGGCCGGTCCACCGCTGGTTCGGCGGGCGCTACTCGACGTCATCCGTGGCACTCGGCGGGCTGGCCGGCCTGCTGGCTCTAGTCCTGGTAGCCGGCTCGCTGGCCGTCTATCTGAAGTACCGCGAGGTCTGGGACTCCATCACCCGGGTCGACGTCACCCCGGACCTGAGCAGCCCCAAGCTGCCGCCGCCGGACCCGAACGCGCTGAACCTGCTGCTCATCGGCTCCGATAGCCGGGCCGGGGAGAACGGCGTGATTGGCGGTTCCGCCGGTATCTCCGGCGCCAGGTCCGACACCGACATGATCGTCCACATCGCGCCGGGCGAACGCCAGATCGTCGTCATCAGCTTCCCGCGCGACACGGTGGTGCCGATCCTGAACTGCACACCTGAGGACGGCACACCCGGCCAGACCGCCCAGCCGGGTCAGATCGAGCAACTGAACGCGACGTTTGCCTACGGCGGGCCCGGCTGCCTCTGGGAAACCCTGGAGCAGGAAACCGGGATCCACATCAACGACTTCATCGAGCTGACGTTCGTCGGCTTCGAGCAGGCGATCAACGCGCTCGGCGGCGTCAACGTCTGCCTGCCGGAGACGGTCCACGATCCGATGTCGGGACTCAACCTGGGTGCCGGGTACCACCACATCTGGGGCGGCCAGGCGCTGGAATTCTGGCGCACCCGCGAGGATCTCGGCGAGGGCGACGACCTGCAGCGGATCGTGCGCGACCAGTACCTCATGGCTGCGCTCCTGCAGGGCATCGAGCACAGCGGGCTGCTGAGCAGCCCGAGCAAGATGCTCAGCGTGATCGACGCGCTGTCCTCGAACCGGAACATCACCGTCGACGACCAGCTGACGCCCACCCAGATGTTCCGGATCGCCGAGGATTTGCACGGCATCTCCACCGAGTCGGTGCAGTTCGTAACCTCGCCCTACACGACCTATGAGCCGAACCCGAACTGGGTGCAGTGGGAGCAGCCACAGGCCGAGGACCTGTTCGCCGCCGTGGCCCACGACAACGCGCTGCCGAAATCCACGTCTACGGACGAGCAGGGCAAGCATCATAAAAAGAGCAAGCATGGCAAGAAGGCCACCAGCGAGCCCGCGCCCACCGCGCAGCCCAGCCCGACGCCCCCGGTCCAGGCCGCCCAGGTCCAGGTCGCCGTCTACAACGGGACGACGGCCAGCGACCTGGCGACGACCACATCGGCCGCCCTCACGGCCCGCGGCTTCGACGTCATCGGCCAGCCGCTGGACGCGGCCAGCGACACCTACACCGACTCGGTGATCCAGTACGCCAGCTCGGCGGACCTGGCCAAGGCACAGTACCTGGAGCAGCAGGTTGGCCCGGCCGGCGATGTCCAGCTGCAGCTCGACCCCCAGGTCGCCGCCGGAACCATGAACCTGATCATCGGCTCGACGTTCTCCGCCTTGCAGCCGGTCCCGTCCAGCTCGGCAGTGGAGAACATTGCCAGTACGTATGGTGGAATAACCGGAAACGTAAATATATGCAGCGACCAGGCGGCATTTGCGGGCCCGGACGGTCAGTAGCCCAGGCAGGCCGGCCCCCGAGCCCGCGTTCCCGGCCTGACGATTAGCCAGGAGCCTGCCGGGCACGCTCCGAACCCGGGGACCATGCGAGCGACCGGGAGGCCGAGATCGCAGGCGCTGGGGGCGGACAGCGAGGGCCGATGCGACCGCCGACCCGTCCCTCGCCATCGAGGCGGGGAACGAGGCGGCTCGTGCGGCGCGCTCTCGGCGCGCTCGCGGTCCTGGTGGCGATTGGCCTGGTGACGACCTCGCTGGTGGCCTACCTGAAGTTCAGGGATGTCTGGGACAGCATCACCAGGATCAGCGTGGTCGGGCTCGGTAACCGGCCCCCGCAGCTCACCAGCGCGATGAACGTCCTGCTGATCGGCTCCGACTCCCGCGCCGGGCCGAACGCGCAGTTCGGCGCGGGCATTACCGGCCAGCGGTCCGACACGATCATCGTCCTGCACATCGCTCCGGACGAGCACAACGTCGTCGCACTCAGCATCCCGCGCGACTCCGTCGTGCCGATCCTGCCCTGCCCGCCCGAGGCCGGGACCGCCGGTCAGGCCGCCGAGCCAGGTCAGGTCGAGCAGATCAACGCCACGTTCGCCGACGGCGGACCTGGCTGCCTGTGGAAGACCATCGAGCAGACCACGCACCTGCGGCTCGATCACTTCATCGAGCTCAACTTCACCGGGTTCGAGCAGGTCATAGACGATCTCGGCGGCGTCAGCATCTGCCTGCCGTTCCCTGTCCACGATCCGCAGTCGCGCCTGAACCTCACCGCCGGGCGGCATCACGTCTGGGGCGCGGAGGCGCTGGCGTTCTGGCGCGCCCGTTATATCGGCGAGGGCTCGGACCTGCAGCGGATCCAGCGTGACCAGTACCTCATGGCGTCGCTCCTGCAGGGCATCGAGCGGTCCCACCTGTCCTCCAGCCCGACCAGGCTGCTGTCCGTGGTGACCGACGCGGCTCGCTACATGACCACCGACTCCGGACTGACCCTGCCGGTCATGACCAGCATCGTGGAAACCCTGCGCGGCCTGCGGCCAGGCGAGGTCCAGTTCATCGAGCTGCCCACGATCCCGTACGGGCCCAACCCGGACTGGGTGGCCTGGCCTGCCAGTGACGCCCGGCTATTCGGCGCGATCGCCCGCGACCAGCAGGTCTCCACGGCCGGCGCCCCCGTGCACCGGGCGCGGCCGACTAGCCTCAAGTCCGTGCGGGCCGGCCTCACGCTGACCGCTGCCGTGCGGGGCGGGCCGGGGGACCTGTCCGGCCGGTACGGCGGGATCACCGGGGCCGCGAATCCCTGCGCCGACAGCCGGGCCTTCGCCGGCCCCCGCGGCGGCAGCTGAGGGGGCGAGCGTTATCTCCGCACCCAGTACCAGCAGCCCGGGTGGTGCTTGCGCGTGCTCAGGCTGGCACACCGCGGCGCCGTCAGGCCCGGCACTCGAACCGGGCGCCAGGCGGCCGCTCCGCCGGGCGCGCGGGCGAGTACCTCCTGCACGGTCCCGCCCGACCAGGGGCCGGAGCAGCCCAGGTAATACGCGATGTACTGGTCCCCGATGACGCATCCGGGCGGGACGCCCAGGGCCCTGACCTTGACCGCCTTGGCCGCGAACAGCCGTCCCGTCGCGGCGTTCGCGGTCTCCCCGACCAGGATCACGTGCTGCGAGATGGCGCCGGCCAGCAGGAAGACGGCCGTGAAGGCGATCGCCGCCTTCCTCCACTGAGTATTGGTGACCAGCCACGCGATCCCGTCGGCGGCCACGATCGCGAACAGCGCCCAGGTAGGCAGGAAGTAGCGCGGCGCGCCAAATGGCACCAGCAGGACGTAAAGCAGGGCCACCCAGCCCCCGGTGACGAGCGCCAGCACGGTGGACGACTTGGCCGGCAGCTGCCACGCCGCGTACAGCCCCAGGGCCACCAGGCCGATGAAGGGCAGCCACCACAAGTACTCAGCCGGATAGGAGAACTGCGCGGTGCCGCCGCCGGTCGGATCGAAGTACCACGGCCCGCTGAGCGTCTTCATCTGCGTGAGCAGTGAGAAGTGCAGCCCGAGCGTCGGCGGCTCCTGCTTCGCCAGGCGGATCCGGTTGGTCAGCCCGCCGAACCACATGTAGGCCTCGGCCACCCACTCGATCACGCCAAGCGCCATCCCGATGATCATCGCGATCAGCACACGGGGCTGCCGCCAGCCCCGAACCACGATCGGTGCCAGGAAGGTGGGGACGAGCACGAAGGCAATGTTCTGCGGGCGCATCATCACGATGACGAAGGCGGCAAACCCGATCGCCGGGAGCACGATCTTCGGCCGGGCGCGGCCCTGGACCGCCTGCAGCAACAGCCCGGTGATGGCCAGCGAGCCGAAGCCGGCCCAGAGGTCCGGGTAGACCTGCACTCCGCTGAGCTCGGTGATGGCCAGGCTGCCGAAGATGAAGCCGGCCACGGCCAGTACCCAGGCGGGTCGCAGCCCGCGCCAGCACAGCAGCGATCCGAACAGCGCCAGGCCGGACAGGAACGCCATCCACACGCGCAGCGCCGTCAGCGACGAGGTAAGCAGGGTGACAGGGGCCGCGAGCAGACCCGCCCCGTGCCCGTGCACGGGCGGCAGGAACACGCCCGACGACTGCACGCTGGTGCGCGCGATGTAGGTGATCTCGTCGGCGCCCAGCGGCAGCCTGAGCAGGGCCGGGAGCAGCTCGGACAGGAAGAAGAGCAAGCTGACCAAGATCAGCCACACCAGGCTGTCCGGGCCGAAGGGGGCCGGCCTGCTGCGCCCGCCGGCGTCGTCGGGCCTCTCGCGAACCCGCGTCTCCTGCACGTGTGTTCTCCCTTGCGGACTTCGCAAGCCTCACCGGCCGCGCTAGCTAGGCAGCCCCGGCGCGCCCCATTCAGCGGCCAGGCCGGCAGAGTGGATCTTACGAGCGCTTCGCCCGGACCCAATTGACCGTACCGTAAACTGCATACCAGGTCTCCCAGCGGTCACACTCTCACCCCGGGTAGGCGCTCTCAAATTTCCCTCAGGATCCGCATTTAGTCTGAGGCAGCTCAAATAAAGCCAGCCAGCAGCACGGTGGATCGTGCTGACTTGCGGATACGGCACAGCCCTAAGTCGATAAGATCTGACGGCCGCCCGACGTACGGAGGTACAGGTGGGACTCGCCACGCCGGCGGTCAAGTCTCCGCAGGACACTGCGGAACAACGACCGGGACGTAGGTCTAACGCGCCATTTATCGTGTTGGCCGCGTACGTGTTCGGCGCGATCTATGTCACTGCCCGGATTTGGCGGCATCCCACCGGCCGCGCCCAGAGCGGCGACATCCATGATGTGGACCAGATGGCATGGTTCATTCGGTACGCGGAGCAGGCGGTAGCGCATTTCCAGTTGCCCGCCCTGGTTACCAGCGCAATGAACGCGCCGCACACGGTAAACCTGATGTGGAACACCTCGCTGCTGCTTCCAGGTGTCGTCGTGGCGCCGGTCACGTATATCTTCGGCCCCCAGGTCAGCCTCAATCTGCTGCTGACGCTCGGGTTCGCGGGCTCGGCCGCGAGCATGTACTTCGTGCTCCGGCGCTGGGGTGCGAGCGTTATCTCCGCCGGGCTCGGCGGCGCACTGTACGGCTTCTCCCCGGCCATGACCGGGTCAGGCATCGGGCACTATCACCTGGTCCTGGCAATGGTGCCGCCGCTGATGATCGACGCGATCCTGAGGATCGTCACGAGCCGCGGCCGAGCAGTCAGGAACGGGCTGTGGCTCGGCGTCCTCGCGGCTGCCCAGCTCTTCATCGGCGAAGAGGCCCTCATCGACACGGCCATCGCGGCGGCCGTGCTGCTGCTGGTCTTGGTCGCCTGCAGACCGCGGGCAGTCATCGGGAACCTCAGGTCGATCCGAGTCGGCGGCGCTACCGCGGCGGTCACGGCGCTGGTGCTGTGCGCGCGGGGCCTGTGGGTGCAGTTCCACGCCGCGCACGCGTCGGGTGCGTACAACGTCGTGAGCCACCACGGGCACCTGACCCACCTGTACACGATTCCTTACGTCTTCGTGGTCCCGTCCAACCAGGTCCTCATCCACAACGGCTGGACGGGCCGCATCGTGAGCAATTACCCGCAGCCCACCCCGGAATACCTTGCCTATCTCGGTATTCCGCTGATCATCGTGCTGCTCGCCGCGGGCATCTACTACTGGCGGGTGCTGCCGATCCGGGTGGCGTTCCTGACCTTCCTGCTGCTGGAACTGCTCTCGCTCGGCGGCCAGCCCATCGGGGCCTATCCCGGTGCCGGCCTGCCCTGGTACTGGCTGCAGGGACTCCCGATGCTGAGCTCGACGCTGCCGGACCGGCTCAGCATCCTCGCCGACGG
>JASHOV010000114.1 GCA_030038495.1 Streptosporangiaceae bacterium
AGCCCGTGCACGATCTCCCGCTCGGTCGCCCGGTCGCTGATCTGCAGATCGCGGACGGACAGGATCGCCGCCCCGGCGGCCGGAGCGGTCGCTGTCGGCTCGATCTTCGGGCTGGCCAGGAACGCCATCACGCACCTCCCTGCGCCACGGCCGCCGGGCGCCGGCGCCGCGCCGCTCGCGCCCGGAAGAACGAGTGCCCGGCCTGGCCGGAGACGTCGCGGATCGCGTCCGCGAGCAGATTGCAGGCGAACACGGTCGCGACGATGAGCACGGCCGGCGCGACCGGGGCCCACGGCTGATAGGAGAGATAGCTGAGGTCGGACGACAGCATGCCGCCCCACGTCGGGGCGGGTGGCTGCACGCCGATGCCCAGGAAGGTCAGGCTGGAGACAACCACGAAGCCGGCGCCGATGGTCTGGGCCAGCGAGACCGAGATCGGCGGCAGCACCTTGGACCAGACGTGGCGGCGGACGATCCAGGCCGGCGACGCGCCGGCGATCTGCGCCGCCTCGACGTACTGCGAGCGCGCGGTCGTGAGGGCCGCTGCCCGGGACACCCGGTAGAAAGCGGGCGCGAGCAGCACGCCCACGACCAGCAGCGCCTGGGTGATGCCATTGCCGAGAAGCGCCGTGACCGCGACGGCGACAAGCAGGAACGGCAGCGAGATCAGCGTGTCGACCAGGCGCAGCGTGACCCACTCGAAGATCCGCCCCAGGTACACCGACAGGATGCCGGGTATCGCCCCGACGAACAGCGCAATGACCCCCACCTCGACGGCCCCGACCACGCTGGCGCGGGAACCGGCCAGCAGCCGGCTTAGCGTGTCCCGGCCGAGGTAGTCGGTCCCGAGTAGGTGGCTGCCCGAGATGGGGGCGAGCTGGTGCGCGGTGTTCGCGAGCGGGCTGTAGGGCGCGAGCACCGACCCGAAGATCGCCAGCACCGCGATCACGAACAGGATGGCCACGGCGACGCGGCCGGTGGTCAGCGAGAGAACCCTGCGGACCATGTCATACCCCCCGCTGCGCGGCCGGCGCGAGCCGGCCCAGGACCAGGTTGACAATCAGGTTGAACGTCACGACCAGGACGATCGAGACGACGAGCACGCCCTGGACCGCGGGAACGTCACCCATCTCGGCGGAGGTGCTCGCGAACTGGGCGAACCCGTTGAGCGCGAAGATCGACTCGACGATGACCGAGCCCCCGAGGATGGCCGGGAACTCCAGCGCGAGAACCGCCACCGCCGGGCCGACTCCGTTGCGCAGCACATGCCGGAAGAAGATCCGGCGCGGGCTCAGTCCCCGGACCGTCGCGCCGACGACATAGTTCTCGCGGTAGGCGCCGATGAGGCCGGCGCGAAGCTGCCGGGCGAACGCCGACATGCAGCCGAAGCTCAGGCACAGAGCAGGCATGAGCACGTGCGACAGCCACGGCCACCATCCCATGGAGAACGGCACGAACCCCGCCGACGGGAGTAGGTGCAGCCCGACCGTGATGACCTCGATGAGGACGATGCCGATGACGAACGCAGGAACCGTCGAGACAACCGACAGCACGCTGGTGATCCCCCGGTCAATCCAGGTCGTCCGCCGGACGGCGGCGGTCGCGCCGAGCGCGAGCCCGAACACCACCCCGATGATCAGCGCCAGCGTAGTGACCGTCAGGCTGACCGTCAGGCCGTCCCTGATCAGCGTGCTGACCGGGTAGCCGTTGGACCAGCTGCGGCCCAGGTTCCCGTGCAGTACGCCGGTCAGCCAGCTCCAGTACTGGGCGAAGAACGGACGGTCCAGCCCGTACGACGCCTCGATGCGATGGATCTCCAGCGGGGTCGCGTCCTCGCCGAGCTGGGACCGCGCCGGATCCAGCCCGCTCATCGCCCGGAGCAGGAACGTCGCGAACGTCGCCACAAAGAACACGGGGACGAAGATCGCTACCGACCGCCCGGCGATGCGACCGAAGATCCTGGAGGCATGCCCGGCCGTGGCCAGGCCGAGCCCGCGGCGGGCGGTCACTGGCCGCCGATCGTCACGCCGGTAAAGTCGAGGTGGCCGGGGTTAGCGGGCAGGGCGGAGATCGACTTGCTCTTGGCCTCCAGGTTCGGCGCTACGTAGATGAAGATCAGCGCTTCCGACTGCAGGCCTGCGGCCGTCGCGGCCTGCAGGTTGGTCTCGTAGTCGGGCGAGTCGATCGGCGTGGCCTCGGCCTTGTCGACGGCGGCCTCGAAGCCGGCGACCTCGTAGGGCGAGCTGAGGTTCAGCACCCCGTCCGGGCCGAAATGGTCGCGCAGGGTCTCGGTCTGGGAGTCGCGGCCGGTGGTGCCGTAAAGGGAGAACACCAGCTGCTTGCCGAAGAACGGAGTCGCCCAGTTGGGATTGACCGTGATCGACACGTCGATGCCGATGGCGCCGAGCTGCGACTGCACGATTTCCGCCTCCGCTGTCGACGTGCTCGACGAGATCACAAGCGGCAGGCGCACCTGACCGGGCTTGAAACCCGCCGCAGCCAGCAACTGCTTAGCCTTGGCCGGGTTGTACGGCCAGAGATTGGCGTCCGCGGCGTTGTAGCCAGGCGCTCCGGGCGGGAAGACCTCATCCGTCGCCTCGCCGTAGCCGAACGTCAGCTGCTGCACGAACTGCTGGCGGTTGATGGCGTAGCGGATGGCCTCGACGAGGTCCGGATGGCCCTTGAACGGGGCCTTGTTGATGTTGATGCTGATGTTCTCGGCGTTGTAGCCGGGCTGGACGAACACGTCGAGCCCGGCTGCCTTGGCCGCCGCGGCTTCCGACGGATCGAGATCGGCGAAGTTGTAGGTGCCGCTCTCGAGCCCGGCCACCACGGTCGCGGGGGCAGGCGCGTCGTACAGGTACACCTCGGAGATGTGGATGTCCTTCGCATCCCAGTAGTCCGGGTTCTTCCTGAAGATCGCCTCCTGGCCCGGAATGATCTTGGTGGCGATGAACGGGCCGGCCCCGACCGGGAACTGGTCGAGCCTGGCCGGATCCGCGGCCGCCTTCGGGCTGGCAACGAGGAGTACGCGCTCGCCGAACACAAGCGGAATCTGGAAGTCGGGGTGGTTGAGGTACACATTGACGTCGTAGTCGCCGGTGGTGGTCACCTTCGAGACTGGTTCCAGGTCCTCGATCAGCGCCGAATTCTGCTGCGTCTTCGCGCGGATGATCGCGTCCTTGATCGCAGCGGCGTTGACCGGCGTGCCGTCGGAGAACTTCAGGTTCGGCCGGATGTGGAACGTCACCTCGGTACCGGCCTTGTTATACGTCCAGCTCTCGGCGAGGCCCGGCTCCGGGTCGCCTTTCGCGTTGACGTTCGTCACGGACGAGTAGACGAGCGTGAGCGGACGGAACTGCGCTCCCGCCCCGTTCACGACCGGATCCCAGTGCGGCGGGAAATAGCTTGTCGCCCACCTCAGCACGGCAGCGCTGTCGGTCGTGGTCGCGCTCGTCGCGCCCGTACTACACGCGGTCACCAGCGCCGCAACGGCGGCGGCGGCGGCGATGCCGGCAACGGGCTTGCGCCATCGACGGTCGGTTGTCCTGTAGGAAGTCATCGCGTTGTACTTTCTGATCGAGCCCGGGCGCGTGCCGCGGAGCAAGCGTTGTCTGTGGAAGTGGTCAGACCAGCGCGGGTGTGGCCCTTTCGACCGCGGTATAGCGATTCGGCGGAATCGGCAGCCCGAGGTTGCCGCGCAGCGTCTTCGAGTCGTACTCGCGCCGCACGATGCCGCGCTCGCGCAGGATCGGCAGCACCTCATCGGTGAACAGCGCGAACTCGCTGGGCGTGGTCACGCTGATGTTGATGCCGTCAAAGCCGCCCTCGCTGAACCAGCGCTCGATCCCGCTCGCGACGGTGTGCGGCGAGCCGACAAACGGCGACCAGCGGGCCTGAAGCTGATGCTCGACGACCTGTCGCAGCGTGTAGTTGTTGTCGCGAGCGAGCTTCTTGATCGCCTCCGCCTGAGTGCGGAAGCTTCGCTCCCCCGCATCGCCCATGTCGGGGAACGGCAGGTCGAGGTCGTACTGGGAGAAGTCGTGCCACCCGAATGGCCGGCCCAGTTCGCGCAACGCCCGGTCGAAGCTCTTGGTGCCCTGGATGGCGGCGTCCTTGGCCCGGGCCGCGTCGTCAGTCTCGCCGATGATCGGGAAGATTCCCGGCATGATCAGGACCTGATCGGGATCACGGCCCTTCGCGGCGGCCCGCTCGCGCATCTCGCGGCGGAACGCCTGCGCCTGCTCCAAGGTCAGGGCGTGGGTGAAGATCCCCTCCGCGATGGCCGCGCCCAGGTCTCGCCCCTCCTCGGAATCACCGGCCTGAAAGATGACGGGCTGACCCTGCGGTGAGCGCTCGAGATTCAGCGGTCCGACGACGGCGAAATACTCTCCCCGGTGGCCCAGTGCGTGCTGCTTAGCCGGGTCGAGGAACACGCCGCGCTCCTTGTCGCGGGGGAACGCGTCTTCCTCGTAGGAGTCCCACAGTCCCTGCGCGATCCGGACGTGCTCAAGCGCCCGGCCGTAACGGGTGGAATAGTCGTAGTGCTCGTCGAGGCTGTAGTTGCCCGCCGTTCCGGCGTCGCCACTGGTGACGACGTTCCAGCCCGCGCGGCCGCCGCTGATGTGATCGAGGGAATAGAGCCTGCGGGCGACGTTGAACGGCGAGTTGTACGACGTCGTGATCGTCCCGACCAGGCCAATGTGGCGGGTATGAACGGCGACCGCCGAGAGCAGCGTGAGCGGCTCGAGGCGGCTGAGGGAGTGGTTAGGCGAGTCGGGCGTAATGAACTGGCTGTCGACGATGAAGATCAGGTCGAACTTGGCCGCCTCGGCCGCCTGCGCCCGGGCGATGTACCAGGCGATGTCGACGCTGGCATTGCCGGGGATCTCAGGA
>JASHOV010000115.1 GCA_030038495.1 Streptosporangiaceae bacterium
GACCCCTGTGAGCGACAGGAAGTAGGCCGACCACCAGCCGCTTACCAGCAGCACGAGGACGGCCGCGACGATCTGGTTGCGGCGGCGGGCTCGGGCCAGTATCGCCGCAACCGGCACTAGTAGCGGAAAGTAGGGCAACATGAACCGCGCCTTAGAGAACCACGGGCCGGTCGAGCCGATCGCGAGCAGTATGCCGAGCCAGGTCCAGCCGCTCAACTCCAGCGGCGTACGCCGGTCCATCACCATCGCGAGCGCCAGAGCCAGGCACGCCAGCAGGAACGCCGCCACGATGTCATAGGTCAGGGCCTGCGGGCCGGAGCGGAGTTTGGCCACGCCCGACACGATCTGCAGAGTCAGCCTGCCGAAGTCAAACGACGACTGCCAGCCCGCCGCCCGCTGCGAGATGAACCAGGCATCGAGATTGTGCAGACGGATGCCCACCCAGAGCAGGTAGCCGGCCAGCCCGCAGGGCGCGATCAGCAGCCCGGCGGCGGCCCGCCACCGGCCGCGGCTCCTGACGATGGCGACGATGCAGGCCGCACAGACCACGATGACCAGGGCAATGGCGGTGGGCCGGGTCAGGCCAGCGGCCACGGTCAGCCCGGCGGCCGTCAGCCAGCGGGATTCCAGCAGCGCGTACAGGGCCCAGGCGGCAAGGGCCGTATAGAGAGCCTCCGAGTAGATCATCGACTGGAAGAAGGCCGTCGGCATCGTCGCCCAGAGCGCCACGGTGGCCAGGGCCGTCGCATGACCGGCGTAGCGGGTGACGAGCGCGTAGATACCCGCGGCGGCGAACAGGCTGGCCACGGCGGTTATCAGCAGACCGGCGCCAAATCCGCCGAGCCAGGTCACGTCCGTGACCGCCCGGATCAGCAGCGGGAGCAGCGGGAAGAAGGCGATGCGCATCTGCGCAGGGGCGCCGGGCGTGATGTAGACGAGGTGATGCTCGTAGCCGAACTGGGCGACGGCGACGTACCAGCCGCCGTCGCCTGACTCCAGCGCCTTTAGCAGCCCGATGTGCGCATGGGCGAGGAAGAGCCAGGTCACGACCAGGAGGGGAACGTGAGCCACGACGTATACCGTCATCGGCACGGTGAAGCGCCGAGCGGGAGCACCCCGGAACGCGCGGCCGGAGCGGTTCGAATGTGCGGGGGAGCGCTCGCTCGCCCTGGCACTTACAGGCTGCATCGCTTCGGTCGCTCCGTGTTAGCGCCTGGGGGCGCCCTGTGGCCGGGAATCCGCGTTACTTAATGACCGCCGGGACCCGGCGGAGGTGGCCGCACGGCGGCCCTCGAAGGCCCATGTTAGGCATCACGACGAAGAACGCCGGTCACCAGCCGGCCGAGAGCACCACTTCCACCGCCGTGATCACCTGATTGGTGGTGGCTTGCCCGGCCTCAATGGCCGGTCGTGCTGACTCCCCGGCAAGCTCCGAGCGGTAGCCTGTCCAGCAGTGAGCTCCGCCCGATGCCGACAAGGAGCATTGCCAATATGAGCCTCTACCAGCGCGCGCACGACATCGTCGCGGCCAAGGCGAACAAGGCGCTTGATTCCGCCGAGAAGCCCGACGAAATGCTCGATTACTCCTATGAGCAGATGCTCGACCAGATCACCAAGGTCCGCCGGGCACTGGTGGACGTCGCGGCTTCACGCAAGCAGCTTGAGCTGCAGGAACAGCAGCTCCAGCACAGCGTTGACCATCTGAACGACCAGGCCAAGGCGGCCCTGGCCGCCGGCAAGGAAGATCTGGCCAGGGAGGCGCTGTCGCGGAAGGCGGCTGCGCAGCAGCAGGTCGACGGACTGGAACCGCAGCACCAGCAGCTCACCGAGCAGGAGCAGAAGCTCGAGCAGACCCTGAGCGCGCTGCAGGACCGGGTCAATAAGTTCCGCACCCAGAAGGAAACGCTGAAGGCCCAGTACACGGCCGCCCAGGCGATGACGTCGGTCAACGAGAGCGTCGCCGGCATCTCCAGCACCCTGGGGGACTCAGGCGCCGAGCTGCAGCGGGCTCAGGACAAGATCTCCACGATGCAGGCCAGGGCAGGCGCGCTCGACGAGCTGCTGCAATCCGGCGTGCTCGAGGACGTCGGCGGCGATACCGACGACATACAGAAGGAGCTGGACGAGGCGGGCGAGTCGGCCGAGGTAGACAAGGAACTGGCCGCGCTCAAGGCCCAGATCGGCTCTGCCCCGCCCACGCCCGAGCTGCCCGCGGGGAGCTGAGGACAGGCATCGCAGGTGCCCGAGGCCGCCCGGCTGGCTAATATAGCCGGGTGGGATTCCCTTGACTGTGACCACATGACGTAGCGGCTCGCGGTCGGCCCGCGCTCGCGGGCCTGCTAGCCGCGCTGGCGGTTGAGTTCGCGGACGAGCTAGTCGACGGCACGAAGAGTGCCGCGATGCCGCTGATCAAGCATGACCTGGCGCTGACATATCTGCA
The DNA here is from genome assembly GCA_030038495.1 of Streptosporangiaceae bacterium. GTDB lineage: Bacteria > Actinomycetota > Actinomycetes > Streptosporangiales > Streptosporangiaceae > JAJYUU01. The sequence goes on from JASHOV010000115.1 coordinate 2,441, forward strand.
GGTCGGCCTGCTAGCCGCCGTACCGCTGCTGCTCGGCAGCCTGATCGAGCTGCCCATCGGCGTGCTCAGCGAGGCCGGCCGTCGGCGGCGGCGGCTCATCCTGGCCGGCGGTCTTGTGTTCATCGGAGCCGTCGCCGCGGCCGGGCTCGCACGCAGTTTCCCTGCGCTGCTCGCGGCGCTGGTCGTCTTCTTCCCGGCGTCCGGTGCATTCGTCAGCCTGACGCAGTCCGTGCTGATGGATGCCTATCCCGAGCGGCGGGCACGGCACATGGCCCGCTGGACACTGGCCGGCGCGGCTGGCGCGGTGGCTGGTCCCCTGCTCGTGACCGCGGTCCTCGCCGCGGGCGGTAGCTGGCGGCTGGCGTTCCTGCTGGTCGCAGCGGCCGGAGCGGTGAGCTGGCTGGCCATCATGACTGCAGGCCCGATCCCGCCAGGCCCGACCCCGCCAGGCCCGACCCCGGGCGGTACCGCCGATGCACAAAGCACGGCGCGCGAAGGGGGCGAACCTGGCGGCTGGCCCGGCCTTGGCACCGCGCTGCGGATCACCGCCCGTGCGGGTGCCGTGCGCTGGCTACTGCTGCTGGAGGCATCAGACCTGCTGCTGGACGTGTTCACCTCCTTCCTGGCCCTGTACCTGGTTTACTCGGCGCACGCGTCACCCTCGGTTGCGGCGCTGGGGGTGGCGGTGCGGCTTGGCGCTGGTCTTGCCGGGTACGCGCTGCTGGCCCCGGTGCTGGAGCGGCTGGACAGCCTGCAGGTACTGCGAGCGAGCGTGCTGCTGGCCGGCGTGCTGTACCCGGCCTTCCTGCTGGTGCCCGGCATTGGGCCCAAGCTGGTCGTCCTGGGGGCGCTGAGCATGGCCACCGCGCCGTGGTACCCAGTCCTGATGGCCGAGCTCTATGGAAGCCTGCCCGGCCGCAGCGGCCTCGCGGTCTCGCTGAGCAGCGCGGCGGGCCTGGTCGGCGGCATCGGACCGCTGGCGGTCGGGCTGCTCGCAGGCCACCTTGGCCTGGGCTGGGCGATGACCGCGCTGTGCGGAGTGCCGCTGATCATGCTGTTCGCGCCGGCCGTTCATCGGCGAACGGGCGGCGCGCCGGACTCGGCTAAACTCGGCTGCCGTGACTAGCTCGGGATCTGACGTCAGGGTGCGCTTCGCGCCGTCGCCGACCGGCATGTTCCATATGGGCAGCGCCCGGTCCGTCCTGTACAACTGGGCATTCGCCCGGCACAACGGCGGCGCGCTGGTGCTGCGGATCGAAGATACCGACGCCGCGCGCAACCGGCCGGAGTGGATAGACGACATCATCAGCGCGATGGCCTGGCTGGGGATCGACGGCAGCCAGTATGAGGGCCCGTTCCTCCAGTCCGACAACCTGGGTAAGCACACGCAGGCAGCCAGCGAGCTTTACCGGCAGGGCCGGGCCTACTACTGCGACTGCAAGCGCGAGGACGTGATCGCCAGGACCGGCGACCAGCACCGCGGCTACGACGGTTACTGCCGTGACCGCGGCCTCCGGCCCGGTGCGGGCCGGGCGCTGCGGTTCCGCGCGCCGGACACGGGCGTGACCGTTATCGATGACCTGATCCGCGGCAAGACCGTATTCGAGAACTCCACCATCGAGGACTTCGTGCTCGCCCGCAGCGACGGCTCGGTGCTGTTCCTGCTGGCCAACGTCGTCGACGACATGGACCAGCGGATCACCCACGTGCTGCGCAGCGAGGAGCACCTGCCGAACACGCCGAAACAGCAGCTGCTGTGGGAGGCGCTCGGCCAGCAGCCGCCCGCCTGGGGGCACCTATCGATCCTGGTCAACGAGAAGCGGCAGAAGCTGTCCAAGCGGCGGGACAAGCTCGCGCTGGAGACCTACCGTGACGAGGGCTACCTGGCCGCCGCCGTGCGCAACTACCTGATGCTGCTCGGCTGGGCGCCAGGCGGCGACCGGGAGATCATGCCGTTCGACGAGATGGTGGCCGAGTTCCGGCTCGAGGATGTGAACCCCTCGCCGGCCTACTTCGACATCAAGAAGATGCGCGCCTTCAACGGCGAGTACATCCGGGCGCTCTCGCCGGCGGACTTCATCTCGGCGTGCCAGCCGTGGCTGGAGCCCGCCGTCGCGCCGTGGCCAGCCGAGCGGTTCGACCCGGCGGTGTTCGCGGAACTGGCCCCACTCGCCCAGACCAGGGTGGCCCTGCTCGCGGAGATCGTCCCCATGGTGGACTTCGCCTTCCTGCCCGACCCGGTGTCCGACGAGGGCTCCTGGGCCAAGGCGATGAAGGAGCCGGCCGCCGACGTGCTCGCAGCGGTGCTGGCCGCCTACGAGAGCGTGCCCTGGCAGGCAGCGGACCTGCGGCAGCGGCTGGAGCAGATCGGCGAGCCGTTCGGCCTCTCACTGGGGAAGGCTCAGGCGCCGGTGCGCGTGGCGGTGACCGGCCGCACCGTGGGCTTGCCGCTGTTCGAGTCGCTGGAGGTGCTCGGCCGCGAGGAGTCGCTGCGCCGGATCCGGGCCGCGCACGCTCGGCTCACTGGCCAGCGGAGCTAGCCTGGCCGCCCAGGATTGCACGGCGATCGGGGCAGCTCTTCGGGGGCTCACGGCCAATGTCGCGGACTTAACGGGGCCAGGCGGAGCCCGTCCACCGGGTAGCGCAGCCAAGAACCTGCTTCCGAGTCGTCAGCTGGTACTGCCCAGGCCGGATCGCAGCTGTGCGCGGCCCGGCCATGCCCCCGCTGGGTGCCTTAACCGCACCCGCTGCGTTCATGGACGCCGTCCCCGCCAGCGGTGAAGGGCAGCAAAGCTCCAACGTTGCCCATAGAGGGGCAGCAAAGGTCCAACGTTGCCCTTCGAGCCGACCCTCGGGCGGGCGCCGTCTGCCCTGGATCTAATGCCCGGTGCCCGGTGCTGGCGTGGCCTGCTCGGGAACCCGCCCCATCCGTTCGATCCGCTGAACATCGGCTCGAATCTCTGCGTTACCGGCTTGGCCTGGCTGCCGCGGCTTCGGTCGGCGCGCTCGGCGGGCGTCCGTCGGTGGCCGCTGCGAGTTGGCTGGAGATAGCCGCTACGGCCGCCACCCCTCGCCGCGGCCGTAACGGCTCCGAGTAGAGCGCCGCTGCGGGCCCGCGGCTGGCACCTGATCGGCGGTGTGCTTGGCTACTGCCGTGACGAAAGCCCCCTTCGCGGACCGGGTACGCGCCGGTGAGGTTGTCTATGGCGGGTGGCTCGCGGTCGCGAGCCCGATCAGCGCCGGGGTGATAGCAGCATCCGGGCTCGACTACGTGGCCATCGACCTGCAGCACGGCCAGGCGACCGAGCATGACCTGCCCGCGATGACCGCCGCCATCCGGCTCGCCGGAGCCGCGCCGATCGCGCGGGTACGGCACGCGCATCAGGCCGACATCGGGCGCGCCCTCGATCTCGGCTGCGAGGGCGTGATCGTTCCTCAGGTGGAATCGGCCGAGCAGGCCCGCGAGGTCGCCGGGGCGTGCCGGTTCCCGCCCGATGGCTACCGCTCGGCCGGCGGTGTCTACGCGCCGCCAGCGCCGCCGCTGTGCGTCGTGATGGTGGAGTCCGCGCACGCGATGGCCGAACTGCCGGCCACGCTCCGGCTGCCTGGCGTCGATGGCATCTACGTGGGCCCCCGCGATCTGTCCTACTCGCTCGGCTGCAAGCTCGACCCGCACGATCCGGTGCTGCGGCCCGCGTTCGAGCGCATCTGGACCGCCTGCGCGACGGCGGGCAAGCCGGTCGGCGTGCACGCACCCGATGGCGAGACCGCGCGCCTGTACCGCGACAGTGGCTGCCGGCTGGTGACCGTGATCGCCGACACCGCGGCCCTGGCCCGTGCGGCCGCCGCCAATCTCGCCGCTGCCGCCAGCTAGCCGCGTCGGCCGCGAACGAGGCGCACCCGATCCACTGCCCGGGTCGGCCACGGTGGTCCTGGCTCGGTGCTACCTGGAGGCACCAGGGTGGCTGGTCCTATGCTGTTGAAAGAGCTTTGCGGCGTATCGGCTAAGCCAGCCGTGACGGCGTTCCGGTCAGCCTCTGGAGGCGACATATGGGACTTATGGACAGGGTCAAGGCGCAGGCGACGCAGCTCGCGCAGCAGACCAAGGACGCGGCCGAGCAGGGCAAGGCCAAGCTGGATCAGGCCCAGGCGGGCCGGCGCGCTGACGCCATGCTGCGCCAGCTAGGCGCGCTCGTATACGCCGACCGTACCGGCCGGGGCACGTCCGACGGCCAGGCCAAGATCGATCAGCTCATAAACGATATTTCCACCCACGAGCGGGAGAACGGCCTGAACCTAACCGCCGACCCCGCGGCCCAGGCGACCATGCCGCCGCAGAGCACTGTGCCACCCCAGAGCTCTGGGCCGCCGCAGACGAGCTTCCCGCCCGACCCGCCGAGCCCCTTCCCCGGTCAGCCGGCGAACGAATACGGCCCTGGCCAGACCACGGGCCCTGGCCAGACCTCCTCGCCCGACGCGGGCCAGGCGCCGCCGCAGAACCAGTCATTCTTCCCCGGGCCGGGCTCGGCCGGTCCAGAGTCGAGCGGGAGCAGTTCGTTCCCTCCCGAGAGCTAACCGGGCAGCTACCGGCAGGCGTCCTGCGTCGCGGTCCGTTCCTGTACGGGTGACGTCGGGGACGGCGCCGGGCTGGGCGCCTGCCCGGTGATGGCTGCGCCGGTCGCGCCCAGGACCAGCCTGAGTCTGGGCAGGTGCTGCACTGCCTGCACGGTGGCACCCGGCAGTACCTTCAGCAGCAGCCGGGCCTCGGCGAGCTGCCCGGGCGGGTACTGGATCATCGTGCGCGCGACGTTGTGCTGCGTCCAGTTCAGGCCGTCGCGGTGCACACTGAAGCCGAGCGCCGCCAGCTCCTTGCCCGTGCTGGCCGACAGCCCTGCCGTCCACGTCCCGTTGTAGACGTCGACCGACACCCGCGATCGGCTGGCCTCCTCGGTCCGCCTGCGCGCCGTGGGCAAGGTCTTGGCCGGCGTGGCGGAGTCGTTCTTCAGGCTCTCGAACAGCGCCCGCGCGGCCGACGCGTTCCAGAGGACCGCGTCCTGGCCGGTCGGGGTCATGTAATTCACCGACGCGAGCGGGACTGTGCTGAACGTGATGTCCTCCGACCGGATGCCGCGTAGCTCGTCGGCGAGCCGGACCAGGTTGAAGCCGTTGTCCACGGTTACCGCGGAGGTGAGCGACGACACGAACTCCTGCAGCCGGAACGGGTTTGCCAGGATGCCGGACGTTGTCGCCTCGGCGAACAGGCTCGACAGCAGCTGCTGCTGGTCGTCGATCCTGGCCAGGTCGGAGGCGGCGAACGAGTGCCGGTCGCGGGCGAACTTGAGCGCGGTTACGCCGTCCACGTGATGCAGGCCGGCCGACATGTGCAGGCCGGTGTAGGGGTCGTCGACCGCGAACGGCAGGCAGATGTTCACCCCGCCGAGGGCGTCGATTACCTTCACGAAGCCCAGGAAGTCGACCTCGATGTAGTCGTTGATGGTCAGCCCGGTCGCCTGCTCGACGGTCCGGACCATCAGCGGCGGGCCGCCGATGCCGATGGCTGCGTTGATCTTGTTCATGCCGTGGCCGGGGATGTCCACCCAGCTGTCGCGGGGCAGGCTGATCTCCTGCACCCGGTCGTGGTCGGCGGAAATGTGCACGAGCATGAGCGTGTCGGAGTTCATGCTGACGTCGTTGCCGACGTGCAGCTCGATCTCCTGCTGGCGGGT
>JASHOV010000116.1 GCA_030038495.1 Streptosporangiaceae bacterium
GGGCCGCCGGTGTTCCGGTACCGGCGCGGACCAAGGCTGCTGCCGCTCGTGCTGCTCGTGCTGTTCCTCGCCATAATCCTGCCGCCGGCCGGGTTCGTGCTTTTCGCGGTCCTGAAGGTCATCTTCCTGATCGTCCTGGTGACCTGCCTCTTCGGCATCTTCGCCGCCGCGCGGTTCCGCCGGCACGTACGGCGCAACTGGCAGGGCGACTACCGGGGCCGGCGGCGCCCCTGGGAGTAACTGCCGCCCTCGCGATCTGCACGGCGAGCACGGGTTGACTCTCGGCCACTCTGCTCAAGACTGAATGCAGTGGGCCGACGTGCAGATCGGGGGTGCGACCGTGACTGCACCGAGTGACCGGCTGATCCGGAGGATCCGCCGCGACTTCGGGCGCGGGACCGACGACGAGGTCATCAGGCGCCTGACCGCGCTGCGGCCGGACGACTCCAGCGAGCGCATTCAAGCCGCCCTGGTACTGGGCGCGGCGGGAAAGCTCAACCGGTTCGAGCAGCAGCTGCGCCGGCTGGAGCGGGACTGGCGCGAGATGCTGGCCGTCGGCGGCCTGGCCGACGAGGACTGGCCCGCCCGGCTCGACGCGGAGTTACCGGCCGGGCCGGGCGATCCCGGCGCTGGTGACGGCCGGGTCGCGCCGACGGTGACCCCGCCGGTCAGGTCGGCGCGACGGGACGCGAGCGCTCCGCGCAGCACCGTGGCGCGCAGGCCGCATCGGCCCAGAACGCACTAGACCCGTCCGGCATGGACCGGAGAAAAAGTCAGCCTGACAAATACTCCGTGCTCATGGCGCGGGCCTGAGTTGCCCGTAGCGGGCGCCCCTTTCGGGCGATTTGCGGGGCACTGACCGGCCGGTCAGCCACTGCGGACCCGCAGCGGAGCCCCGGATCCCTTCGGCTGAGCGCAGGCCCGCGACCACGTGCTGCCTTCGCGTGACTACGCGCTGTCCGGCTGCCCCCGGCTGGCACGGAATTGCAGACTTTATCCTTGACTTGATTCGTAAGGACTGATAAACCCGCCTTTGCCGTACGGACCGAATCACGGGCCGTGCCATCCATGCGACGTCATGGAACGTCGCAAGTCGCGGGGGAGTCGCCATGGCAGTGGCCAGCGCAATCCGGAAAGCTATCGGGCGGCTCGGGCCGCGACGGGTCGTCGTCCCGGCGACCGCGACCTTGCTGGTCGCTCCGTTCCTGGCGATGGCGGCATCGCAGCCGGCGGCGGCGGCACCGGACCTCAGCGCCCAGGCCCTGCGGAACTCTCCGATGGTGCGGCTCGGCTCCGCGGTCAAGATTCCCAGCGCCGACCGCGCCCTCGGCGCGGTGGCCACGTCGGCGGCGCAGACCGGGGCGATTGTCCTGAAGCCTCAGAACGAGGCCGCGCTCACGAACTTCATCACCAGCGTGACGAGCAAGAACTCGCGCGCTTACCACCAGTACCTGACGCGCGGTGAGTTCGGCCGCCGCTTTGGCCCGGCCCGCTCGACCATCGCGACGGTCGAGCGGTCCCTGACCGGCGAGGGTCTGCGTATCGCGAGCGTGTCCTCGGACGGGCTGCTGGTGACGTTCCGCGGCAGTGCCGCGCAGGTCGAGCACGCGTTCGGGATCGGCCTGGAGCGATACCGGCTCCCCGGCGGCAAGTCCGGGCAGGCGACGACCGGGGTGCCGCGAGTGCCGGCCGCGATCGCGCCGGCCGTGGCCGGCCTCGTCGGCCTGGACAACCTCGCGCAGCCGCAGCCGGGCTACGTCATTCCCAAGGGCAGCGCGATGTCCCATGGCTACCCTGCGGCCAAGACCACGAAGATCGCGTCGGTCAACGGCGCCCCGCACGCATGCGCCGAGGCCCAGCAGGCCGCGCAGGTCTCGGGCGGGCTCACCGACGATCAGATCGCCAACGCGTATGGTGCCTTCGGCATGTACGGTCGGGGCGACTTCGGCCAGGGTCAGCACATCGCCGTCTTCGAGGAGGAGCCGTTCCTGGCGACCGACATCGAGACGTTCGACACCTGTTACTCCGGTGCGGCCGAAGCCAAGGCCATGGCCGGAACGAACGGCAACCTGGCAGGCAGCCGGCTCTCGGTCATCGCGGTGGACGGCGGCGAGCCCGCCGCGGCCGCCGACAGCGAGGACGACGAGGCGAACCTGGACATCGAGGATGTGTCGGCGATCGCGCCCGAGGCGCACATCGACGTGTACGAGGCGCCGTTGACGGCATACGGATCGATCGACGACTACGCCGCGATCGTGAACGCCGACGTGGACCAGGTCGTGACGAGCAGCTATGCCTATTGCGAGCAGTATCTCCAGCTCTCCGAGCCCGGCATACAGGAGGCGGAGAACTTCCTCTTCCAGCAGGCGGCCGCGCAGGGCCAGACGGTGCTGTCCTCCGCGGGTGACACCGGCGACGATTCCTGCAACGAGTACAGGGAACTCGAGCCGCCGCCGGGGCAGAACCTGCTGTCGCTGCTCGACCCGGCGAGTCAGCCGTACGTGGTGTCGGTCGGCGGCACGACGATCGACGACGCGACCCGCCCGCCGTCCGAGTATGTCTGGAACGACGGCGCCGATGGGGGCGCGGGCGGAGGCGGCATCTCCGAGTCCTGGCAGATGCCGTCCTGGCAGCAGCGGTCCATAGTCGGGGCCAGCAACACCGCCGACGTCGCCAACGCCGAGGCGTACGAGACCGCCACGGCCAGCACCTCGGCTCCGTTCACGACGCCGACCTTCTGCGATCCGGCGGGGACGACGGCCGCCGCGACCAGCTGCCGCGAGACGCCGGACGTGTCGGCTCAGGCCGACGAGTACACCGGTTCCATCACCATCTACGGGCAGTCGCTCGGATACGGCTTGCCGGACGGGTGGGCGACCATCGGCGGCACGTCATCGTCGTCGCCGATCTGGGCCGCCATGCTGGCACTGGTCAATGCCTCGTCGGCCTGCGCGGCCGACACCGTAAACGGCGTGCAGGACGCGGGCTTCGCCAGCCCGATCCTGTACGGCATCGGGGCCGACCCGATCGCCTACGCGGCCTCGTTCCACGACATCACCTCGGGCAACAACGACAACTTCGGCCTGGACAACGGCCTGCTGTTCCCGGCTCGCGCCGGCTACGACATGGCTTCCGGCCTGGGCTCGCCCCAGCTGACCACGCCGACGGGCGGGAACGGGCTCGCCTTCTACATGTGCGACTACGCCGGGCAGCTCCACCCGCCGGTCGTGGCGAGCCTCAGCCGCACCTCCGGCCCGGTTGCCGGCGGCTACCCGGTGACGATCACCGGCTCGGGCTTCGCGGCGTCCGGCGGCGCATCGATGATCGGCAGCGTCCAGGTCGGGACCGGGCAGGCCACGGACATCTCGGCCGTGTCGGGCACCGGCAGCGCCGAGACCTTCACCGCGACCTTCCCTTCGGCTAGCGCGGCGTCGGGCTCGCCCAGCCCTCAGGACGGCGCCGGCCCGGCCCCGGTCATCGTGTCTCTCACCAACGGGGTGTCGAGCTCCCCGGGCGCCGCGTCGATGTTCGAGTACGTCGACACGAGCGGCACCGCAACGGCCCCGAGCGTGACGAGCGTCAGCCCCTATGGCGGCGTGGAGGGCACCAGCTCCCCCGCCAGCGTCACGATCTTCGGGTCGGGCTTCGCGTCCGGCGCGACCGTGGACTTCGGCGGCGTCGCCGGGACTGTCGACAAGATCGTCTCGCCGTTCGAGCTCGTGGTGACCCCGCCCGCGTTCGCCGCACTGACCCCGGCCACGGCCTGCCCGACCGACAACGGCGCGGCCGGCCAGCCGCTCAGTCCGACGGGCGACGTCTGCCAGGTCGAGGTCACGGTCACGGTCGCAGGCCAGACCAGCGCGACCGCGCCGATCCTGCCGCCCTACGAGGGCGCGCTGAATTACGACAACATGGGCAGCGAGATCCTCCCGGCCGGCTGCGGCTGCGAGGACGAGCCGCAGCCGAGCGAGTACGACTACGTGCCGGCCCCGACCGTGACGTCGGTGTCCACGACCACCGCCGATCCGGCATCGCTCGCGGGCGAGTATGGCGGTTCCGTCGTCGTCGTCACCGGAACCGGGATGGACCCGCTGACCTTCAACTACACGACGCTCGGCCTGCCGCTGAACGAGGACGCGGTCTACTACCCGGCTCAGATCAGCGGCACGTCCATGGAGCTCATCGCGCCGACGGACCTGCCGCCCACCTTCAATCCGACGGTCCAGCCCGAGCTGCTGCCAGTCGGGTTCGACTCGCTGGCCGGGCAGTCGAATACCGAGAACATCATCTACGCGGGCGTGCCCGTCGTGACCCGCGTGGCGACCCCGTCCGGCGGCGACGGGGTGCCGGACATGCAGTCCTGCCCGAACCCGCCGCCGGCGGCCGGGTGCGGCACTCCGCTCACGATCACTGGTTCCGGCCTGGCCCAGGCGGCCGGCCCGATCGGCTTCGTGGACAACATCTACGGGGCATCGCTCGGCACGCAGTACACCTACACGATCAACAGCGACACGAGCATCAGCACCGAGTCGGTACAGCAGAACCCGGCGCTCACCGATGTGGAGGTGTGCTCGACCACGGCCTGCAGCTACAACCCGCCGGGTGACTACCTCTACGTGTACCCGCCGGGCAACCCGGTGATCAGCTCGATCTCGGCGCACCGCGGGCCGGCCCAGGGCGGGAACTTGCTGGAGCTCACCGGCACCAACCTTGGCTGCGTGGTCTCGGTCTCGTTCGGCACCGCCGTCACGCGGGAGGTCACCAATGCGGAGGCGCTGCTGGCCTGCGGCCAGACGGGCCAGGTCCTGCTGCTGGCCGCACCGGGCCGGAGCGGGTCGACGGTGCGCGTCAGGATCACGACGGTCGAGAGCTATTTCACCGGGAGCAAGAGCAACTCGGTCTCCTACACCTACACGCCCAGCGCGCCCAGCGCCCCCACGGCGGTCGCGGCCAGGCCCGGGCTGGCCGCCGCGACGGTCAGCTGGCGGCCGCCGGCGAGCGACGGCGGCGACCCGGTCACCGGGTACCTCGTGCTCGCGCAGTCGCGCGG
>JASHOV010000117.1 GCA_030038495.1 Streptosporangiaceae bacterium
GACCGCGGTCGCGCGGATCCTGATACCCAGTATGTGGGTCGCCGATGTCGCTGCCCGAGGGTGACTGGTTATGCTGGCCAGGAACTCGCTGGTCAGGAAGACCGCTCGTCCGGCCTGCGGAGACTCGCGATGCGAGGCGGATGACAAAACTCTCTTGTGGGGATTCCGCAGGTCAGATCATGATCGCGATATGTCCGAGGGGGACGGTTCCGTGCGATGCCCGGGGGTTAGTGAGTGACAGATCATCGAGCCCCAACTGTTAGAATGCCTGGGACGTTAACGATCTCGCGGTGGCCGTGCGTCTGCACCAGCTGCTGTATCGGGAGAGCAAGCCTGGCGTTGCGGCGTATGCCTGTTACAGCAAGGTAGGCTCCCGTGGCATCAAAGATGGAGTGTGAGCCATGTCACAGCGATGTGAGCTGTGCGGCAAAGAGCCGATCTTCGGTAACAGTGTGGCGCGACTTGGCCGGAACGCTATTCACCGCAAGATCAAGGGTAAGGCAAAGCGGCAATGGAAGCCGAACATTCAGCGGCTGAAGACGGCCACTGCTAACGGCACCCCTGTGCGCATGAACGTTTGCACGTCTTGCATCAAGAAGGGCAAGGTAGTTCGTCGCTCGCGTGTGTGAGTTACAAGCTGCCGGCGCGGCCAGGTCGGCAGCGATCTGGTCCATCATTCCGATCGCGGCCGGCGGGCGCAGACCCCATCTGAGGTCTGCGCCCGCGATGACGAGTAGCTAGTTCTGGCCGACGGGCACGTAGTAGGGCACCCAGCTTGAGACCCCTGTCTCAGTCAGGGTTGGTGTCAGGATCGCCCGGAGCATGCCCGTGGCCGGGTCGAGGACGGCAAGGCCGGTCACAAACCCACCTCCTGCCACTTGTGCAACCATTAGTCGCGTCGTGCTGGCCGCGATCACCTCGGGCCGATATGCCCCATCATCGGCGAGTACCGGCTTGAGGCCGCTGCGGACCAGCCGGAAGAGCTGGTAGGCGCCTGCGGCCGGGCCGGACTCCTGCACGTAGGTGGCCGACCTCAGATGCCACGCCCCGGAGAGGAATGCGTGAGTGCCGGGGCTCGCGACTACCAGTGTCCGCAGGTGAGCTCCGTCGACCGGAACCAGGTCCAGCCGGTTGGAGGAGCAGCCGGCTGTGAGCAATGTCGTGGCGTTCCACCAGACGCCTGCGCAGCCGTCAGCCGACGGCAGCCGGGTCACCTTCCCCGACGCATTGTTCACCAGCTCGATGCCCTTCTGCGTGCCAGCCACGATGGTCTGACCATTAGGCGAATACGACATACCTCCATACGACCCGACGATGGTGGCGAGTTGCCGCTCCAGATGGCCGGTCAGCGTGTACCGGGATAGCTCGGTACGCGCATGTGTGAGGCGGGACACGAGCAGGCTGGTCCCGGCCGGTCGGGTGTAGCCGACGATGCTGTACTTGGCCGCCGACAGCGGGATTGCGGCAAGCCTGCCACTGGCAAGGTCAAGCTGAGAGTAGTGCTGGAGGCTGGCGCCCGAGCTGAATACGATCGCCCGCCGCGTGTCGCCGGACCAGGCCATCAGGCGGATCTGGTCGGTCGTCTTTGTCCGGTAGATCTCGTACTTGCCGCCGTCAGGATCGACGAGGTAGACCCAGACCTCGGCCTTAGAGCCGTCAGTGGCAGCTTGCGCATCGGTGTCAGTGACGAGGGCCCAGCCCGGGCCGATATCTCGCCACGGAATCTCGGCTCGGCTGCCTGTCTGACCTAGTCCGAGCATCCGCGCGGACGCGGTGGCGTGACCAGCGGCAGGACTCGCGGCAGCCGGGACGGCGGCAGCTGCCGCACCGGCAATCGCAACTGCGGCGGTCAGCGCAGCCGCGGCCACAGTCCGGCCCGAAGCGACCTTCGATCTCGTTCTCATTGCGGAAACCCCCAAGCAGCGCAGCGAGCACCACGCCGGCATTCAATTTCCGGAAGTGTAGGTAACAGCAGGTAGGACACAAAAGGGGAGGCCTTCCCATGGCGACGGCACTCCATCGCGAGCCGGAGGCCTGGCTGGTCGTCGCGTCGAATGCCCCACCTAGGTTCCGACTCTTGCCGCTTTCCCGGCACGGAGGCAGTACCCAGTCGGCTTTAGGCGATTAGCTGCCCTGGAGGACCTGGGCGTAGGCCGTCGTGGCGGAGGAGGTAAGTGCGGTCACCAACTGCTGCGTGGTGCCGGGGATGTGGGTGACGTGCGAGACCTCGGTGGAGGAGACGGCGGTGAACGGAGCCACGACCGCGAGCCTGCCGTCAGAGTAGTGCAGCAGAGCCAGGTTACCGCCGTCGTGCTGGATGGCAGTCAAGTAGAAACCGCCCTTGCCGTCGGGGCTGAGGCTCCCGATGCTGAAGCCGTAGTTCTCGGCGACCTTGGACCACTTATGGCCGGCGTAGTGCAGGACGTAGAGCGCGGCGGTTTCGTCGCCAGTGAAGTCGGACTCGAGCACGTAGACGTTCTTCGCGCTCAGGGCGATGACCCCGTCTACCAGCTTGACGTTCTTGTCCTTCGGCAGGAATCTCGCGAGGCTGGTGGCCATCCACTTGTGCCCGTTGTAGTCCTCGACGCTGCCGCCGGTGTATGCCCATACGTCCCGGTCGGACACCGCGTATCCGCCACCCAGGGTGCGGGAGACCCGCGTCCAGGTGTGGCCGTTGTAGTGGTACACGCCCAGCCTGGCGGCACCGGAGTCATCGGCCGTGCCGAACACCCACACGTCCTTGCTGCTTAGCACGGTCGCCGAGTCGATCGGGAGGCTGAACGTCTTGACGACCGTCCACTTGCCCTTGACTAGCTCGAACACTCGCGAGCCCAGGTTGGTCAGGTCCGAGAAGGCCCACACGTCCGTCGGCGAGGTCGCGCCCGCTGTGACAACGCGCTCCCCGCTCTCACCCGGGAACGGTACCTCCTTCCACGTCGTGGTGCCGATGCGCTCGTAAGCGGCCGGGTACGAGGACCCGGCCGCCCACCTGAAGACATACCCGCTGGTCTTGCCGGTCGAGACGATCGCGCCAAGGTAGGAGGGGTGGCTGGGGCTGGTCCTGATCGTGTCAACCACGTGCCAGTCGGTCGACCTGGCCCGCTGGGTCGCCGCTTGCGCCGCCGGGGTCATCCCAAGGCTCGCCACCGACGCCAGGCCAGCACCAAGCAAGGCCGTAACACCCGCAACCTTCTTCAGCAACATGCACTCCATGACTGATTCCTTAGGTCATATCCCGTTTTTGGGAGCTGTATCCCTGTAGACGCTCCCGCCCCTGGACTGGTTGGAAGCATTTGATAGCGATTCCGCCACCCGGCCAGGACCAGCCAGGGCTCCGCATGACCGGCCCTGGCCGGCTCGGCTGGCCGGAGGGCGAAGCGCCGCCAAAGAGGTCGTCGCCTGGTTTCTCGGGAACGGCGAGTTCGGCGCCCGCCGTGCCCGATACGAGCAAGCCCGTGGCCTTAGCCCCAGAGCTCAGCCGTCTGGCGTCGACCTCAACTGTGTTGATGAGCTTTGCGCCGCCGCATCAACGTGGTCCGCTTCGAGCTCCGGGCGGGCCGTGATGCTGTATCGCGGGCCAAATGCTTGGCATAAGAGTTCGCCGAGTTCCCGGCGGGATATCTATCACCTCGATCCGTGTGCCGGCGAGCGCCGCATCGGACGACTCTGTGAACCGCGCATGCCGTCCTGCCGTTACTCAGATAAGGCCGCGCTAATGCGGCGCGATGGGCCAGACGGGGCATTACTGGAAAGGAGCGGAAGGGTGAGCATTCGATGGAGCCGGGCGGCAATGGCAGGTAATAAGGAGGCCATCCCGCGTCGGCCGACGCCGCGGGCACTCCTGAAAGGCGGGTGCGTGGCGGGGGCCGTAGCGGCCTTTTTAGCCCTGGGTATTCCGGCCCTGGCGAGCAGCGGGTCCGTTACCTTTCATGCGTGCGTCAGCAAAACAGGCGCACTCAGGATCGTGTCAGCGTCCGCCAAGTGTCCCGCGGGGCAGAGCAAGATCTCGTGGAATAACGCCGGCCCGCAGGGCCCAGTCGGCAAGGCCGGTCCCGCCGGTCCCGCCGGCTCTCAGGGAATTCAGGGTGCTCAGGGTGCTCAGGGTGCTCAGGGTCCGGCGGGGCCGCAAGGTGAGCCCGGAGGGTCTACCTGGGCGATTGTGAGTTCGAGCGGGACAATCTTGTTCTCGTCGCCGAGCTGGAGCTCAAACACGATCACGCACCTCAGTACCGGCGTTTATTGCATCACGCCCGGGGCAGCTGCATTCTGGGCGATCCCGCAAGGCACTGGTGCCGATCCAATCGTGGCTGACAATGCCGGAGGGTCGTGCCAGGGCTCGGAGTCAACCCTATTCCTCTTCGACACGAAAACAGGCGCGCCCACAGACGACGAGTTCACGGTATTCCTGACTCCGTAGTCTTGGGTCGCGGCCAGAGCGCAGGGTCGGGGGCTGGCATGTAAGGTTTCCAGGAGTGTAGGTCCGGCAGCCACCTCTGTATTGGCTTACGCCTTGCGGTCCGCCTCACTTCCGTGACCATGGTCAGGTCGCCGCATTTCCAGCCCCCGCCAGAACGGTTCGATGCGGGCGAGCGTCGATAGCCGCTCGGAGAGCTATGCGTTTAGCTGTTCGCGGTTAGATCTGCCCGCCCGGCCGCACCCGCAACTCCCGCACGGGCCGCAAGCGCGTCCAGCTGACCCGCGTCGACCGTGACTACGAGAGCCTCCGCATCGGCATGCAGATCCTCCGCTACCTGGATTCGCGTTTCACCGGTCTATGACTATCTGAGCCTGATTGAATCGCCTTATGCTGACTTGCGGTCATGGGCGCATCGCGCGATGCACCCGGTATCTGGTGGGTGCCTTGATCGTCGCGGTGGCCCTGGTGGCGTGCCTCGCGGTGCAGCCGTCTTTCGCGCGGAGCACCCCGCTCGCGGCTGGCGCGGCCGGCACGGCCGGCGCGGGGCCGAAGGTCTCGGTCCGCGGCGCGGACCTGGTGGATGTGGGCACCGGCGTCCAGCTATGGGCCAAGGACGTCAATACCGAGCGGCCAATGGGCAGCATCACCAAGGTGATGACCGCTCTGCTGGTGCTGCGGGCCGGTGATCTGGACCGGAAGATCAAGGTCACCGAGGCGGCCGTCCGGTACGTGTCCAAGCGCCAGGCCAGCAGCGCGGGCCTGATCGCCGGGGACGTGCTGACGGCACGGCAGCTGCTGGCGGCGATGCTGATCCCGTCCGGCTGCGATGCCGCCTACCTACTCGCCACCGCATACGGTCCTGGCCGGCCAGCGTTCATCGCCAAAATGAACGCCGCAGCCAAGGCGATGGGCATGACCTCAACGCATTTCTCCAGCTTCGACGGGATGCCGTACCCGACCGAGCATTCCACCTACTCGACGCCCGCCGACCTGATCCGGCTCGGTGAGCGGGCGATGCGCTGGCAGGCGTTCCGCGAGATCGTGGATCAGAAGGAGTACTACCTTCCTGCCACTGCCAGCCACCACGGTTACCTGTGGCACCAGACGAACGGGCTGATCGGGTCCTACCGTGGCGCGCTCGGGATCAAGACCGGCGAGACTGATGCCGCCGGCGACTGCCTGCTGTTCGAGGCACGCAGAGACGGCGTCACCCTGATCGGCGTAGTCCTGCACGCCAACCCCAGCAGCATCCCGACCTCGGCCATCACAGCCGGCTGGCGAGTGCTGAACTGGGGCTTCGCCCACGCTTAGCACCCGCTGGCTGCTTCTGTCCTGACTGAGTAGCTGCGACGCGATCCTGCACCGTGTGCACCAGATTTACGGCGTGCGCGTCTTAATGCTCAAGGCTATTGAGGGTGACTGCCGCTAATGGCCGGGTCCGCGCTGGCATGGCGCCTGCGGGCCCCGTTGCGGACAGTGATGTTGAGGGGGTAGAAGATGACGACACCACCACCGCGCGGCGAACCGGCAAAGGGCGGAAACGAAATTGGCGGGCGGAAGAAGAAGGGCCGGTTAACCGGGTGGTTCACCTCGGTCAGCGGCGTCTTTGCCTCGATCGCGACCGTCGTCGCTGCTGCCGCGTCGGTCTTAGCCGCGCATCAGACGGCGCGGGTTGACCAGCTGACGATCGTCGTGCGCCAGCAGCAGCAGCAGATCGCGAAGTCGCAGCAGACGGCCAGCAAAACCGGCCCGGGCGCGACGGTTCCCTCCGGGGCGAGCGGCGGCGCGTCGTCGCCGGGCAGCACGTACCTGTCCGCATTGCAGCCGACCGTCGATATCGGGGATTCCGATACCGGGTCGCAGATCATGTCGGCCAGGTCCTACGCAGACAGTGTCACGTTCGAATGCATTCCGGCGGATGGCGCCGGTCAGCCGGCCGAGGCGTTTGACGTCGCTGGCCACAGCCTGTTCACGGCGGTTGTGGGCATCCCCGATGACACCAACGACGTGACAAGCGTCAACGAGACGGTGGTATTCGCCAATCAGTCGGGGACAGCGCTCATGAGCCCGGTAACGGTGAGCCTCGGGCACCCGGCCACTGTCCGGCTGAACATTTCAGGCGTGACGCAGCTCGCGATTACCTGCACTGGAATCAATACTCAATCACAGCAAGTCGATAACGGGAACCCGGTGACGCTGGGGAACGCGCAGATCTCCTCCTGATCAGCGTCGGCCAGCGGTAAGCCGGGCGAAGCTCGACCGGCAGCGCAGGGCGTCACCCGCCTGAGCTGGCAGCGCGAAGCCGCGCGGCTACCAGGAGGAGGATGCGGATAAGTGACGCTTCGGTTCCGGCGGGTACCCTGCCGCGAATGCTGATCACTGCGGTCAGCGGGCTCACGTACACCGCGGCCCAGTTGTCCTGCAGGTAGGCGTCCGCTACTCCGGGGACCGGTCGCGCGGCAGTCCCGGCAGGCGGGTATCCCTTGCGCACGTAGATCCTCAGCGAGGGCCTGTTTACGCTGGTCGGCCTCCAGGTCATCGTCCGGCCGGCGGAGGTGCCGAAGTGCGCGCCGCGGACCGGGCGGCCGAGCACGCTGCCCGCCTCATGGGCCGTCACCAGCGCGGCCGGGTCCGGCAGCCCGCCAGTCACGGTCCGCTGCTGCTCGGCCGCGACGTCCGCGAGCTGGACCGGGACGGCCGGGGGGTGCACCGGTTCTAAGCTGTGCACCTTCCTGGTACGCGCGTTCAGCCGGGCGTGTACGAACGTGCCGGGCGTCAGCAGCCTGAACGGCTCAGGCTCGACGTCGAGCACCCACGCACGGGCGCGTGCTCCGTCGTCGATCGCGACCTTGTGCCGGTCGGGTCCGTCAGGGTCGGTGACAATCCATTGCCTGAGCACCTGACCATCGAACTCCGCGAGCCGCGGGAACAGTGCCCGTCGGGCGAGCCATCCGCCGAGGGCCGTGCCTGCGACCACGATGACCAGGCCGACGAGGTTCCACGCCAGGACCGTCATCCCATGGTCGACGAGCCAGATTACCCCGAGGATAAAGAGAACCGGGGCGGTCAAAATCGCGACCCAGCCGGTCAGAACCGCGATGGCCGCCAGGCCCGACGCGCTGGATTCCTCTATGGTGACCTGATGCCAGCTCCCGCCGAATCCCGACCACGCCACGTTCTTCCCCGCCGGAGCGAAAACGGCAAGCGCCGCGGGCGCCTTGCCGATGGCGGCCGCGTATGCCTCAAGCCTGCCGTCGTCGCTCGGCATGACGGCGGCTGACGTCGCCATCCGCCATCGCGCGAGCGTGGCCATCCCAGCCCTGGTGCGGCACTTGCTGGTACCGAGGCCCATTGTGACCGAGACCAGAACGCAGTAGCACAGGGCCGCGAGATAGGGTGCGGCACCGGAGCGGGACTCCCCGCTGCTGGCGGCGAGCAACGTCCCTGCGGGGACGAACGCCAGGAGGCAGAGCAGGGCAATCCGGCCCCGGCCGAGGCGAGACCGGGTCAGGCCGCGCTCGCGCGCGTCAGCCATGACCTCGTCGCGGAACGCCTCCATGAATGCGGCTTTCCCGCCGTCGAAACCATCCGCCAGCGCCGGGGCCGGGACCTCGCCGTGATTGCCCGCCCGCAGCGCCACGTGGGCCACCACCCGGCGCTCGTATGACGCGAGCCCGTCCGCCGGCAGTTCCGCTGGCAGCACGCACATGGCGGGGCCGCCCGGCCCCCTAGTCCCGATTCCTCCCGCCGGGTCCGGCGGTGTCAGCCGGAACCAGCCGCGCGCGGCGAGGTCAATCAGGGTCGCCCCGAACCCGCAGCTCTTCAGCCGGCCGGCGAGCAGGCTGACAACTGCGGGCGGCTCATCGTGCGATCCCGGTCCCGCCGGCGCCGCCGCACGGCGCCGGCGCTGGCCGGACGGCGGCGCCGCCAGCAGCACGACGAACAGGAACACCCACGCCGTCGTGGCGACGGCGGCCGGAACTGACAGCACGCCATCCCCTCCGCCCCAGTTATCACGCCGGACGGTAAGCTCGGCCGGCTGTCGTCCGGGATTTCGAGCCAGCCATACGTAACACGGTCACGATGGCATCTGGTTCAGATCACCCGGAGCGCCGCGACGCGGCGTTCCCGCGGGAACGCGCTACTGCGGGCCGAAGGCGGTCCCGCACAGCCGGGCGAGGGCACCGTTGGCGCTGCGCTGGGATACGTTGAGTGCCGTGCCTCCGGCACTGACGGGTCGCCGGGCGCAGAGGGCCTGGCGCAGCGGAGCGGCGTCGGCCGGGTTCAGCGAGGGCAGCGCGGCGGCGAGCGCGGGCACGGCGTCGGGCCCGAGCCCGACGAGCTGGCTGACGTCGAGTGGCCTGCCGCCGCGGGCCCGGTCGACATCGGTCCTGGCCACGATGCCAGCCGGGTTCACGATGGCCCAGACTGTTACAGCCATCAGGCCAGAGATCACCATCGCGGCCGGGAAGTACCGCGACCCTAGGCCGCGCCTCGGCAGGGTCGCGGCCAGCAGCAGGAAGACCACGGCGATCCAGCAGGCCGCGGCCAGGCAGGCCAGCCGCAGCAAGGTGAGTCCGAACGCGGCCTCATACAGGTCGAGCCGGCTGATCGCCGAGAACACGACGCCGAGCGTCAGCGCGATGGTGACAGCGCAGAGGGCAGTCAGCAGCGGTCGGTACGGGCGCGAGCAGGCGCGGACGCTCAGCAACACCGCCAGCGTGATCGCGGCGCAGGCCAGCAGCTGGAAGAAACCGCCGCGGGCGTACTGAGCGTAGGTCAGGCCGCGTGTGACCAGTATCCGGTGCCCGGCCCCGGATAGCGCCTCCAGTTGCGCCACGGTGAAGGCCGCGTACACGGCGCCGAGGCCGCCCGTAATGACGCAGGCCTCGGCCGGACTCAGCGTCAGGACCTGCGGCGACGGGCTGACCGGACGCGCGGCGCTGGCCGCGCGGCCGAGACCGAGCACGGTCCAGGCACCGATCGCGATCAGCAGCGCGTGCCGGGCGAGTGGCGCGAGATCGAACCAGGACCGGAAGACCGGGTTGGCCGTCGTGAGGAGCCAGCAGACTGCCACGATGGCGGGGCCGCCGATCAGCACGCCGCGGCCGGCCGCAAGTACGCGGCGCGCCCTGGATCCGGGCGGGCCGGCGAGCATGCCGGGTGCGGCGGCCAGGTGACCGGTCGCCGTGATCATGCGGCTGCCGAGTACAGGGAACGTGGCGCGGAGGCCGCCGCAGTCGGCGCCCAGCGAGGCACCGAGCAGGAGAAGGGCAACGATCGACGCGGTGACCGGCACGATGACCCACGGGCTCGCCCGGAACGTGAGCACCAGTCCGAAGGCCGCCGCGCACGCTACTGCCGTCCGTGCGACAAGCCCGCGCACCCGGCCGCTGAGCAGGAGCGCGCCGGCTGCCACGAGTACGCACGCCGTTCCCGCAATAGTCGGCAGGCCGGCCCTGGCGGCGACATCCAGGCTGATGCCGCCGGCCGCGGCGCCGGCCACGAGCCGGCGATCGGCTCGCGCTACCACTGGCAGCAGCGGTGCGGTCGGGACGGAGGTCCCGTATCCCGGCGGCGGCGCCGGACGGGGGCCGGGCGAAGGCGCGGCCGTGCTGGCGGGCGTTCCGGGCATGCCTGCAGAAGGCGATGGCGGTTCCATGGTTGATCCCCTGTGGTAGCAGCCGGGCGCGGCTGGTCAGTTCGGGAGTTCGGTGACGATGCGGCAGCCGGATGGAATCCGCTGCTCCGCCCTGATCGAGCCGCCGTGCAGCTCGACGATGGACCTGGCGATCGCCAGGCCCAGGCCCGCGCCGCCGGATCCGGCTTCGCGGGCCGCGTCTACGCGGTAGAAGCGGTCGAAGATGCGCTCGATGTCGGCAGCGGGGATGCCGGGTCCCTGGTCGCTGACCTCGATCCGGACAGCGCCCGGTGCGGGCCGGGCGGACACGGTGACGGTGCCGCCCTCCGGGCTGTGCCGGACGGCGTTGGTGAGCAGGTTGGTCAGTATCTCGTGCACGCGTGCCGTATCGCCGGCCCCGGTCAGACCGCAGTCCGCGGTCACGGCGATACGAACATCCGGCCGCACCGGGCCAACCTCGGCCACGGCATCCTCGATCGCCTCGGCCAGCCCGAATCGCTGCGGGTTGAGGCGTACGCTGCCCGACTCAAACTGAGACAGCTCCAGCAGCTGGTCGACGAGGATGCTGAGCCGCTCTGTGCCCCTGAGCATGGCCGTGACCGCAGCCTCATCCAGTGCCTCGACACCATCGGCCAGGTTCTCCAGCCGGGCGCGGAGCGCCGCGATCGGCGTGCGTAGCTCGTGGCTGACGTTGGCGACCAGCTCGCGGCGCTGCCGTTCCGCCCGGTCCAGCTGCGACGCCATCGTGTTGAAAGACCGCGCGAGGCTGCCCACTTCATCCTGTGCGGTCGCGGTGATTCGCTGGCTGTAGTCGCCCGCGGCCATGGCTCTGGTGGCCGCGGCCATCTGCCGCAGGGGCAGCACCATGCCGTGCGCGAGCAGCTGGATGACAACCAGGGAGATGATCAGGCCGGCGACGAAGGCAAACCGGGCGTGCACCCCGACATAGATGGCGAAGTTGATAGCGCCGACGGTCGCGGCGACGGAGCCGAGTACGACCAGCCCGAGCTTGACCTTGATCGATCGCACCTGGTCCAAAGGCCTGATGTCTCGTAGCACATGCGCCATGTCAGCGGCCCTGCCCGTCCGCTCCGGCGTACCCGACGCCGTGCACGGTCCTGATCACTCCCGGGCCGCACTTACCGCGCACAGCGCGCACGTGGGAGTCGACGGTCCGCGGGCCCGCGCCGTCGCGGTAGCCCCAGACTTCCGCGAGCAGCTCGGCCCTGGTCCGCACGACGCCGGGCGCGGCCAGCAGGTAGGCAAGCAGATCGAATTCCGTGGCGGTCAGCCCGACAAGCTGACCGCCGCGCCAGGCCCGGCGCCTGGAGATATCGACCTCGACCTCACCGGTCCGCAGCATCGTGGCCGTCTCACGTGCCGACCGTTCCGCCCGACGCAGCACGGCCCGTATCCGGGCCGTCAGCTCGCGCATGCTGAACGGCTTGGACAGATAATCGTCCGCTCCGACCTCAAGGCCCACCACGAGATCGGTCTCCGATCCGCGAGCGGTCAGCATGATGACAGGAACTGGCCGGTCGCGCTGGATCTGGCGGCAAACCTCCAGGCCGTCAAAGCCCGGCAGCATCAGATCGAGCACCACGGCGTCGGGCTGCGCCGCTGCCACGGTGCGCACCGCGGCCGGGCCGTCGGCGGCGATCTCCACCAGATGCCCGTCGCTGCGCAGTCGGGCGGCGATCGCCGCCGCGAGTTCAGCCTCGTCCTCCACTACCACGATCTTGGCCATGGGTCGAACCTAGGGGATCAGTTGTGCAGGTTTCGACCCCCGGGCTGTGCAGATTCCGTGCAGAAACGCAGGTTGGAGATCGTCCGCCCGGCCATCGCCGCGGAGATCGCCGCGCCTGATTCACCACCAAGAAACTTTAAGATTATTGATAAAACGGGGACGGCCGCGGTGCTGGCTGCGGCCTGCCGGACCGCGGTCAGCAAGATACAAGAACTCTGCTCGGTCGTACATTGCTGCGCGAGGGCGGTGGCTGTGACCATGAGAAAATCGGTCGCCAGCGCGGAGGAGGGACGTGGACGTCGGCTATCAGCGGCGGGTCGGGGCGACGTTTCGTGAGGTAATTAATGGCCTCAAGCGCAACAGCCTCGCGGCGGCCGCCGATCTCGGTGTCTCCGTTGAGACCATAGACGATATTATAGCCGGGAAGTGTCGGCTCACCAGTGAGTTGATTGCCCGCGCTGCCGCTATCTGGCCGGTGAATGAGCGCGATTTCTTTCCCGTGCACGACGATGCTGCCGACGGCGCGATCGTGATGCGTGCCGTGGAGTCCGAGAAGACCAGCAGGACGTTCGCGCGCGGCGGAATCGATTACTACGAATACCGTGATACAGCGATGAGTCGGCTCGCGATGTTTCGGCCTGAGTGGATCAAAATGCTGCACTCGGTGCCGGGAACGGACCAGGACGATCCGACGGTACAGTGGAACAGCGGGCATTTCCTGTATCAATTCACATATTTCATTGGCGCGGTCAATTACTACTACTCGGCGGAAGGCCGGCGTTACTGCGCGGCGATGGAAACGGGTGACTCGGTGTCCGGCCTGCCGTACGCGCCGCATAGTTTCGCGTGCCGCGACGGCGCGCCAGGGATGATCCTGGCACTTACCTATGGCGGCCGTCTGCTTGGCGACGCAGCGCATGAGCTGGGAGCGCTCGGCGAGAGCCTGGCCGAGCGTTATGCCTTCGACGCATCGGGGCCCCATGCGTCGGGTTCTTTGCTCGGTGTGCAGCTGGATAACACGGGATTTACCCGCGAATGGCTTGCTCGATCCGCCGGGATCCCGCTGGCTCACCTAGAGGACCTCCTGGCCGGGGTCGCGACAGCTGGATGGGAGGAGCTCGGGACGCTAGCGGAGGCCATGCGGATCAACGTCCGTGACCTGCTCCCCGTGGTGCCCGACACGCACCACGGCGTGTCGATCCTGCGCCGCCGCGATGTGCCGCGCTGGCCGTATCCCGACGGCGACTCCCCGCACTATGTGATCGGGGCGCTCGCCGGCACGCGCGTCTGCCCCAGCTCGCGCGGCCTCGAGATCGAGGTACGCGGTACCGACGCTTCCCGCGGAATGCTGCGGACAGGCCTGCATCAGTACTGTTACGTCCTAGGCTCCGAACCCGTGCGGCTTACCTGGACCTACGACGAGCGGACGTGCTCGCGGGAGCTTGCGCCAGGTGACTCGCTATACCTCAAGCCATTCGTCTCGCACTCTTTCACGAGTTGCGATCGGCCCGGACGGATCCTCGCACTGCGGATCGGCGGGAAGGTCGCTGGTGACGCCTGGCTGGAAGCCGCCGCGATCGGCGGGTCATCTCTGCGCCGCCTCACCTACGACACCGCACAGTGGTACGAGGAAGCGGGCACCACCGCGCGGCGGGAGATCCTGTGACTGCTAGCAAAGGTCGCTACCTGCGCGAGCGGCTGGCCGGCGGCGACATTGTCCGCGCGGCGGGAGCCCACGACGGGATGAGTGCGCGCCTGGTCGAACGCTGCGGATTCGACGCGGTCTGGGCGTCCGGGTTCGAGCTCTCCACGAGCTTCGCGGTGCCCGACGCCAGCATCCTCACTATGTCGGAATTCCTGGCCGCGGCACGGACGATGCATGAAGCGGTGTCCATTCCCGTGATCGCGGATTGCGACACGGGTTTCGGCGACAGCCTCAATGTCGCGTATATGGCTCGCCGCTACGAGGCAGCGGGGATCGCGGCGGTCTGCATCGAGGACAAGGTGTTCCCGAAGAGGAACAGCTTCGCCGGAGCCCGGCACGAGCTCGAGCCCGTGGATGTCTTCCAGGAGAAGATAGCCACCGCCAAGGCAAGCCAGCGAGATGGCAACCTGCTCGTCTTCGCCAGGACCGAGTCCCTGATCGCGGGCCAGGGAGTCGCCGAGGCGCTGCAGCGGGCCGCATCCTATGCAGAGGCGGGCGCGGACGCGATCTTGGTGCACTCCAGGGCCCGTACTCCCTGCGAGCTGTTCGCCTTCACCGATTCCTGGGACCGGCCCACGCCCGTGGTAGCCATCCCGACCAGCTACTACGATGTCACCGCGGAGGAACTGGCCAGCCACGGCGTGCGAGTCGTGATCTACGCTAACCAGGCGATGCGGGCCGGCGTCCGCGCCATGACCGAGACTCTGCGGGAGATCCGCGAGAGCGGCACCTCGGCCTCGGTGGAGGCACGGATCGCTCCCATGACGGAACTGTTCGCCATCCAGGGACTGGACCATACTGTCACGGCCCTGCCGGGCACCGGCGCCAACGGCGAGCGCACCTGGCAGCTGGCGGCGGGTCAGGCCGGTAGCCGACCATGACGCGGGATGTCGTGGTCTACACCGACCCGCCTTGGGCGATAGCCGATGGCGTAGGTCCGCACGCGGCGATGGCGGCCATCGAGCAGTCGTGGCTAGCGGATCTGGCTGAGCTTCGGTTCGGGCCTTATGCCGACGCGGCCTATCTGGATGGTGCCCCCCTGTACGAGGTGGTTAAGGGCGCCACTGTGCTCGCCCTGTACCGTCGGCGTGCCACGGCCGAATTGCTAGGCGCGGCGGGAGACGGGCTCCTTGCGGTGGCGAGGGCCGGCGTCGGAACCGACAACCTCAACGTCGGCCTGCTCACCGAGCGCGGCCTTCTCGCGTTCAACGTGCCCGACTACTGCGTCGACGAGGTGGCGGCTCACACTCTCGCGCTGATCCTGGCGTGGGAACGTGACGTCGTAGGCCAGCACAACATCCTGGCCGATGGCCGGTTCGATATCTACGCGGGCAGGGTGCCGCGCAGGCTGAGCGAACGCACCGCCGGCATCGTCGGCGTGGGCAGGATCGGGCGGGCCGTCGCCGCGCGGTTGCGGGTCTTCTACCGGCGGGTGCTGGGCTGCGATCCGTATGTTCACGCCGATCTGATGGCTGGTTACGGCGTGGACTGCGTAGGCATGGACGAGCTGCTGGCAGGTTCCGATGTTGTCATCCTGCACTGCCCCCTCACCGCGGAGACCGTGGGCCTGATCGGGGAAACGGCGCTTGAGAAGATGCGCCCGGGCGCATTGCTTGTCAACACGGCCAGGGGCGGCCTGGTGGAGCCGGCTCCGCTGTACCGGGCGCTCACGGAGGGAACGCTGGGGGGAGCGGCGCTGGACGTCTTCTCGCCAGAGAACCCGCATGCGGATGCGGACTGGGCGAAAGTCGTGCAGTTGCCGCAGGTCGTGGTGTCAAGTCACCGGGCATTCCTGTCCGCGGAATCGGAACGCAGTTCGCGGCAGCGGCTGGCCCAGGGCATCGCGCATGTGCTGCGGACCCGGCAGCCCCCTCCGCCTGGCCTGGTCGGCCTCGTCGCGGCGGGGTCCTGATGTTCCTGAACGGCAGGCTGCAGGGTGAGCCGCGGCTGGAGGTCCGCAGCCCGTGGAACGGTGCGCTGGCCGGCACGGCAGCGATGGATTCCGCCATCGCCGTCGATCAGGCCGTCCGCGCGGCTGCCGGCTACGACAGGCGGCTGACCGGAGAGCGCCGGTCGGCAATCTTGACCGAGACCGCGGGCCTGCTCCGATCCCGGCGCGAGGCGCTGGCGTCGCTCATCACGGCCGAGGCTGGGCTTTGCTATCGAGACAGCACCAGGGAGGTGGACCGGGCATGCGCGAATCTGCGGATAGCGGCGGAGGAAGCACGGCGGATCCACGGCCAGACCATGGAGCTGACGGCCGGAGAAGAGCGCCGAATGGCCCTGACAATCCGGGAACCCGTCGGCACGGTCGCGGCGATCACCCCCTTCAACCGGCCCCTAAACCAGGTCGTGGTGAAGGTCGCGCCGGCTATCGCCGCGAACAACGCCGTGATCGTCAAGCCCTCAGAGAAGGCACCGCTGGCCGCCTTGGAACTGGCTCAGGCACTGGTGGACAGCGGCCTGCCTGCCGAAATGATCGGCGTGGTGACGGGTGACCCTGCCGAGGTTGGGACAGCGCTCGTCACCCACGAACTGGTCGACATGGTGACGTTCACCGGCAGCGTCGCAACGGGGGAGCGCATCGCCGCGGCCGCGGGCATGCGCAAGCTGCTCCTGGAACTGGGCGGTAACGATCCGCTGATCGTCCTCGACGACGCGGACCTCGACCGGGCAGCGGCCATCGCGGTCGGCGGAGCGTTCGGCAACTCTGGTCAGTCATGCCGCGGGGTCAAGCGCATCCTCGTGACCCCTGGCATCGCCGATCAGTTCGTCGGCCGGCTGCAGGAACGCACGCGCACGCTGCGCTTCGGTGACCCCCGCGACCCAGCCACCGACGTGGGGCCGCTGATCACCGAGCAGTACGCGGTGGCGGTGGTCGAGGTGTGCAGGGCGGCGGTGGCCCAGGGCGCCCGGCTGCTGTGCGGCGGGCACCGTGATGGCGCCGTCGTCGCCCCCACCGTCCTGGACCACGTAGATCCACGGGCCGACGTGGTCACCGATGAGACCTTCGGCCCGGTGGCCCCCGTGATCAGAGTCGGTTCAGCCGACGAGGCGATCGAGGTGGCCAACAGCACGAGATACGGGCTGCAGGCTGGTGTGGTCACGAACAGCTTCGACGCCTTCCTGAGCATTGCCTCCGGTCTGCGAGTGGGCGCGGTGAACCTCATGGATGGCCCCAATTTCGACTCGCCCTACGTGCCATTCGGCGGGGTGAAGAAGAGTGGGCTCGGCCGTGAAGGAGTCCGGTTCGCCATAGCGGAGATGACGACGTTCAAGACCGTCGTGCTGCCCTGGCTGCCGCCATGGCCTGGCGGCGGATGTATGCAAGCCGAATGATGCGGGCTGGCGCATCGTCTGCCAGATCACGGCCCGGTATTGGATCAGGAGATGCGAGTATGAGCGCGCTGCGCCGGCGATTGCTGCAGGCCGAGGCAACCTGGTGGATGTCGCGGATTCTGTTGTCCAATCTGTCCATCTGGACGATGCTGATGGGCTGGGTGGCCGCAGGTCCGCGCCTGGACTCAGCTCATGTGGCCAGGCTGCTCGCGCTGTATGCCGCGTTCGCCCTGGCCGGCGGTGCGCTCTTCGTAGTCAACGACCTCATGGACGTCGAGGGCGACAAGGTCACCGCTCCGTATTTGCCGTTGCCCTCCGGGCTGCTCAGCCGCAACGAGGCACGGGCGTCCGTCGCCGTCTACTTCGCGAGCGCGCTGATCTTCCTCTACCTGGCGTGCGCCCGGTTCGGGCTGTTCGTCACCTGCCTGGCGATCATCGTGGTGGCCGCCATGGGCTCCATGGGGTACTCCAGATACAAGAAGGAGGGGATTGTCGCCTCAGTCCTCGTGGCCGTGCCGCAGACGATCATTCCCGCCGTCATCGGGTGGCTGGTGGCGGGAGGCGGATCGGCCTGGCGGCTGGTGGCCGTGCTCAGTTATGCCGTATTCGCCGGCGTCTCGAACAACGTACTCGCCGCTCTCCGCGACGTCGATCTCGATGCCAGTGTCGGCAATCGGACGCTGCCGGTTCGGATCGGGGCACCGGCGGCGTTCCGGCTGATCGCGAACCTCGCTTTCGCTGCGCTCGCCGTGGTCGTCGTGCTCGCGGCCACCATTAACAGCGGAGCCTGGGCCTGGCCGTTCGCTGTGATCGCCGGCGTGGTGCTGTGGCAGGGCTACCGCCTCGCCGCGGCCAGGTTCGCTCAGCCGCACCGGGGTCGCAGGCAGCGCATGGACGACCTGCGGCTGTTCAAGACGGGGGAGTACGTGCGGCATGCGGCGATGGTAGCGGTGTTCAACCCGGTGGTTGCGATCGTGGCCTTCGCCTACCTGCTCGGCGGTTTCATGATTGGGTACCGGGTCTACCATCGCCGGCTGACCAGCGGTGCCATCCGCGACGCCATGGATCGACTGCCAGCAGCTAGCGGCGCGGGCGTGAACGACCAGTTCTCGGCACCCACAGGGTGAGCGCCGGCACGGCTACCCGCGCCCGTGGCAGGCTGACGATGGCCGGTGAGACTGTATGGACCATAAAGGCAATTCCTGCTTAAATAGAACAGGTGGCGATTTCATACACCACGCCATCGGACGTGACCCGACCAGCAACTGGCCTTGGTGCGGCTGCCAGCTATGGGTGTACGCCCGCTGAATGGGTGCTTATTGGTATAAATCTCGCTTTTCTTTGGTTTTCGGCTTATGGCCGTCGCCTCCCCTCGCTTACTGGCACTGGCAGCGGAAAGCCAGCCGGCATGGCACGGGTGGAGAAATGAGCGCGGAGCCGACGGATCATGAGCCTGTGGCCGTGCCACGGGTGATAGTGGCTGGTCCGCGGTCGAGGTGGCGGTCGGCTGTCATCGCTGCGCTCAGCGCTGATTGCGAGTCCTGGGGAGTAGGGACCGGAGACGAACTTGTCACGCAGATCGTGGCCCGGGCCGTCGACCTGATTGTGCTGGACGGCAAGCTCCTCATCGGAGACGGCCGCTGGCTGAGTGCCGTACTGCGTTTGCGCGCGGAAAAGACGCAGGTGTTGTTGCACCTTCGTGACGACCAGGAAACGGATGGTCTACTTCACCTAACCTTCCACGGCGTGTGCAGCGGAAATGATACGGCCGGGCTGGTGCGCCAGGCGGCGACGCTGCTGGGCCTGGACGGCAGGCTCTCGCCAGGCACGCCAAGCGGCCGGTACGTGTCGTACGCGCTGAATTTCTTGACTGATCATTACTCAGAACATCTTGATGTCGCTATTGTAGCCACCAGGATGTCCTTGTCTCCCGGCTATCTTGCCCGGATATTCCGCAATGAGATGCGTATAGGAATGAGGGAGTTCGTCCTTAGGATGCGCATCGAGGCAGCCAAGCTAATTCTGGCCGAGACCGATGCCACCCTCGGAGCGGTAGCCCAGCGTTCGGGGTTCTTCGACGCCGCGCATTTCAGTCGAGTATTCCGGCGCTACGAAGGATGTACGCCAGGACAATATCGGAGAACTGCGGTCACATATGCCCGGCATCAATAGCCCAGCGCCCCACACGGATCCCATCGCCGTAGTGCATGGCCGCTTTCAGCCTTTGCACATTGGTCATCTCGAGTATCTGCTCGCGGGTGCAAGCCGAGCAGCCAGCCTGATCGTAGGGATCACTAATCCCGACCCGTGGCAGACCATCGCGGAACCCACCGACTCTCAGCGAGGTGAATCGGAGTCCAACCCGTTCACGTTTTATGAGAGGTTTCTCATGGTGGAGGCGGCGCTGCGCGAACATGGCGTTACAGACTTCCGCATCGTCCCCTTCCCTCATGGATTCCCGGAGCGGCTGCACCATTATGTGCCCGCCGACGCGTTGTTCTTGTTCACGATCTACGACGCGTGGGGCGAGGAGAAACTGCGCCGGCTGTCCGCGCTCGGGTGGCGTACAGAGGTGCTGTGGCGGCGGACAGCGAAGGTCACCTCCGGAACCGAACTGCGCCGCCGGATGCGCGAAGGCGCTGACTGGGAGCATCTGGTGCCCGCGGGTACGGCCAGCGTTGTCAGGGAACTGCGGCTTACCGACAGACTGCGGGAAGTCTCACGATGACGGGCAAGGTCTATATCGTCGCATTGTGCGGGGTGGCTGATGATCCCGCACCCGGCCTCACCCCGCTGGAGCGGGCTGACACCCCGCATCTGGACGCGATGGCCGCAGCCGGGGTTACCGGCCTGCTCGACGTCGTGGGGAAGGGCATACCTCCGGAATCCGACTCCGGAGCAATGGCACTCCTCGGGTACGACCCGCTGGTGCACTACACGGGACGAGGCCCGCTTGAGGGCCTGGGAACGGATTTCCTGGATCCGGAAGCTCCCGGCAGCACGGTTGTCTTCCGGCTGAACGTGGCCAGCCATGATGCCGTACGTGACCGGCTGGACCGGCGGACTGCGCGGGACCTGGACGACAATGAACTGACCGTCCTGCTTGAGGAGGTGCGGGCCGGGGTGAGCCTGGCCGACCATGCGGCGACGTTTCAGCTCATCGGGTTCGGTCGGCACCGTGGGGTGGTGGCATTTCATAGCCGTACGCGCCCGCTCAGCGGAAACGTCACCAACACCGACCCGCAATATACTCGTCAGGGCCCGTTCGGCGTTCCGCGCGACATACCGCTCGCCCGTGCATTTGATTGCAGCCCCCTAGATGATTCACCCGGTGCTGGTAACACGGCCGCGGTGGTCACCGCCTTCACTGCCCGCAGTGCCGATGTTATGACGCGAAGTGCGGTGAACCGCCGCCGTCGCGCGGACGGCAGGATTCCCGCCAACACGTTCCTGCTGCGCGATGGCGGCGACCATGTGCCGAGGCTCCGTCCTTTCCATGATCTTTTCGGCCGCAGTCTCGCGATTTTCGGACAGGTACCGGCCGAGCGTGGTCTCGCCCTCCTGCTGCGCGCCGCATGGCGGGATTGCAAGCGTCCCGCGGACGAACCGGAGCCACGGTATTACCAGCGGCTGGCGGACGAACTTGAGGCCGCGCCAAGCGATACCGTTTATGTCCACGTCAAAGCGGCCGATGACGCCGCCCACGACGGCGATATGACCGGGAAAGTGGCAGCGATTGAACGGGTAGATACGCTGTTCATCCAGCGCCTGAGGGACCGGCTGCGGCCCGGAGACATCTGCGTTCTCACCGGCGACCACGCCACTCCGTGGCGCTCTCGTATTCATTCCGCCGATCCGGTGCCCGTGGCGGTGACAGGGACCGGACGGCAAGCCGACGCGGTGAGTAGGTTCAGCGAGCGCTCAGCCGTCGACGGCGCACTCGGGCGGATGCTCGCCTGCGACATGCTTGCCACACTTGAGTGAAGGCCATGGAAGCGGCGGAAGATCCTGGCGCGGCGGTCGTGAGGAACTCCCGGTGCCACGCGGTCGGCGCTGCCGCCAGCTGTGGATCGGCCCGGGGTCGGAGCCGATATGTACAAGATCCGGTATTAACCGTGCATGCATTGCAGCCGCGCCGTCGTAGATAATCGTTGGCACGTGATAACACAACCGGATCTGCGAAAGGTACCGAATACTAGCCCACGGGTCATTGGAGAATATCGAGCCGCCAACGCCCTCAACTCCAAAACTCCAGTCCCGTCCCTGCTCGAATCAGGAAAGAGATATAACATGGCCTCCGAGACGGATGTGCGCGGTTACCTCGGCTCGAAGACTCAGGTTCTCATCGACCGCTACGGCCCCGGGCCGGCGATCCACTACCATTTCGGCCTGTTCGACAGTGAAGCTGGAACCTACGGGTCCTTGGCGGAGATCCGCCGGCGAATCGTTGATTCGCAGGAACGAATGCTCGCGTTTGCCGCGGAGGTATGGGATTCCTCGTCGATATTCACCGGGAAACTCCTCGACATCGGGTGCGGGCTCGGTGGCGGATCCATCTACTGGGCGCTGCACTACGACGTCGAGGTCACCGCCGTGACGAATGTCGCCGAACACGCGGCCGTCGTCCATGACTTCGCCGACCAAGCCGGTGTGGGTACTCGCATCCGCCCGATAGTCGCTGACTTCTGCACGTCACAGCTCGATG
This sequence comes from Streptosporangiaceae bacterium, assembly GCA_030038495.1. GTDB lineage: Bacteria > Actinomycetota > Actinomycetes > Streptosporangiales > Streptosporangiaceae > JAJYUU01. The sequence continues at coordinate 21,555 of JASHOV010000117.1, forward strand.
GACCATTCGAAGCTGCGGTAGCGGTGGAGAGCGCCTCTCAGATGCCAAAGGACGCGTTCTTCCGAAGTGCGGGACAGGCCCTGCCAGTCGGCGGATACCTGTGTATTGAGGATGGTGTCGACACCACCGCAGCCTGGAAAGAACCTGCCGGGTCCTCATGGGTGGCTCCCATAGAGAACTACTGGAAGGCAAACCTCAGCACACTGACCGGGTACGTGGAGGCAGCCGAGGCCGCCGGATTCCGGCTGGATCGCAACGAGGATGTTACCGAGAACATCCTCGAATTCTGGATCCAGAACATGGCCTGGGCCGAAGCCAAACTCGCCCAGCCGGACTTGCCGGCAGAGGAGCAGCACAAGATGCTCCAGTCCATTCGGTGGCACATGTGGATGTTCCGCGCATACCGCGACCGGGGACTCGAACAACGAGTCGTCAGATTCAAGAAGGTCCGCAACTGAGCAGAGCGAGGCAGATTTTCCAGAATCTCGAATGTGCCTGCTCATACTTGCGAGTCTCGGCGACGGCGGGCGCCCGTAGGGCAGAGAGGTTGGAGATGATGGCCGACTCGACCATAGGTACGGCGCTCGCGCGTAACACCTTCGAGCGGGAGGCGTTCACCTACTACGACACCAAGCGCAACGATGTTCTGAACCTGGATCTGGGGGACCTCGACGGCTTCCACCATCACCACTTCGCGGTTGGTGACTTCGACCGCTCCGTTCTCAGCGAGCCGCCCGACCGGCGCGAGGCGGCCATCGGTGCCGAGATCCACCGCCTGGAGACTGACCAGGTCGACCTCATCCTGCAGACCCTGACGGGAATCAGTCCGAGCAGCCGGCTGCTGGACGCCGGTTCCGGACGTGGCGGCACCGCGCTGCTCATCCACCGGACCACCGGGTGCCAGGTCGACGGAGTAAATTTCTCCCCCTACCAGAACGACTTCGCTCGCCGCGCCGCGCAGCGGCACGGCTACGCCGCGCACATTCAGTTCCACGATCGCAACATGACCGACACTGGCTTCTCGGACGCCTCGTTCGATTACGTGGTCAGCAACGAGACCACCATGTATGTCGATGTCTTCGAAGCGTTCCGCGAGTTCGCCAGGCTCCTGCGTCCCGGCGGCCGCTATACGCTGCTCACCTGGTGCCGCAATGACTCGGTCGCACCCGGCCTGACTGAGGCCGACGCGATCAACGCCCACTATTGCTGCCACACCCACCGCCGCAGCACATACCTCAATGCGCTGCTGGCCGCCAGTCTCATTCCCGACCAGGTCGACAACCTCACGATCCCGGCCATTCCTTATTGGGAGCTGCGCTCGGAGTCCGAGCTCGCCACCGGAATCGAACAGCTCTACCTGGACGGCTACCGCAGCGATCGCCTCAACTACATCCGCATCACCTCCCGCAAGTCCTCGACTCATTAGCGCAGGCCGCCGAACCCCGCTCAAGAGCATCACCAGGCCGCTAAGAGCGTCGCTTGTCCAGTACCCGCACATCAAGGAGTTCTTTGATGGAATCAGCTGAATCGGCAACGCGAGAAGAAGTTATCCGCAACGCTCATGACGAAACGCTCGTCAACTACTGGGACAGCAAGAAGGATGACAACATCAACCTTCTTCTCGGCAAGTCCGACGGTATCTATCATCATCACTACGGCATCGGGGACTACGACCATTCGATCCTTGATCTCCGTAGCGAGGAGCGGGAGGCGCGCATAGCAGCAGAAATGCATCGCCTGGAAAACGCGCAGACCGAGCTGATTCTCGAGGCACTGGGTGAGGTCGCGCCCGACGACCGCGTACTCGACCTGGGATCCGGTCGGGGTGGCACCAGCTTCATGATCCATGACAGATTCGGCTGTTTCGTCGACGGCGTCAACATATCCCGATACCAGATCGACTTCTCGCGGCGACTAGCGGAAGAGCGCGGCGTTGCGGAAAAGGTCAAGTTCCATTACCGGAATATGCTGGCTACTGGCTTCAGCGACCACTCGTTCCAGCGCCTGGTCTCGAATGAGACGACGGCGGATTTGCTGGACCTCTTCGAGGCGTTCGGTGAGTTCTCGCGCGTGTTGGCACCCGGGGGCCGGTACGTCGTGTTTACCTGGTGCTACAACGACATGACCAATCCGCCTCGTACTGAAATCGAAGAGATCGACCGCCACTACCCGGGCAATCACATTCACTCGCGCAGCACCTACTTCAAAGCGCTCGCCGCCAACGGCCTCGTGCCCTGCAAGGTTGCCGACCTCACCGCCGAGGGAATCCCATACTGGGATTTGCGGTCACGATCCGACCTGCGGACGGGAGTTGAAGAAGCATTCCTGACGGCCTACCGGGAGAACAGGCTGAATTTCATGCTGATCGCGGCGGACCGCGCCTGCGGTCACGGTTGATCGCACCTCTGCGGAGGGAGTAACTGGTGACCGTCTCACGCACCCATCCAGACACGTCCCCATTCGACGTCGCTGACGTGCGACACCGCGTGAATATCGCGCTGGAGACCTTTCTCGACAGCCGGGCTGGCCATATTGCCGACGTAGGAGGTGACGATCTGTCGGCGGTATTGGAAACGATCCGGAAGTTCGTGCTGTCAGGGGGCAAGCGGATCCGGCCAGTGATGTGTTACTGGGGCTGGCGCGGGGCAGGCGGCCCAGACTGCGAGGAGATCGTCACGGCGGCAGCCTCACTGGAATTGTTCCACGCCTTCGGGTTGATCCACGATGACATCATCGACAGCAGCGAAGCGCGCCGAGGCCATCCGACAGTGCACCGCACATTCGCCTCAACGCACGCGAAGTCACACTGGCGAGGCGAGGCGGAGGCGTTCGGCACGGCAATCGCGATCATCGTCGGCGACCTGTGCTTGTTCTGGTCAAATACCATGTTCCACGCCTGCGGGCTGTCGCCTCAGGTGTTGCTGGCCGGTGATTCAGTGCTGGACGCCATGCGCGCCGATACGTTTTTCGGCGAGTTCCTGGAGATAATGGACCAGGCTCGGGGCGCCTATTCCGCCGCCAGGGCAGCCACCATCAGTCGTTACAAGACGGGCAAGTACACGGTGGAGTACCCGCTGAAGCTGGGTGCCGTGCTGGCGGGCGCGGGTGCCGAACTACTGGCGGCTTATTCACAGTTCGGGACCCCGCTTGGTGAAGCCTTCCAGCTCCGCGATGACGTACTTGGCGTGTTCGGCGACCCGACCGTCACCGGCAAGTCGAATCTCGACGATCTGTATGAAGGTAAGCCGACCATGCTCATGGCGTTCGCCCTCGAGCGCGCCAATGCTGGGCAGGCGGAGCTTATCAAGACCCTGCATGGCAGCCCGGTCCTGGACGAGCACGGCGCTGGTGAGCTTCGCCGTGTCATGGTCGAGACAGGCGCCCTCGCCTCCGTTGAGGAGCTGATCAGCAGGCGCACCGAGCAGGCACTGAAAGTACTGGCCGCCACGCCCGTCCCGGACCCGACCCGCAGTGTGCTGACCGCCCTGGCCACCGCAGTCACCGACCGCGGAGCCTGACCAATGGATGGAAATCGATCGCGATGAGCCGTCATATCACCGCTGCGGAATTCGTTGACGCCCTGCGCGTCCACGGCGTGCAGAACGTCACGGGGGTGCCGTGCGGGCACCTCGCCGGGCCGTGGGCACTGTTCGATAGAGCTGGAGAGCTGACCCCGGCCGCCTCGGAGGGCACCGCCCTGGCGATCGCGGCTGGCTGGGAACTGGGGGGCCGGATGTCGGCCGTCCTCTGCCAGAACTCAGGGCTCGGCAACCTACTCAACCCCCTTGCCTCACTCCTGCTGCCCTACCGAATACCCGTTCTCATCATCATGACGATGCGGGGCTGGCCTGACCCAGGGGATGACGAGCCACAGCACGCGGCCATGGGCACATCAACCACGGGCATGCTGGAGGCGCTGGACGTGCCATACGCATTCCTGGCGCCGGAGAAGCTGCAGGAGGCACTTGTCCACGCGGCCGATGCGCGGGCGCAGGGTCGGCCTTTTTTCCTGCTGGTGCCACGGGAGAGCATCGGTAAGGCGGCAGAGGCACCCTCGGCCGGGGTGCCTCCCGTCGGGGAGCGGCTCACACGCGCACGGGTTGTGTCCGCCCTCATGACGCAGTTGACCGACGAACTGCTGGTCACCACCACCGGCTCTTTGTCCCGGCAGGCCCATCACGAGCGGGACCGCCCGGGCACGTTCTATATGCAGGGCTCGATGGGGCATGCCTCGGCCATCGGGACCGGCCTGGCGATGGCTCATCCGGATCGCGGCACGGTCATTCTCGACGGCGACGGTGCCTTTCTCATGCACCTGGGCACCGGTTCCACCATAGGCGCGTCCGGTGCGCGGAACCTTGTGCACATCATCGTCGACAATGGCTGCTATGAGTCCACTGGCTGCCAGGCGTCGACCTCGCGCTGCCTGGATTGGCCGAGTCTTGGTCACGGGCTGGGCTACAGATCAGTGGTCACCTGTGACTCGGAGCCGGGGCTGGCGGGAAATCTGCGAACCGCGCTGACCGCCGAGGGGCCGGTACTCCTTGTGCTCACGGTCGTGCCCACTCCGGACGAGGTCCACCCGAGAGCATCGGCGTCGCGCAGCCTGTCCGATATCGCGGAACGATTCCGGGCGGTCGCCACCCAGACGACGACCTCCGCGGGAACGGACCCGACGGCGGCCATGGAAACGCGCGCGAGGCCGGCGCTCAGGGGCGGCGGCAGGAGCTCACCATGAGCAGCTCGGCACGGGACGGAGGTGGCATTGCCCTTCTGGCCGGCCGGGGGAGCTTCGAGAAGGTGCCCAGCCTGTGCGCGGGCCGCCGTGTGCTGGTCATCGCGAGTGCCGGGGCGCTGCAGCGGAGCCGGGCCATCACGTGGCTGCCGACGGACGCCAGGACGTTCACGGCGTTCCGCCCCAACCCCACAGTTGCGCAGGCGCTGGCGGCGGCGCAGTTCTGCCGCTCCTCGGGCGTTGATCTGGTCGTAGGTCTCGGCGGTGGCTCCGCGCTTGACGTCGCCAAGGCCGGGCGCGTTCTCCCCGCCGACGCTCACGATGCCGACGAGGTCATCGCCGGCCGTCGCCCGGCGCCGGCAGACAGACCGGAGTTGCTGCTCGTACCTACGACGGCGGGAACGGGCAGCGAGGTGACAAGTTTCGCGACCCTCTACCAGGGTTACAGGAAGGTCTCTCTCGACACCCCGGCAGCGCGTGCCGATATCGCCGTCGTGGACCCTGCCTTGACCGAAACCTGCCCGCCTCGCCTGACGTGGACGTGTGCCTTCGACTGCCTGGCGCACGCTATGGAGTCGCTGTGGTCCGTCCGTTCCAGCGCCCGCTCCCGTGAATGGGCAGTGGCAGCCCTGCGCATGCTGATACCTGTACTGACGGACGCGGATGATCTGCCCGATACGGCCGAACGCGATACCCTTAGCCGGGCCGCGACCCTGGCCGGGCGGGCCATCGGCATCACCCGCACCACAGCAGCCCATGCGATGTCCTATCCCCTGACCGCGCACCTGGGCGTCCCGCATGGCCTTGCCTGCGCGCTCAACCTGACCTGGCTGGTTCCCCTGGTGGAGACGGCGCAGCCGGAGCAGGTAACCGACGAACGCGGCCCGGCTGTGGTACGTGAAGCGGTCGATACCCTGCGGATTGCGTTCAACGCTCAGGGCATGGACCTGGCCAGTGTGCTGCGGGCAATGATCGGCCGCCGGGTAGAGCCGCCGTACGGCGACGCCCGGTGCCCGCGGCGGCCGGGCGCCCGCACGGACGATGCCTGGATCGATCTGCTCGTGGCGGAGGGAATGTCCTCGAATCGGATGACAGGGACGCCTGTGCGGCTGGAACGATGGCAGGTGCGGGCTGGGCTGGAAACGATCCTCCCGGTCATGCGATCAGCAGGCGGGCACCAAGCTCGGCTTCGTCAAGCCCGGTGATGTCGCGGTTGCGCGAAGCCCACAGGCCGGAGGCCAGGTCATCGGCTAGCTGTTGCGTCATCCGCTGCTCGAGCTGTGGGCCCATTGCGGCGAATATCGAGATTCCGCGGCGGACCTCCTCACGCAGGTACTGCTCGGGTCGGCGCCAGTACGCGTGGAAGAACCCGTCCGCGCAATTCCACGGTATCGGCACTGGTTCCAGCCGGGCACCGACCACTTCAGCGGACTGGCTCATGGTCGGGCGGCCCGCACCAAGCGCCACGAGCTCGGGCAGGTAGTCGCGGGTGAGCCAGAAGTCGGCGATGTGCGCAGCGTCGAAGTTGAATACGACCACCCGGCGGGCGACCCTGCGCATCTCACGCATCCCGGCGATCGGGTCTGGCCAGTGATGATCCGATAGCACCGCCATGGCAGCATCGAACGACTTATCGGCGAAAGGGAGGCTCTGTGCGGCCGCGGCCAGGCAGGGTGCAGCGCCGGCCGGCCGCTGTGCCCGCATGACCGCGGATGGCTCCACCGCCGTCACGTCGCGCCCGGGCGGCTCATAGGACCCCGTGCCGGCACCGACATTTAAGATAGTGTCGGCATCCTCTAGAGCTGCCCAGATCCGTGCCGCGATGCGTGGCTCAGTCTGCCTCGTTGCCGTATAGCTGTGGCCAATGGCGTCATAGAACATGCCAGCAGACATCCGGTTTCGCCTCCGAGGGTGATTACATTACTTTTGCACGGCGGCCGGACTGCCGCCACAGCTGTCCCGCCGACTCGGCGGGCCAGTCGTTCGTGCCGGGACCCGAGCTCAGCGCTCCCGGCGCCTCAGATGAGTCTTGGGCGCACGGCCTTAGGACGCTAGCCTCCAGGGTGTGATGAGTCACGTTATATCCGCTGGTCCTGGCATCCAGTGGGGTGACGTGCCGAGCTGGGTGTCGGCATGCGTCACTTTGGGCGCGTTCGTTTTCGCTGGCGTCGCCATTGTGGTCTCGCGCCGGACCTTCCGGCTGGAGTCCGAGCGTGATCGTGTCAATGCGGAGGTGCGGCAGCGACAGGACGCCTACGTGCGGAGGTCTCAGTCTGCAATGGTGTCCGCGTGGTGGGGCAGCGCGGATGCGGTTCATGCGCCGGACCCGCGCAGCGCAGACTGGGGCGCGTTCTTGCGGAACGCTTCAGAGACGCCGGTCTATAAGGCAAACATGACCGTCGTAGGCGCGGGAAACCATGCGGGGCCCACGGCCATGGAGTTCCCTGTCGTGCCGCCGACGCGGCAGCCGGTGTTTCATCCAGTGGCGGTGCCCAGTGCCGCTCCGGCGGCCGGTCACCGGAGTGTCAGCAATGCGGTCTCCGATTACAAGGTGAGCCTGCGGTTCACCGACGCGGCCGGGATCCGCTGGGTCCGGGACGAGTACGGCGTGCTGCGGGAGCTTGAACCGAACCTGCTGATCTGGACCAGCCCGGAAGGCGCGGCCGTCCTTAGCCCGTTTACCGCCGACTTCCTGGCGACCTACGGCGTCGTGGCCACGCTGGACACGGCGGTCATTGAGGCCGAACTCGAGCGCAAGTTCGTCGAGGCAGCGCCTGGCGGGCCCGACATTCTCATCGGCCCTCATGACTGGGTCGGCGATCTTGCTGAGCGCGATCTGATCGAGCCGATCACGGTGTCTGACCAGCGGCGCAGCTTGTTCGACCCGGCACACCTCAGGGCGCTGTCGGTGGGCGGCCGCCTGCATGCCCTGCCAGCATCGCTGGACACCGTGGCGCTGATCCGCAACACCGACCTTGTCCCCGACGCCCCGGAATCGATCGAGGAGCTGATCGCTACCGGCCAGGACCTCAGGGAGCGCGGGCTGGTCAGCGAGATCCTGGCGGTGCCGGTGGGCGCGACTGGCGACCCGTTCCACATCTGGCCGCTGCTGTCCAGCGCCGGAGGATGGCTGTTTGCCCAGCAGCCAGACGGCACATGGGACCCGGCCCGCGTCGGCCTTGACTGCGCGGAGACCATTGCCGCGCTCGACAAGATCCGCATGCTCGGCGAACTCGGGATCCTGCGGCCCGGGGTGACCCGGTTGCAGACGTTCGAGGCCCTCCAGAAGCGGCAGGCTGCGTTCCTGCTCGCCGCCTCGGGTGTGGTAGTCCCGGCTCGACGGGCCAAGGTCAACTTCGCGGTCAGCGCGGTGCCTCCGTTCCGCGGCGGCCCGCCGAGCCGGCCGTTCCTGGCCGTCAACGGCTTCTACGTCGCGCGGCACGGAAGGAACAAAGTCGTGGCCAGCGATCTGGTGCCCGATTACCTGACCCGGATGGAGGTGGCGGAACAGTTCGGCAGGATGGCGCATGTCGTCCCGCTCGAGCTGTCTGACGAGTGCGACCCGGCGATCGCGGAGTTCCACACCTTGTGCGCTGCCGCCCCGCCGATGCCCGCGTTCCCCCGGATGAGGGATGTGTGGACGCTGCTCGGCGCGGCAGAAATGGCCCTTCTCGCAGGCGGTGATGCCGCCGAGGTCGGCACGGCGACAGCGGGCAAGCTGCGGGCGCTGTTCTGACCCGTCGGCCCGGCCATGCGCGCCGGCCGCCGGTCTGCTCATGGGTGCGGGAATCGGACCTGGCTCAGTACCCGGCGTTCGAAGTCGCGCTTGCCTTCATCGGCGGCGGAAGTCGGCAGGGACAGCTGCGGGCGCAGCGGGCGGTTCCCCCGCTTGACCGCCCTGATCGCTTCCACGGTCCACGCCTGTATCTCCTGGGCCGGCTTCTCGATCCTGTAGAAGTCGCTAAAGTGGCCACGCTTGCCGTCGTAAACGTCGACGACCTTGGTGACGGTGAGGTCTTCCGGCGAGACCGCATTGTCGCCGGGCACGAACTCCGCGAAGTAGCCGAGCGTTTCCACGACGCGCCAGATGCGCCGCTCCAGGTCATGGGCCAGGCCGTGATACCCCGCAGAGCGCAGCTCGCTGGCGACCGCGCGGTTATCCCACGGCCAGACGCTGCCGCAGTGGTAGGAGAACGGCACGAACCTGACCTCGCGGTCCGACAACGTCCGCACGCCGTTGCGGTCCAGCAGATCATCGGCAAACAGCGTCTCGATGAGCGCCGACCGCATGCTTTCCTGCGCCGGATCATCGCCGTCCAGCAAGTGCAGGGCGTGTCCCATGTTGGAGGTCCTGACCGCGAGAGGCCGCAGGTTGCCGTGCTCATCGCGATCGGTGGCCAGCGCAAAGTACCCGCCCTGGTCATCCTCCAGCCAGAACCGGTCCAGAACCACACCCTTCAGGTGACCGGCCCGCGACAGCGCCGACTCCATCCGCAGCCGCAGACCAGAGCTCGGCGAAGGCCGCTCCTGCGCGGCAAGGCGGCCGTTGTAGTACTGAGCGAGGTCGAGCAGCGTGTCAAACGCCAGGGCCTGCACCTCGATCGAGGCGATTCCCGCACGGTGATTCGCATAGCTGCCGTCGGCATGCACATAAGCCTCGGGAGTGTCCTTCCACGCCTGGTTCCAGATCCCGCGTTCCTGCGACATCCGGAACTCCAGCAGCCCCTCAGGGCTGGCTTGCAGGCGCGAGTCAAACCACGCCGCCGCCGCCGCCAGCGCGTGTCCCATCGTGTGCGTCTGGTGATCCAAGCCCCGATAGGCCACGTCGGCGAAGCCGGGATCGTCATCGAGGACACGCAGTACGCCCCGGATGAACATCGGCGTACTGTCGATCGAACCGTAGTGCGGCCACTCCCAGTGATTGACCGCCGTAATGCTCCGCGCAACCGATCCGGCCGGGTCCGGTGCCCAGTGAATGATCCGTCCGGGCTCTTCCTCCTTCGCCGCGTTATAGGTAACGCCCTGCAACTGGGCGAGCGTGCGAAGAGTCGTCCTCAGCAACTCGGGAAAGCTGTCGTACAGATACCATCCCATATGCAGCGCATCACGGCCGACCAGCGCATCCAGCAGCGTGAACTCCGGGATATCGCGGTGCTCGGGCAGCGGCAGCGCAGCATTACCCGGGCCGCTTGCGCCGATCTCGTCAAGCCGGGAAACGCCCATCAGCCGCAGCAGCGCACGGGAAGACGACGGATGACCGCGAGCGACGGGATGCGCTCGCAACAGCGGCCCGATGTCGTGTACGTACGCGACGCGCTGAAACGGCAGCAAGTAGGGAACCAGTTCAGGGACCTGCGACACCAGGTCAGGCGCGTAGCCCGGTTGGGTCCCATCCCCGGCCAGCTTGCTCTCGAACCCGAACAGGCCAGGAGCCGCCGGCCCGTCACGCCCGCCCCGTTGCTCAGCCATCTCTTCGCCGATGATAGCCCGGGCCATCCTCGCGGCCATGACACCACCCGACCTACCCGACCAGGCCGCGCTCAGGTCCTCAAGCCAGCCCTGAGGCGGCAGAGACTGTGGTGCGCCGCCTCGGGCGCCGCCGTCTGGGGTACCGAATGTGCGCTATATCGCCGGTCCGCGGCGGGCGATGGCATTGTGGACGGCGATTGGCCCTCATATGGCATCGCCGGAAGGGGGCTCGAACCTAGCGAAGTATGCCAGCGGCGGCCCGAGCCGGGCCGAGGGCCGCAGCCCCGCGGCGTTGGCGTACCCCAGCAAGGTCACCAGCGGTACGTAGTGCCGGTCGGCGAACTCCCCGACGACCAGCCGCCCGCCGGGCTTCAGGACACGGCGGATCTCCCGCATCGCCGCCCCGGGGTCGGGAATCTCACCCAGGGCCGTCACCAGGTAGGCGGCGTCGAAGCTGCCGTCCTCAAACGGCAGGTCCCGCGCGTCTGCCCGGGCCGGGACGATCGGGCTGATCTTCGTGGCCGCCGCGCGGCGCATGACGTGATCGAGCATCGGCTGCTGGATGTCCACGATGTCGAGCCGCCCTCCGGCGCCCAGCCCGCCGGCGACGTGCAGGGCCTGCAGGCCGGTGCCCGGCCCTACCTCCAGGACCCGTTCTCCCGGCCGGACGGCCAGCAGCGCGTCGAGCCGGCGGTTGGTCAGGAACGGCAGCGGCAGGTCCAGCAGCCAGTGCTGCGCGTACGGGTAGGGGGCCGAGTCGGTCCACCACCAGGCCGCGGCAGCGGCCGCAGCGGCCGCCGCGATCAGGACCGGGCGCTTCACCGAGCGCTGCCGCGGGCTCCAGTCATCGCCGGTCTTGCTGCTCATCACAGCCTCCTCAACCAGGCCTAGCTGGAGCTGTTCGTGAGCAGGCTGAAAACCGCCCTCCCGGCGTGCGCGACGCTGAAGGCGTAGCAGGTGTTCGTGCTGGGGCAGGAGACGCTCAGGACTGCCCAGACGCCCTCGGGAAGCTGCGCAGGCTGCCACGACTGTCCCTGATCCGCCGACAAGGCCAGCAGCCCCCGCAGCTTGCTCACTGGGAGGGCGCCTCCCGAACCCGGTGGAACGATCAGCCCGGATGCCCAGCATTCGGTGCTGGCCGGGCACGAGATGTCGGTCACCCGCGCGTCCGGCAGCCCGGTCGCCGCAACGTCGGTCCAGGTGGCGCCGCCATCGGCGGAACGCAGGACGGTCCTCTGCCCTGTTGTCCCGTCGGGGATCGAGGTCGTGAGGCAATCAGTCGCGTCGGCGCAGGACAACCTCCTCAGGATGCCGGTGCCGGGCGGCACGGTCGCCGGCGACCACGTTGCACCGCCATCGGTGCTGTAGAGGGCGGCCCCGCTGTCGTCTGGTGTCGCACTGTCGAAGCCGGTCACGACGCAGGTCCCACCGGACAGGCAGTGCGCTGCGAACGGAGCGAACGACGCCGGGAGCGCGGCGTCCGACCAGCTCGCCCCGCCGTCGGACGTCTTGAGCGCGGCGGCCCTCGGCCCAGTGCCTTTCTTGCCGGATACCACCGCCAGGCAGGTTTTCGCCGACAAGCAGTCGATGATCGTGTTGACCATTGTGTTCGTGACCTCGGGGGGTCCGGCGTGCGTGGACCATGTCTGGCCCCCGTCGGTGGTTTCGAGGAAAACGGGGTCGTCGGCGAGATCGAGGCCCAGCACCGCACAGGTGTCGGCGCTGGCGCACGAGAAGCCGGCGTCCACCCCGATCTGGGTCGGCAGGGTGATGTTGCGCCAGCTGCTGCCGCCGTCGTTGGTGACTGCCAGCTGCATGACGATCTGTGATCCGGCCGCGGCGGGCGCGACCTGGCCGAATGTGTAGCAGGTGTTGTCTGATGGGCAGCTCAGGTAAAACACCGGTCGACTCTTCGTCCCGACAGTGCGCCAGGGGCTGCTCGTGTCGCTGACCAGCTGCCAGTTCATCGACGGGCGCGACCCGCGGCCGGCGAGGGCGGTTCGCGGGCCGGTCGTGGTGGGTGCTTTGCTTGACGAGCGCTGCGCCGTGACGACCGTCAACAAGACCAGGGTGAGCACCAGTAGCGCCGCGCCGGAGCCGGCCAGGGCGCCGAGCCGGAACCGACGGGTCCGCATCGCCCGGCGGCGGCGCGGCGCGAGCCGCATGCTCATTGGCTGTCGACCGACCTTGCCCTGCTGCGAGCTCCAGCACTCACGGACGGAACGGGTAATCCGGTCGCCGGCCTCGTCCGGTGGCCATTCGACCGCGGTGAGTGCGGCCAGTTCTTCGACCAGATCTGCGTGCTCAAGATCGATCTCGTTCATCCCTCGTCTCCCCTCGACAGTTCCAGACGCAGCGCCGCCAGCGCCCGTACCTGCAGCTGGCGAACGGCGGGCTCGTTGCGATGCGTGAGCGCGGCGACCTCGCGGGTCGAGCGGCCTTCGAGGATCCGCATCCGGAGCACCGCCCGGTGGTCCGGGCTCAGCCGATCGAGCGCGCCGATGAGAGCGCGCCGGCGCTCGTTCCGGACGGCAACCTCCTCCGCTGCCTCAGCTGGCGCCGATCCCTCGGGCACGTCAGCGGTGACCACGGCACGGGTGGGCAGCGATCGCCGGCGATCGCGCGCCAGGTTGGCGGCTATCCGCAGCAGGTACACGGTGAATGGCAGCCCCCGGTCCTCGAAGCGGGGCAAAGATCGCAGTGCACGCAGGAACACCTCCTGCGTCATGTCCTCGGCTTCTGCCGGATCGGATGTACAGCGCGCCAGAGAGCGGTATACGGGTCGCCAGCAGAGCTGGCACAACTCTCCAAGCGCCTGCTCGTCGCCAGCACGGGCAGCGCGGAGCAGTTCGAGCTCACGCCGGGCGGACTTGTCAAGGTCGCCTGCTTGCACGCAGCATCGGTCGACCGCGACAGCTCCCTGCACGGTGACAGCTCCCTCCACCGCGACAGCTCCCTCCTCGAAGTTCGCGCTCACGACTGGGAAAACGAGGGCACGACCAAAGTGTGACGCGCTCCAGGTCAGGACGTCGTGGGCGCGGTGACTGCCGCGGCTGCGGCGAGCGCGAGACCAGTCCAACTGACCACGCGAAGAGCTGAGCGAGTGCTCCCCGCCTGCGGCGTGGCTGGGCGGCAAGGCCCGAGGCGGTGCGATACGGTCGCCGCCGTGAGGCTGAGTACTCTCGACGTCTACCTGCAGGCGGTCATCGCGGTGGTCATCATCGTGAATCCCGTCGATCCGGTGAAGATCATGATTTTCAATTCAGTCATCACCCGCCGTGGCCTGGACCGGCGGAAGGCCGCCGCCCGCGTTGCCGTCGTCGCGTTAGCGATCCTCGGCGTCTCTGCCCTGGTCGGAAAGGAGTTGCTGCAGGTCATCGGCATCAACCTGGGCGCGTTCGGGGTGATCGGCGGCCTGGTGGTCGCTGGTATGGGGTTCGAGATGCTCTACGGCGGGACGTCAAGCCGCGCGCAGGGATCGGGTGAGGCCAGGGACGAGCCGGCGGAGGCCGACGGCCTCATCATGCCGCTCACGACGCCGCTCATGGCCGGGCCTGGCGCGATCGCGACCGTGATCACGGTGGCCTCGTACCGCGGCTCCTGGACCAGCCTGGCCGCCGCCGTCGTGGCCGTGGCCTTTGCCTGCGCGCTCGTGTACGTCGGCTTCGCCTACCTCGGAGCCGCCTTCGAGAAGCTCACGCCGGCCGCAGCCGCGATGCTGGCCCGCGTCGGCGGGTTGCTGCTGGCCACTATCGGGGCACAACTCGTGCTCGGCGGCCTCCGCACCTTCTACGGGTTCTGAGCGGCAACTGGCGCGCCGCGTCCCGCACTGGCACGACGAGGTCGGCCGCAGACGATCAGGACGACGAGCAGTACAGCGATTGCCCCTGGTGTCATCACGCCGGCCCAGTCGAAGCCAGGGCTTGAGGGGATCGCCGGCGGGACCGGCAGGCCCTGGCGGGCAGCGGTTGCCCGCAGGAGCTCGAGCTGCTGACGGCTGGGGCCGTGGTTCAGGGCGTTGCCCACGGCGTCGGTGGCGAAGCAGAAGGCGGCGACGGCGGCGGCGAAGGAGATCCGGGCAGTGCGGACGCGACGGGCACGTTCCAGGTCAGTGGCGCATGCCGCGGGAGCGGGATCAAATGGCAGGTCGGCGAGCGGGGCGGTCAGTTCTCTTCCGGTGCGGGCGCCTAGAACCTGCCCGGATCTGTGGTCGAGTTCGTCGGCTGTGATCCGGCCGGCCTGGAAGGCATCGCTCAGCTCCGAGAGCGCCCGGTCCCGGTCGGCGTCGGATACCCGGAGGTCGCCGGGCGGGTAGTAGGCCCTGTCGGCCGTGTCCATGGCTCGTACTCCTTCGGCGCGGTGTCCTGGGGTATGACCCTGAGATTGCTCGATGGGGGATCCGCCCGCTGCTAAGCGTCGCGGCGGAGGACCACGATCGCGGTGACGGCGATGAGGGCGGCGGCGAGGAGCACGAAGACGCCGGTCTCGATGCCCTGGAACGCCCAGTACCGGCTGGCCGGCTGGTAGCTGGTGAAAAACCCGCGGTATCCGTGAGCAGACAGGCAGGAAATCAATTTGACCGGACCCTGGAAGGCCAGCGGCTGGCACGCGAGCGGCATCTCGCTCACAGGTACGCCGTTGACGGCGATGCCGGATCCGAGGGCCGGGGTGCTCAGCAGCCGGCCGCCCGGGCCGACGAGACCCTGCGAGATCAGCCAGTAGGACCCCGTCGGCAACGGCTTCATGCGGTGGCCGAATGTGTTGATGACGGTGAGCGCCGACATGTAGTGCGAGCGGAGGTCCTGGCCGATCACCAGCCGCACGAAGGCGAAGACGCCGATGGTGACGGCCATCGCGGGCAGAGTCCGGCGGATCAGTGCGCCGGCGGCGATGCCAAGGGCGACCGCGAACACCGCGTAGCCGACGGGAACGATGCCCTGGATGTCGAACTGGCTGGGTTGGAAAATCTGCTGGTTGAGGGCGTTCACCGGGCCGGACCACCAGGTGACGAGGGCCGAGACGGCGCCGCCCCAGGCGGCAGCGGCGAGCAGTGCCCAGCCGACCTTGACGGTGAGCCAGCGGCTGCGGGTGATGCTCTGCGTCCAGGCGAACTGGCTGGTGCCGGTTTCGAATTCCCTGGCTATCAGCGGGCCGCCCCAGAACACTCCGAGCAGGCACGGCACCACCACAGTCAGCATGATCAGCAAGGACAACAGCGGGGTGCCCAGAGTCAGCGTGAGGCTGCCGCAGCTATGGCTGAGGGTGCACGAGGTGAGGGCGGACTGGTACTGCGACGCCATCTGCCGGCCCGTGATAAATACCAAGACCGCGAACATAGCCAGCGCGGCGGCGGCGAGGTAGGCCTGGTTGCGGTGCTGGCGCCAGGCAAGCCAGGTCATTGATCTTCTCCAACCGCGGTGAGATGGGCTAGCGCTGGCGGGGCGTCCTGCCCGAGGTAACCCAGTACCAGTTCTTCGAGGCCGACGTCGGCCGCTTCCCAGGCGGGGTCGATGACCGGCCCGGCGCCGCGGATCAGCAGGGTGCTCTGCCGGGCCGTGTGGGTGGCCTGCACGAGCGTATGGTCCCGCTCGATCGCCGTCGTGTCCTTGCGCGGGCCGACCAGGACGCGATGCTCGGCCAGCACCGTGTCGATGTCGCCGCACAGCTGAACCCGGGATGCTGCCAGCAGGATGAGGTGGTCGCAGATCCGTTCCAGGTCGGCGACCATGTGCGAGGACAGCACGACGGTCAGGCCTCCGGCGGCCACCGCTTCGGCCAGGGTGGCCAGAAACTGCCGCCGGGCGAGCGGATCGAGCGCCGCGACGGGCTCGTCCAGCAGCAGCAGCCGAGGTCGTTTGGCCAGCGTCAGCGACAGTGCCACCTGGGCACGCTGGCCCCCGGACAGCGTGCCCACCGCCTGGTCCAGCGGGATGTTCAGGCCGTTCAGCCGCTGCCGCACCGAGGCGGCGTCCCAGCGGGGGTTGAGGTGCGCGCCGATCGCGATGTGATCCTCGGCGGACAGCCGCCGGTACAGCGGAATCTCCTGGGCCAGGAAGCCAATCTCGGCCAGGAACGCCGGGTCCTGCCGCGGCGAGCCGCCGAGCACCGCGACCTCGCCGCCGCTCGGCCTGGCCAGCCCAGCGAGCACTCGCAGCAGCGTGGTCTTGCCTGCGCCGTTGGGGCCGATCAGCCCGGATATCCGGCCCTCGGGCACGGAGATGGTGCACTCGGTGAGGGCGGTGACCTTGCGGTAGCGCTTGGACAGCCCGCGGGTCTCGATCACTGGCGGGGCTGCGTCCTGTGGGTCCGTCACGCGATCTCCTCCACGTCCGCTGCCTGCAGCGTGACGCGCAACAGCGACTCGATCGACTCGTCATCCAGCCCGGCCTCGCGGGCGCCGCGCACCCAGTGCGCCAGGCTGCGGGCCAGCCGTGAATGCGTGCCGGGCGGCGGACCGGACGGGCGGCCCACCACGAACGTGCCATGGCCGGCCCGCGGCTCGACCAGGCCGTCCCGTTCCAGCTCGCGGTAGGCCTTGAGCACCGTGTTGGGATTGACCGCCGTCACCGCGACCACTTCGCGCACCGTGGGGAGCTTGTCGCCCACCTCGAGCACCCCCATCCGGAGCGCCTGCCGTACCTGCTGCACGATCTGCAGGAACGGCGGCACCACGGAGCGGGTGTCAATACGGAAACTGATCACGTCGCCTTCCTCAAAGTACTAAGGCACTAAGACTTTAGATAGCCCCGCTAGAGTTGTCAAGACGGGCAAGCGCCGCCGCCGCAGTCATGAAGGACCCGCTGTGGCTCATCCCGCCTCGCCGATCTTGCTAGCGCATGAACCCGGCCGGAGCGCGAGGAGTACCGTCCTCGTCAAGATCATCGCGCCCGGGCGGAGGCCTGTTTTGCGGGGTGTCGTTAGCCGTGATGGCGAGGTTCGACGACCCTTGTCCACGGCGCGCAAATCGGTCAATTTGGCCTGAGAGGATTAGCGGGAAGGGTTAGGGGCCTGTCGGGCCCCTAACCCTTCCCGCTAACGAGATCATGACCTGGCGGCTGCGGCCAGCGCCCTCAGCGGCCAGTCATTGACGGCCCGCGTCCCGATCTGCACTATTAACAGGAACATGCCGGTTAACGGGTGAAGCTTCCGTTTGTGTGTCGTAGGTGGTGAGACGGACGTGACAGGCGATGCATCGGGGTATCGCGAGAATGGGTGGTGGCGGAATGAGACCTTCCTTGATGACCTGCGGCGCGATGCCAAGGAGGTCCCGGAGAAGCCGGCGCTGATCGCGTACCGGGAGCAGGACGCGCAGACCCGAGTCGTGAGCTTCGCCGAACTCGCCAGCCTCACCGATGGCTTCGCGTCGGCCCTGGTCCGCCTCGGCGTCGGGACCGGTGACGTGGTGGGCGTGCAGCTGCCGAGCTGGTGGCAGGTCGCGCCGCTCGGCCTGGCCTGTGCGCAGGTTGGCGCGCGCCTGTGTTTACTCCTGCCCATCTACCGGCGCTACGAGCTGGAGCACATCCTGCGGCTGACGGGCGCTCGTGTCTGCATAACAGTGACCGAGTGGGGCGGGGTACGGCTGGCAGACATCGTGGCCGATCTGGCGCTACAGCTGCCATCGCTCGAGCACGTCGTCGTCGCCGACACGGTGCCCGGCATCGCACGCCCGGCCGGGACGCTGGACTTCGCAGACGTCTTTCGCGCGGCACCGGCGGCCGAGCCGGCGGCTCCCGCCGATGCCGCTCCCGGCCCGGACGATAACGAGGTTCGCGAGCTAGGGCCGGACGAGCCGTTCCTGATCTTGTTCACCTCTGGCACGACCGGCGAGACCAAGGGAGTGGTGCACAGCCAGAACACCCTCTACGCGGGATGCCGCGCGTATGCGCGCCCGCTCGGCCTGGACGGTTCGTCGGTGATCTTCGTGGCGCACGCGGCCACCCACTACACCGGCTTCGTGCTGGGCATGCTGCTCCCGATCATGCTGGGCTGCCGGGCGCTGGTGCAGGACGTCTGGGACGTGGACGTCCACCTCGACCTAGCCGAACAGCACGGCGTGACGACCTTTTACGGCGGGCCGCATATCCTTGCCGACCTGATCACCGCGCAGCGTGCGGCGCCGCGTGATGTGAGCCGACTTGCCAGCATCGTCACCGGGTCCGCGCCCATTCCGCCGCACGTGGTCGAGCAGGTGTCTGAGGTACTGGGCGCCAGGGTGTTCGCGCTCTGGGGCATGACCGAGAACGGCACGGTCACGATAACCCGGTCGTCTGACCCGGTCGGCTGGGCCGCGCACAGCGACGGCAGCGTGATTGACAGCATGGAGTTGCGCATCGATCCCTCGGCGGTCGGCGGCAGCAGCGACGGATCGGGCCGACTGTGGGTGCGCGGGGCGAACCAGTGCCTCGGCTATTTCGGACGCGACGAACTGTACGCGGCTGCGCTCGATGAAGATGGCTGGTTTGACACCGGTGACCTGGCCCGCGACGACGGCCGCGGCGGCATCAGGATCAGCGGCCGGGTCAAGGACGTCGTCATACATGAGGGCGTCAACGTGCCGGTGGCTGAGGTCGAGGGCATCCTGGCGCGGCATCCGAGCGTCAGGGAGGTAGCGCTCATCGGCGTGCCCGACCGCGGCATCGATGAACTGGTCTGCGCTGTCATTACCCCGGTCGGCGACTCGCCCGGGCTCGGTTCGCTGCGTGCGCACCTGGAGACCGCGGGGGTTGCGCAGTTGTTCTGGCCGGAACGGCTCGAGGTCGTGGACGTGTTGCCGAAGACGATTACAGGAAAGGTACGGAAGACCGAGTTGCGCGAGCGCTTCGGCGGGGCCTGATCCGTGGCGCGGCGGCGCTGGCAGGTGCTCAGCGCTATCTGCGCCGGCGTGTTCCTTGCGGCGATCGATTTCTACATCGTGACCGTCGCCGTCCCCGACATGCTGCGCAGCTTCAGGGACGCGGGTATCGCCGAGATCTCCTGGGTATTCAACGGATACACGATCACCTTCACCGCGGCGCTGCTGCCTGCTGGCGGCCTGGCCGACATGTTTGGCCGTCGTCGCGTCTTCCTGTTCGGCCTGGGCGCGTTCTCGGTCAGTGCCCTCGGCTGCGCGGCCGCGCCCTCGGCGGCCACGCTGATCGCCGCCAGGCTGGTCCAGGGAGCGGCCGGAGGAACGATCACGCCGCTCGCACTGCCGCTCATCCTGCCGCATTTCACCGCGGAGCGGCGCGGCTACGCGATCGGGCTGTGGAGCGCGACCCAGTCCGCGGCGATAGCCGCCGGGCCGTCGCTGGGAGGCGTGCTGGTGTCGGCGGTGGGCTGGCGCGCCGTGTTTCTGCTGCAACTGCCGATCGGGCTGGTCAGTTTCGCGGGCGCGGCCTGGGCACTCGACCGCGACCGCCCGAAGGCGCAAGGCTCCGCCGCTCCTGATCTGCTCGGCGTGCTGCTGCTCGCGCCGGCCATCGCCCTGACGTCGCTGGCGATCGTGCAAAGCCACGCGTGGGGACCCCTCAGCTGGCGCACCGACCTCACGCTCGTCGTCGGCCTGCTGCTCGGGGTGGCCTTTGTCCGCCGTTCGCTGTCCATACCGGCGCCCCTCATCGATCTCGGCCTGCTCAGAATCCGGACAATGCGGCGCGCGAGCGCGGTGATGCTGGCGACCGGGCTGGTCATGTATGCGCTGCCGGCCGCCGCTGTCTTGTTCCTGACCGAAGTATGGCGCTACTCGGAGGCGCGGGCCGGCCTGGCTGTCACTCCAGGGCCGCTGGTCCAGGGCCTCGCGGCGCTGGCCGGCGGGCGGCTGTCCAGCCGGTACGGACCGCGCGCCGTGGCCGTGCCAGGCGCGGCTTTGCTCGCCGCCAGCACGCTCGCCTTCGCCCTGGCGACCGGCAATCATGCCGGGTACTGGGCAGTGATCTTCCCGGCTGTGCTCGGCAGCGGCGCGGCCGTCGGCCTGCTGGTCACGTCGCTCAGCGCCGCGGCCCTCAGCGAGGTACCCGCCGCCCGGCTTGCATCGGGCACGTCGATCTCGGCGATCGCGCGGGCTGCCGGAGCTGTCGTTAGCCTGGCGGCACTCGCGCTGATCCTCTCGGCGGTGCCCGATGGCACCAGCACCCTGCACGCTTACCACATCGCCTGGACCTTGCTGGCCGTGCTGGCGTTTGTCGCGCTTGTGACTAGCTTTACCGTACGTAACGGAAGTGATCAGAGTGAGTCAATGTCACTTCCGTTACGCGACTAGTGCTTGACATATGCTGAGGATCACACTGAGATTGGTAAGACCGTGATGATCCGCTCGGAATCCATCAATGGTGAGGAGTTCGGACGTTGACTCTGGGTAACGAGGCTTTGCTTCCGCCCCAGCGATTCCCGCAGATCGGGGACGCTGATGACGCTCGGCTCGCAATCTTTGGTGGCAGCCCGGTGCGGCGCGCGCCCTGGCCCACGTATGACAAGGGCGCCGTCTTCGTGCACGCCGAGGACGAGGAAGCCGCGATCCGCGCTATCCGCAGCCATCTTTATTTCCGCTACGACTGGCGGCCGATGCACGAGACCGAATGCGGCCGGCTCGAGGCCGAGCTGTGCCAGTACTTCGGGACCGCCCACGCGCTGGCTACGTCAAGCGGCACCACGGCTCTGGCCCTCGCGATCATCGCGGCCGGGATACCGGCGGGCTCGGCGATCGCATTACCCGGATTCACCTTCGTCGCCACGCCCAGCGCGGTCATTCTCGCTGGATGCAAGCCCGTGCTCATCGAAGTTGACGAGAACCTGCACCTGGATCTGGCCGATCTGCGCCGCCGCTGGACCCCTGACATCAAGGCGATCCTGGTCGTGCACATGCGCGGCTTCGCGGCCGACATGGAGGCACTGACCAGCCTGGCCGCGGACATGGGCGTGCCCGTCATCGAGGACGCCGTGCCCGCGCTAGGTGCCGAGTTGAATGGCCGCAAGCTCGGCACGTTTGGCCTGGCCGGGGCCTTCAGCACGCAATCGGACAAATCACTGAACAGCGGTGAAGGCGGATTCCTCATAACTAATGACGGCGCACTCTTCGCGCGTGCCGTTGTGCTTTCCGGGGCCTACGAGGGACGTTTCAGGCAGCATTTCCCTGATGCCCAGCCACCGGTTCCTACCGATCTCGACCTTCCGCTATTCAGTTTCCGCATGGATGAGATACGCGCCGCTCTGCTGCGCGCGGAGATGGCTCGGCTGCCGGTCCGCCTGGAAAACTTCCGGGCCAACTACGAACACGTAGCCGCGGCGCTGCAGAACGTCAGCGAGATCGCCGTCCGGCAGCCGGTAGCGCCGGGCGCCTATCTAGGCGAGGCGCTCATCTTCCGGGTCCTGTGCGGAGACGCGGAATGGTTTGCGCGCGCACTGTGCCGCGAAGGTATCGATGCGCGCTGCTTCGGCTCGTCGCAGGACTGCAACGTCCGGGTGTTCTGGAACTGGCGGTTCATGTTCGGCACTGCGGACGTCGGGGCCATCAAGGCACTGCTGCCGAACACCTCGCGGCACCTGGATCAGGCCGTCGACATCCCGCTGTCGTCGACCCTGTCCGCAGCGGACTGCGATCAGCTGGTGCAGGCAGTTCGCAAGGTAGCCGCGGCCAGCCGGCGACAGAACCGGCGGCCGAGCGAGCCGACGGCGGCTCTGCGCTGACGCCATGAGCAGACCACCGCTGAAAGTTCTCTGCATCACTGGCTGGTGCAGGAACGGCAGCACGATCATCGGCAATATCCTGGGTGAGATCCCCGGCCTCTTCCACGTGGGCGAGCTGCACTTCCTGTGGATGAACGCGGCCGGCCGGGGCTCGAACAACCTCTGCGGCTGCGGCACCGAGCTTGTACGGTGCCCGGTCTGGTCGCAGATTCTGCGAGTCGGCCGGCCGGCCGGCGTTAGCGCGGCCGAGTTCGCCGATACCGTGATTGGCCGCCAGCAGGCCTGCGTGCGGACGCGGCACACCTGGCGGGTGCTGCGTCACGAACTGGCTGGCGAGCAGATTCGCCAGCATGCCGCCTTGATGACCGAGGTCTACCACGCCACCGCGGCGCGAACCAGCGCGAGTGTGATCGTCGATACGAACAAGCTCCCGGCCGAGGCGGCGCTGCTTCCATACCTGGACGGGATCATCCCTTACTACGTTCATCTCGTTCGCGATCCGAGGGCGACCGCTCAGTCATGGAGCCGGCAAAAGCAGTACGCCTACGTGATGCCGTCCTGGCAGAGCACGGCCTACTGGCACGGCTTTAACCGCGCTGCGCTCGCTGTCACCCGGCGCCACCCGGATCGCTCGCTGTTCATCCGCTACGAGGACTTCATCGCCCATCCAGCGGGTGCGATCGACGCGATGCTGCGGTTGTGCGGTGCGGAAACCGCCGCCAATCCGATGCAAGGCCGGACCGTCGAGCTTCGCACCAATCACACCGTGACCGGCAACCCGGATCGGTTCTGGTCGGGGCCCACGGTCATCCGTGACCGGGACGAGTCGTGGCACGGCCTGCCGGCCCGGTCAAAGCTGACGGCTGTGACCCTGTCCTGGCCGCTATTCCACCGGTACGGCTACCACGTCGCCGGCACGTTCCGGACAACGCCATGGCGGCCAGAAGCCGCCGCAAGGACCGCCGCAGAGCCAAGCTCTCGACATTAAGGAGCTCTCGGTTGGATCTAGGTCTGCACAACAAGGTAGCGCTCATCGCGGGCGGCTCCAGCGGCCTCGGCCTGGCGGTGGCCACCGAGCTGGCGGCCGAGGGCGCGCACGTCGCAATCGGCGCTCGGGATCGCGAGCGGCTCGCTGCCGCCGAGCGCGGCCTGAAGGAGGTGGCGCGCGGCCGGGTGTGCACGAGCAGCGTCGACATCTCGGACCAGGACGCGGCGCGCGGGTGGGTGGACGAGGTGGCGGCCGACTTCGGCGCGCTGCACATAGTCGTGGTCAGCGGCGGCAGCCCGCCCGCCGGCCTGGCCTGGCAGTTCGACCTCGACGACTACAAGGAGTCCGTCGGCTCGGTGGTCTTCCCGCCGGTGGGCCTTGCGCTGGCGGCGTTGCCCCACCTCCGTGCCGCGCAGTGGGGCCGGCTGCTGTTCGTGGCGTCGGAGACCGCGAGCGTTCCGATCCCGTCACTGACCCTGTCCGGCATGGGGCGCGCCGCCCTCGTGCGATTCGCCCAGGCGGCCGCGGCGGAACTCGGCCGCGACGGCATCACCGTCAACGTGCTCGCGCCCAGCGCGACCCGCACCCAGATGGTGGAACGGGCGGCAGCGCGGCTGGCAGCGCTCGCGCCGGCCGAAGGCGACGCCGAGGCCCAGCTGCGCAGGATGGGTCAGCACAACGCCGTCGGCCGGATAGCGCGACCGGAGGAATTCGCGGCGGTGGCGGTGTTCCTGGCTAGCGAGCGCGCGTCGTTCGTCACCGGCGGCGTGCACCTGATTGACGGGGGCGCCAGCGTCATGGGACCGGCACTGCCTCACTTCACCAACGCCCCGAGGGACACCTACACATGACACACGCCTATACCGAACAGGACGTTGAAGACTTCTTCGATGAGACGCTGCCGAACTATCTGGGATTCTGGGATAGCGACGGTGTCCTGCACACCGGTTATTTCTCTGGCGACGCCGACAGCAACTATCCGGCGGCAGCCGAGCGGACCTCGGCGATGCTGGCCGCGCGGGCCGGGATCGGCGGCTCGTCTTATGTGCTCGATGTGGGCTGCGGCTGCGGCAACTTCCTGACCTATCTGGCGGGTCACGCCGGCTGCCGTGGCGAGGGCGTGGATCTGAGCGAGGAACGGGTCAAGTTCGCCCGGCAGCGACTCGCCGCGGTCAGCCCCGGCCAGCAGGGTCGCGTCGCCTTCCGGCATGGCTCGGCGACGCGGCTGCCCTACGAGCCCGCCACCTTCAGCCATGTCGTCAGCCAGGACGCGCTCTTCCTGGTGCCCGACAAGGCCCGCAGTCACGCGGAGATCTATCGCGTGCTCAGGCCAGGCGGGATATTCGCGTTCTCGGACTTCCTTCAGCCCGTCGCCGATATCGGGGAACGCGCCAGAAAACACGTGTACGACCGGGTGCGATGGAGCGGCGGCTATTCGCTCGCCGGATACCAGGCCGCGCTGGAAGAGGCCGGCTTCGAGATCAGCCTCGCCGATGACCTGCAGGACCACATCCGGCAGACCTATCGGGTTCTCGGCGTGACCGCGCGCGAGCGTGCCGACACGACACAAGATTCTGCCGCGCGTGAGTGGATGCTCACCTTCGCGCAATCATGCGGCGAGATCCAGGCGGCCATCGATCGTGGCGAATTCGGCTGGGGAATGATCGTCGCTCGCAAGCCAGACAACGCCGGCGCATAGCCTAGAGGGGAAACGTCATGCAGCAGACGGCCGCGGTCAAACGAACGATGGCGGAAGTGGTCGCCGAGCGACAGCAGCAGATGTCGCCGGGCCGGATATTCGCCGAGGCATGTGCCACCAGCGGCCTTGAGACGTGTGTCGAGTTCGACGTCACGATCACCGATTCGCTGACCAGCTCGCGGCGGAAGCCGCGGTACCCGGCGCGCAATATGCTCAAGGTTGTCGACCTGTCGAAAGACCCGCGCCGTTATTACTGGCATGAGACCGCGCCGCGGCCGGATGACCCGAAGGTTACCTATTCCGACCTCCGACCCGAGGTCGCGCACCACTTCCACAAGTCGCCGGTCCCGGAACTGTCCGCGACGACCGCCTGGGTCCAGGTCCCGCCGGACCTGTGGGAGGACGCCGAGACCTTCGAGTCCTTCATCAACTACCGGCTGATCATCCGCCTCGGCACGGCCGAGAATCACACGATCATTCGCAGCCGGGGCGGGCTGCTGAACATCCCCGGGATCGCGAGGATGACGTCGCCGGGCCCGTTCGCGTCCACCATCCTGGCCGCGTGCAACGAGGTCGAGCAGATGGGCGCCACCGCCGACGGGCTCATCATCAACCCGGCCGACTACTACCAGTTCGTCGGGCAGGGCCGGCTGATGGACGATCTGGAGCAGAACGGCGTCTTCATCGTGCGCACGCGCCTGGTCGATCCCGGAACCGCGATCATCGGCGACTTCGGGCATGGCGCCCAGCTCTTCGACGCCGGTCGCTCGGTAATCCGCTTCGCCGACCCGCCGCCGGGGACATTCGCCGAGCCCGGAATTGCGCTGATGGCCGAGATCTACGAACAGGTCGTGGTCAACCTGCCGACTAATTTCTTCGTCGTCAGCATCTAGCGCCCATGCGCGGTGATCCCGATGTGCTGATCATCGGCGGCGGCGCGGCCGGCCTTTTCTGCGCCTATCACCTGCGCCGGCGCGGCAGGAGCGTCGCGGTGCTGGAACGCGGCACCGTGGGCGGCGCGCAGTCCTGCTCGTACGGCAACACGGGATTCGTCGGCACGCACGGGGCTGCGGCCCTGGCCGAGCCCGGCATGCTGGCCGCGGGACTGCGCGGCCTGCTCAATCCCGCTTCCGCCGTCGCCATCCGGCCACTCGCCGACGCCGATCAGCTCCGGTGGCTGTGGCATTTCCGGCGGGCATGCGCCGACCGGAGCGCCGCGGCCCGCCTCGGCGTCCTGGTCGACATGAAGCGGCGAAGCCTGAGCATGCTTCGCGAGCTGGCCGCGGACCGCGGTCTCGGCGCGACCTTCGCGATGCCGGGCATGGTGCTGGCGTTCAGGACCGACCAGGCATTCGAGCGGGCGCGGGCCGGCCTGCCGGCCATGGCGGACCGGGGTGTACCGCTGCGCGCACTGACCCCGGCGGAGCTGCGTTCCCTGGAACCAGATGCCGACTTCGCCATCCGCGGCGCCCTGTACAACGAGGAGGGAGCCTTCGTCCGCGTCCCCGGGTTCATCGTCGAGCTTGCCCGGCTGCTCGTCGAATCCGGGGTAGAGATTCACTCGCAGGCCGAGGTCACCGGCTTTGACAGTTCCGGCGGCCAGGTGGATCGGGTGCGGACGACCGGCGGGACGTTCCGGCCCGGTCATGTGGTGATCGCGGCCGGGGCGTGGTCGGCGCGGTGCGCGCGCATGCTGGGGGTCAGGCTCACGCTGCAGCCGGTGAAGGGCTGCAGCATCACGGTCAGGGCGCCGGGCAACGGACCGCGGCGACCGGTCCTGCTGGCCGAGGACAGGGTGGCAGTCACGCCGCTTGGCGACCAGCTCAGGTTCGCCGGCGTCATGGAGGTGTCCGGCATGAACCCTGCGGTCTCGTCCCGGCGCATGGCCGGGGTTCGCCGCATCGTCCGCGCCTACCTGCCGCGGATGACCAGCACCGAGACCGTCGAGACCTGGAGCGGCCTGCGCCCGTGCGCGCCAGACAGCCTCCCGTTCCTGGGCCGGGCCGAGCCGTATCGCAACCTGTACATCGCGGCCGGCCACGGGCAGATGGGAATGGGCCTGGCCCCGGCCGGCGGGGAACTGGTCGCGCAGGCCATCGCGGGCGAGCAGGCGGACCTGGACCTGGCGCAGTTCCGCATCGACCGGTTCGGCAAGCCCTCGGCCGGCCGCCGGTCATGACCGGTACCGAGCGGCCAGACGTCGCGATCGGCGTGCTGTGCCTGGACACTGCGTTCACGAAGATTCACGGCCATATCAGGAACCCGGCAACCTTCGGCTTTCCTGTTGCCTACAAGGTGGTGCCGGGCGCGACGGCGGAGCGGGTGGTAAGCCAGGCCGATCCGGCGCTGCTGGAGCCGTTCATCAGCGCGGCAAGGGAACTCGAACAAGACGGCGTGGCGGCGATCACCAGCGCGTGCGGATTCCTCGTCCTGTTCCAGCGTGAGCTGGCCGGATCGGTCAGCGTCCCGCTGTTTTCTTCGAGCCTGATCCAACTGCCCATGGTGCATCGCATGCTGCGCCCGGATCAGAAGGTCGGGCTGCTCGTCGCCAGAGAGCAATCTCTCACCCGGCGTCATCTGGCCGCAGTTGGTGCCGAGTCGGTGCCGATCCGCGTCGCCGGGATGGACGGGCAGCCTGAGTTCCGCGAGGTGATCCTTGAGGCCCGGCGCGCCGACCTCGACGCCGGTCGCCTGGGCCAGGAGGTTCTCCGCGTCGCAGCGGGTCTCGTCCGCGGCAATCCCGACATCGGAGCGCTCGTGCTCGAGTGCACCGACCTCGTGCCGTTCGCGCACGCGATCCAGGCACGAGTCGGCCTGCCGGTCTTTGACATCGTCACGCTGACCGAGATGGTGCACCAGACCCTGACCCGCCGCCCCTACGGCTCGGCCTAGACCGGATACCCCTCGCCGCGGACACGCGGAGAACTGGTCCGGCTTGACATATGTCGATAACGGAATATGATCATGTTATGGCCCGCTCCGCCACGACATCGGATGTCTTCAACGCGATTGCCGAGGCGCACCGTCGCGAGATCCTCGACGTGCTGATGGCAGGCGAGAAGGCGGTCGGGGCGATCGTGCACGACGTGTCGATGTCCCAGCCTCAGGTGTCAAAACACCTGCGGGTGCTCAGCGAGGTCGGACTGGTCAGGTGCCGGGCGGACGGGCGTCGCCGGCTGTACCGGGTGGAACCAGCGCGCCTTCTGCCGATGCACGAGTGGCTGGCCAAGTACGAGCGGGCGTGGAACGAGCGGCTG
Organism: Streptosporangiaceae bacterium; assembly: GCA_030038495.1. Lineage (GTDB taxonomy): Bacteria > Actinomycetota > Actinomycetes > Streptosporangiales > Streptosporangiaceae > JAJYUU01. The sequence goes on from JASHOV010000117.1 coordinate 49,364, forward strand.
GACCGGATGGATGACTACCTCAAAGAGCTACAGCAACAAGGAGGGCAGCCGTGAGACCAAATCGGCACGGATCGGCAGTCATCGAGTACCCGAACGATCTCGAGATCGTCATAACCCGTCAGTTCGACGCTCCGATCGCACTCGTCTACGACGTCTTGACGAAGCCCGAGCATGTCGGCAAATGGTTCGCTCCATTTGCGTGTGTGATGAAGGAGTGCTCGATCGACCTGCGCGTGGGGGGGAGCTATCACATCGTCTTCGTCGACCCGGACGGAACCGAGTGCTCGTTCCGCGGGACGTACCTGGAGGTCGAGCCGCCGACCCGGACCGTCGAGACCTGGCTGTTCGAAGGGTGGCCGGATGCGCCTGCCATCGAATCGATGGACCTGCACGAGACTGACGGAGTGACGACGCTGACGAACAAGATGGCGTTCCGCGACAAGGCTGGCCGTGACCACATGACCACGACCGATGGCGCCGAAGACAGCTTCGACAAGATGGAAGATCTCTTGAGATCACTGTTCGATCCCGAGGGCACTGTCTCTGGGTAGCTGCGGTCCGGGCTGGTCTGTGACCAGCTCAGTGCCGAGGGCGCTGCGGATGTACAGCACGCTGCGGCCATGGCGGCCGCGGGTCACCAGGCGCGAGGCGTGCAGGGCGGCGAGGTGCTGGCTGATCGCGCTGGGCGTTACCCGCAGAACTCGCGCGAGTTCGGTAGTGCTGGCCGGCGTCTCGAGCAGCGCAAGCAGCCTGGCCCGGGTCGGGCCGAGGAGTTCCGCGAGCGCGGCATCGGCCGCGGCGCCGGGCTGCTGCGTCCATGCGGTGCCGCGGCCGCGGGCCGGATAGACGATGAAATCGTGCGGGCCTGGGGTCATCATGCAGATGGCGCCCCGCGCAAACAGGCTGGGCACCAGGGTCAGGCCTTCTCCCCGCAGCGTCACCCGCCCGGACATGCCGAACAGATTCAGCGACAGCACTCCGTCAGCCCAGCTGAGCCGGTCGTCGAGGCCTGCGAACAGTTCCCTTGCCCCGCCCGCCGTCAGCTGCCTGGCCCGGTATCCGATCTCGCTTTCCAGCACTCCGGCCATCACGGCCCAGTACGGCTGGACGCAGGAATGCCAGTACCCCTCGATGGCATCCGCGATCCGGGCGGCCAGCGGTACCGGGTCCTGCAGTCCGTCGGCCAGGACTGCTGGCATCGTCTCCCCGGCGTAGGCCAGCCGGATCTGCTCCGCAACCGCTTGGGCCGGCGTCTGCCGGAGTGCCGCGAGCCCTTCCTCGAAGCTGGGCGCGGGACTCATCGGCCTCGGCGTCAGGTAATCCGGGATGTTGCGCCGCCTGGTCACCAGCGCCAGCAGCAGGTCGCCGTCCAGCTGGCTGAAGGCTGCCGCGGTCTTGATCAGGTACGGCCGGTGCTCGGGAAATATACGGGGCGACCTGCGCGGCCGCAGGCTCATGACGGTCTCGACCAGCGGCGAGCAGGAGAACGAGGTCGCGGCGAGCGCGGCCACATCCAGGTGATATTCGAGCATTAAGCCAGAGTCTAAATCAATTCGGCAGACACCTGGCATGCGCTGAGCTGGTGCCATGGCCGACCAGACGAGCAGCCCCGTTCCGCCCGCCCGGAGGCGGAACATCGCGCCCGGCAGCCCGATCATGCGACGGCTGGCCATGATCACTCTGGTCGACACCTTCGGCGACGGGCTTTTCCTCACCATCGGAGTGCTGTACTTCACCAGGGTCGTCGGCCTGCCGGCCGGCCAGGTCGGGCTCGGCCTCACCATCGCAGGAGGCTGCGGCGTCATCGCCGGCATTCTCTTCGGGCGCATCGCCGATCGCTGGCCCGCCAAGCCGCTGATGATCGGCTTGCTCGTGATCGAGGCGGTGGGCATGCTCGCCTATCCGATGATCGGGTCGTTCTGGGTTTTCCTCGTGCTGGCCTGCCTGGTCGGCTTCGTCGACCGCGGTGTCTCCGCCGTCAGGTCGGCCCTGATCGCCCGGTCTGTGGCCGGACCCGAACGCGTGCGGGGCAAGGCTTTCCTGCGATCGGTCACCAACGTCGGCATAGGAGCCGGCTCCGGCGTGGCGGCCATCGCCCTGCAGGCCGATACGAGGGCCGCCTACGTGGCACTCATCGCGATCGACGCAGCTACGTTCGTAGTGGCCGCCGCCCTGCTGTCCGGGCTGCGGGTCCAGCCACCGGCGCCGGCCGCCAGGACGGCGGGTGCCCGGCCGCCGCGCTCGCCCTGGCGGGACCGGCGGTATCTCGTCTTCGTGCTGCTCAACTCGCTGATGTCGCTGCAGTTCTGCATCCTGGAGATCGGCGTTCCGCTGTGGGTGGTCAGGGCCACCACCGCCCCTCGTTACCTCGTCTCGGTGCTGTTCATACTCAACACGGTCCTGGTGGTACTGCTGCAGATCCGAGCAAGCCGCGGCATGGAAGAGCCGTTGCGCGCCAGCCGCGGGTTCCGGCTGGCTGGCTTCCTGGTGGCTGCATCGTGCCTGGCGTACGGCTGTGCCCGCGGTATGCCGCCGGCCTTCGCGGTGGTCGCCCTGCTCGTCGCCGGCGTCGCGCAGACGCTCGGGGAGGTACTGTGCTCAGCGGCGGGCTGGGCACTCAGCTTCGAGCTTGCTGATCCGGACGCGCCGGGTGCCTACCAGGGCGTGTACGGCAGCGGCGCGTCGGCAGCGATGATGATCGGGCCGGTCGTCATCACCGAGTCAGCGATCAGGTTCGGCATGCCGGGCTGGGCTGGGCTGGCCGCACTGTTCGCACTGACCGGCGCCCTGCTCGTTCCCGTCATCCGCCGGAGCCAGCTCACGCCGCCGGCCGGAAGGCCCGCGCGGGGTTTTCGACTGGGTGATTTGCCGGTTGATGCCGGTTAGCGGACGGCCGGTGAGACGCTTGCATGGGCAGGCAGTTGCAGCGGGCGCGGCCTAGTCCCGGCCCAGTCCGGCTTCCGCGCGTGGTCAAGGGAGGCTGAATCGGTGAACACCGGCGGGATGACATCTCCCGGCGTTGGTCCGGACGTGCCCAATGTGGCGCGGATATATGACTACTTCCTCGGGGGCACGGACAACTTCCCTGCCGACCGGGCGGCAGCGGCGAAAATCGCCGAGGCCGCGCCCGAAGTGGTGCAGCGGGTCCGGGAAAACCGCGAATTCCTCGGCCGGTCTGTCCGGTTCCTGGCCGCGGCCGGCATCCACCAGTTCCTCGACGTCGGCGCCGGCCTGCCGACACGGGAAAACGTGCACCAGGTGGCCAGGCGGCTCGTCCCTGCCGCTCGCGTCGTCTACGTCGACAACGATCCGGCCGTCGTCGCGCACGCCCAGTCGATCCTCGCGACCGTCCCTGGCACCATCGCCATCGAGGCCGATATGCGCGAGCCCGCAGCGATCTTGCGCCGGGTGGCCGAGCAGGGGTTCATCGACCTGGCTCAGCCCGTGGCCATCCTCATGCTCGCCGTTTTGCATTTCATCCCCGACGACGCCCAGGCGGCCGCGATCGCCGCGACGTTCCGCGAGCAGATGGCGGCCGGAAGCTATCTGGCCATCACGCACGCCACAGCCGGCAATATGAGCGCGTCGAACCTGGCCCAGGCCGCCCAGACCTATGCCACCAGCTCGGCCGGATCCATCACCCTGCGGGGCCACGACGAGATCGAGGCGCTGTTCGGCGAGCTGGAGCTGGCAGAGCCCGGGGTCGTCCCGGCCGCGCACTGGCGGTCAGGAACGGCAAGCCCGCCCGCCATTTACGGGCCCACATTCCTCGGCGGCCTGGCCCGCAAAACGGTGGCTCGCGGCAGTGGTCCGGCCGCGGCGCCCGGCGCTGACGCGCCTGGGCGCTGACGCGCCCCTGTCCGCTCGGGCCTCAGCCCGCCGCTCACCGCATCCGTGGCGGCCCGGCGCGGGTTCAGCGCTGGACGTCGCCGCTGGCCGGCGGGTTGGGCTGGGACGGTTTCCCGCCGACGAAGTCTTCCCAGTCGGTCTGCAGCGGGGCCCAGCGCTGATCGAAGTTGGCGGCGCGGCGCGTAGCTCGTTCCAGGCGCCTGCCCCGGTAGCGATGTCGGGCCCAGACTGATGACGGGCGCGCGAGCCGCAGCGCGCCGATCAGCCCGATGGGTGGCAGGAAGAGCCCGAACAGTGCCGACCGGTACTTGCCTTTCAGCACGCAGATGACGGCAAGAACGCCGTCGGTGATGAGGATCCCGGTTGCGGTCAGGCGCAGTGACATCTCGAGAACGTCGACGTGTTTCACGCCGAATGGGCTGAACCCGACGAGAGCCAGCCCGAGGCAGGCGGCCGTCAGGCTCACCGCCTCGACAGAAAGCTGGCCCTCGCCGCTCCAGTAGACGTCCTGCAGATGCAGGATCAGCGCGAACTCATCCAGGACGAGCGAGGTGCCGATACCGACCGCCACCGCCGCGAACGAGCGCCAGCCGAGCGAGCTGGGGCCGCCGACCGCCGTGAAGGCTCCGATGATCAGCAGGATGATGCCGGGGACAGAGTGATGAATGTGCGTCCCGCTGGCCGTCACCTGGTTCCGGAATGGGCCGCGGCCGTCGCGAATCATGCGGGTGATCGTCCGGGTCAGCACAAATGTGACGACGAAGGCCAGAAAGCACAGCATCAGCGGTAGCTTGCCTGCCGCGATCACGTCGCGGTGCCACCATGAGGCCATGCCGACACCATAGAGGTCGGTCGCGGCGCGAGTTAACAGGCCGGCGAGCGGCGGCCCGACCGCCGAGCAGGCTACTGCTACCAGAACGCGGCCGGCGGTGAGACCGCTGAGGGAACGAATACCACTCAGCCGTCGGCGTCGAGGCAGCGATCGCACGCAACTGGGACAAGTTCATCAGTTACGGCTACACCTTCAGAGTGGCTGACGGCACCGCGGCGCACCACGGTTCGGCGCCGGTGCCATGGCAGATGCTGGCCATCGACGGCGCGACCGTGGCGGCTGCGGGCATGCAGTTTCCTGTGCTCGACGAAACCGGCCGGGTGAGCAGCGACTACCAGTTCATCACCCGGTCCCCGGCCTGATCGTGAAGGGGAGAGTGGCGTAGCGGCGGGTGTAATGGCCGAGGGCAAAGGTGCCCGCCGCGGCGTCGACGGCGAAGCCGGGGAAGCGCGCGAGCAGTTGCTGCAGGACAACGCGAGCCTGCAGCCGGGCGGCCGCAGCGCCCAGGCAGTGGTGCGGGCCGATGGCGAAGGCCAGGTGATGGCCCCCGCCCCGCGAACCGCGCAGGACGTCGAACTCGTCCGCGCCGGGGCCGAAGACGCGAGGATCGCGGTTGGCCGACCCGTACAGCAGCAGTACCTTGCGGCCACTGCGGATCCCGTGCCCGTGAATGTCGGTGTCGCGGGCCAGGGTCCGGGCCAGGCACTGAACTGGCGAGGTCAGCCGGAGCAGCTCCTCGATTGCCGCGGGTAGCAGGTCTGGCCGGGACAGCAGCAGCCGCCGCTGGCCTGGATGGGTGGTGAGCAGCTCGGCGGCACCGCTGAGCAGGCCGGTCACGGTGTCGTTACCGCCGGCGATCATGGTGAATGCGAAACCAAGGATTCGCAGCGCTCCGGCTGCGTCGCCGTCCATCAGCCGCACCAGATCCGAGATTGTGTCATCGGCTGGCTCAGCGCGGCGCCGTTGGATCAGCGTCGTGAAATAGCCGAACAGCTCGGCGGCGGTGTCGGCGGCCCGGGTCGGAGTGCTCGCGGCGTTGGCTTCGACGATGCCGCGGGTCCAGCCGTCGAACCGCGCCCGGTCTGCCTCCGGCACCCCCAGGTAACTCGCGACGACGAAGCTGGGGACCGGCCGGAAGAGGTCGGCGACGATGTCGCACTCTCCCCGCTCCGCGATGGCATCCAGCCGGGCGTCGACGAACTGGCGCACCTGCGGCTCGATTTCCGCGACCCGGCGCGGGGTATAGCCGCGGCCGATGAGTGCGCGGAACTCGGTGTGATCTGGCGGATCCATCATCACCAGAGGCGCGACCGCTTCCAGCCCGGCCGCGGCCCGCTCGCCGTAGCTAACGGTCAGCCCGCCGGCCGAGCTGTAACGAGTGGTATCGAGCACAGCCGCCTGGACATCGGCATAACGCGACAGCACCCAGTAGTCGCCGTCTTCGACATGGTGCGCGGGATCAGCATCCCTGAGCGCGGCGTACATCGGCCACGGTGCACGCCACGTCTCGCCCGAGCACAGCCGGAAGCAAGCAGTTGCCTGGCGGGCCATGTTCGCAGCATCCCTGGGGACGGTCCCGGCCGTCAATGCCAGTGGTCCTTCCGGCTACGCGTCCCGCCCAGGGCTCCTTGTCATCGGCGAGGAAGCCGAGGCAGGACCGGCCCATGGGTCCGCGCGGGCAGCTTCGGTCAGGACCGGTATTGCCAGTGCCATGGCTCGGCCCTCATGCCGAACTCGTTGTCTTCGGGCCAGGATTCGTAAAAGCTGAACTCGCCCCCATGTCGACGTAGCCAGGCGTATTCGACTGTGTCCTTGAAATCCTCGGGGTGCTCGTTAGACGGCGATCCGTCAACGTTCTTAAAATCAATCGCCGCTTTGCTGGCAATGGTGTGCTGTGAGTAGTTTGGCGGCGAGGCATGACGGATCGTCTTGGCAATGTCGCCGTGATAGGCCTCGATAAGCCAGTTGATGAAGACGGCCACCTGATAAGCGGGGGAACGATAGCACGATACAACAAGCAGTTTGCGCTTTGGATGCCCGGCCATGAACGCCTCGTTCATGCGGACGTACGCCTCGAAGATGTGAGCAGGAACGTACTTCTCTCCTAGGGTCTTGCGTACGCCATGCTCCGTGTACTGCTGACCGCTCACCTTCACCAGGTCGGCCGGTACGGGTTCAAGATCCCCGGCATAGGGCGTATTGACGCCGTAGTCCTGTGGCCTAAGATTCATGATTTGATCGACGATGGCCTGCTGGCCGGTGCTCAACAAGGCTTTTAGTCTGTCCAGCGTGACGGTAGGAATCAATATGCCTTGCGCTTCGAGCGCCTCGAAAGTCTCGGGAAACGTTCTTAGTACTGATTCCTCGAATGATTCGACTGGATCACTCATGTTCTCCACGGTACAGGCGGCCGCAGCACGGCCCGCTGGCCGATCCTGCCGGCCGCTGCGACGGCCACCGGCTTACTCGGGGCGGTATTCTCGCCGGCCGGTCTTCGGGTTGTACCAGACTCGCATCCGCTGGCCGTTCGCGGGATCGATGAAGACCTCATCGGTCCGCTCGGCGGTGTTGTCCACGCTCTTGCGGCCGCCCCGATACCGGTCCCAGCCCAGCAGTGCGACGACGACTCCCACGATGACTACCGCGAGGATGATCCATTCCACGGGGTGCATGGCGTGCCTCCGCTCAGTCCGGTGCGCCCGGCGCGGAGTCCGGGACCGACTCGACCACGCGGGCCGTGCCGTAGGCAACAATCTCGCTCATGCTCCTGGCCATCTCCGTGGAGTCGAAGCGCATCATCGTCACGGCGTTGGCGCCCATCGCCGCGGCGTTCTGCACCATGCGGTCGATGGCCTGACGGCGGGCGTCCTCGTTGAGCTTGACGTACGAGCCGATCTCGCCGCCGACGATGCTCTTGAGGCCGGCCGCGATATTGCCGCCAAGGCTGCGGGACCGGACGGTAAGTCCGAAAACGTGGCCGAGAGTCCTGACGACCCTGGTGCCCGGGATGTTCTCGGTCGTCGTGACGATGATCGATCCCGACGGAGCGGCTGACGGGTTCGTCGCGGCGACGGGCCCGGAGCCCGGATCGGCATGCTCATCTGGCGCCTGCATTCGGATTCCTCCTGTTGTCAAGGCGGCCTTCGCGCCAGCGCGGAGACTTTCCGTTGTGGCTGAACGGAAAGTCTCCGCCCCGGCCCGGCGCCGCCGCCGACCTCATATCAATGTGATAGCATACTGATATGGGAACCGCAAGTGTGAGGCGGGTCACGGTTGCCGGGGCGGTTCAGCTAGCTCGCCGCCTGGTTGAGGCGCTTCCATTCGGTGACCGCATCGGCGGACCAGCTTGCGTGCCGGGCCGCGAACAGCTCCGCCGCCCCGGCGCCGCTCCACCTGCCGGGCAGCAGCTTGGCCGGAAGGCCGGGGTCGACGGAAGGGAACCGGCGCCAGGCATGCACCAGCTCGATCAGGCGCGTGAGCGGATCCCGCGTGCTGGCAGCGGCGAACTCGGCCAGGAACGTCTCGTACTCGTGCTCGATCGCGGGGAGGTCCCAGGCCTGCGAGACCAGGGCGGAGAGCTCACCGCCGCCGCGGTGCTCGGCGGTGAAGATCTGCCCGTCCGGCACGCCGGCCTGGCGCAGGACCCGCGCGACCTCTTCCCTGCGCTCGGTATGGGTGGTGATCCATACGCCGGGCGCCGGGCTTCCGAGGCCCGCCCAGCTGAGGCGAGTGCGCAGCACATGGCGGACGGCCCTGTCGTTCTCCGGCACACGGGCCAGTACGAGCAGCCAGGTTCCGTCCCATGGGCGCCGGGTGCCGGCGAAGGCATAGATGCGCTCGGTTCCCTCGGTCAGCAGCCGGTCCCCATCGGCGGTCAGCCGCCAGCGGGTGCGCCGTCCCTGACGCTCCGCCTTAATCCAGCCGTCGGCGGCGGTCCTCGCGAGCGCCTGGCGGATTGCCTTCTCCTCGACGCCAAGACGGCCAAATGTCTCGATGAACGCTGAGGTCCAGGCCGAGCCGCCCGTCGGCAGCACGAACTCGCCGAGGACAGTGAGCAGGAGGCCGCGGGCGCTGTCCGCACCCGCCGCGTGCCGGCGCGACAGCGAGGGGCCGGCGTCACCGGGACCCGCGTCAACGGGACCCGCGTCACCGGGACCCGCG
>JASHOV010000118.1 GCA_030038495.1 Streptosporangiaceae bacterium
TGAGCGCGTCGCACGCGCGGGTCGCGCTGGGCGAGCACGCGTTCGCTCGCGCCTACGCGCACGCCGGGATGGTGCGACTGGATGGCGAGAAGATGTCCAAGTCGCGTGGCAATCTCGTGTTCGTCTCCCAGCTGCTGGCGGCCGGTCATGATCCGATGGCGATCAGGCTGGCCCTGCTGGCACATCACTACCGCCACGACTGGGACTGGACTGACGCCGGGCTTGCGGCGGCCACGGAGCGGCTGACCCTGTGGCGCAGCGCGGCCGAGACCGCAGGCGGGAGCAACATCGGCGGGAGCAACAGCGCTGGCGCGGACGTGCTCGTGGCCATACGAGACCGCATCGCCAGCGACCTCGACGCGCCGGGTTCGCTGCAGATCGTGGACTCCTGGGCTGCTCGCGCGATGGTCGGCGCGGCACCGGGGTCGGGGCCGCTGGTCAGGACGGCGCTCGACGCGGTGCTCGGCATCGCCCTGTAACCGGCGGACCCGGTCGTGCTGTCGGTCAGGAAGGCACGGGCGCAGGATGTACCGCGCATCGAGGCCATAGTCGCCGCGGCCTATGCGATCTATACGCCCCGGATCGGCAGGCCGCCGGCGCCGGTGACCGCGGACTATCGCGGCGCAGTCGCCCGAGGCGAGGTCTGGGTCGCCGAGGACGACGGTGTCGTGTCGGGACTGGTTGTGCTGGTGGCCAGGCCGGATCACCTGCTGCTCGGGAACCTTGCCGTCGAGCCGGCGGCGCAGGGTACCGGGATCGGCGCGCGGATGCTCGCGCTGGCCGAGGAGCAGGCTCGCCGGCTCGGGTTGCCCGAGATCCGGCTGTACACCAATGTGGCCATGACCGAGAACCTGGCCTATTACCCGCGCCGCGGCTACGTCGAGACGCACCGCGGGCACGAGGACGGCTTTGACCGGGTCTACTTCAGCAAGACGGTCGATGCTGGGCCGCGGTAGCGCTGCCACCCCGGTCCGCTTAGCATGACTGGCGTGCCGCACCGGTAGCGGGCCCGTTCCGCCGCAGTGACCGAGAGCAGCAGCTGGAGCGCCAGCCGGAGGAGCTCATCGTCGGCCCCTGGGTCAGCGAGCGGATGACTCTTGTCGCCGAGCAGCGCGAGCGCGTGGCCGCCGCGGCCCACCTGCTCAGGTACACCGGGGCCGTGGTGGCCCGCTGGGCAGGGCCGTGCGCGCAACGGAGTGGCGGATCGCAGACCGCGATGCCCGAGTCATCCGCGGCGCAAGCCAATTTTGTCGCCACGTGCATAACCTCGCCTCGCCGGCCATTGCCGGTGGATCGGCGTTCGCGCGGACAGACCGCGCACGGTGAGCCTTGTGCCATGACAGCTAACGACAGCCCGACAGCCGCGACGCCGCGGCTGACCTTAGACACCCCGGATGCGATCCTGGCCGCGGTGCCGCACATGCTCGGCTTCTACCCGAGCCATAGCCTGGTCGTGCTTGGACTCGCCGGCAGGCGCAACAAGGTCCACGTCACGTTCCGGTACGACCTGCCCGAGCCGCCCGACGCCGCGCTCGCGGCGGATATCGGCGACCATGCGGTGTCCGTGCTGTGCAAGCAGCGACTCCGGCTGGCCGCGCTTGTGGGCTACGGCCCGCCCGCGCTGGTCATGCCCGTGCTCGCGCCCACGGCGGACTGGATGCAGGCGAACGGGATACAGCTGCACGAGGTCCTGCGAGCCGAGGGCGGCCGGTACTGGTCCGTGCTGTGCGACGATCCGTGCTGCTGCCCGCCGGAGGGCAGGCCCTTCGATCCGTGTTCGCATCCCGCGGCGGCGGTGATGATCAAGGCCGGCCTCCGGGCGCTGCCAGACAGGGCCGCGCTCGCGCGCACCCTGCAGCCGCCGGCCGGGAGCGCTCTCTCGATTCGCGAGTCCACCCGGCGGGCGGAGCAGCGACTATGTGATCTTGGTACCGAACGCTGGGCCGCGCAGATGGGTGACAGCAAGCCGGCGAGGGACCGCCAGGAACCCGGCGACCGCCAGGAACCCGGCGACCGCCAGCGGCGGAGTGACCAAGAGCAGGACGGTGACCCGCGGCAGCTGACCGCCGAGATCGGCCGGGCCGAGGTCCAGCGCGCCATCAGGTGCTACCGCTCGGGTGACTCGATCACGAGCGGCGACGAACTGGCCTGGTTCGCCGTGCTTCTGGCGGACCTGAGAGTCCGGGATGACGCGTGGGCGCGCATGGATCCTGCTCACGCGGACGACCACATTCGTCTGTGGACCGACGTGGTGCGGAGTGCGGCCGCCGAGTACGTTCCGGCGCCCGCATCTCTTCTCGCCTTCGTCGCGTGGCAGTCGGGCAGGGGTGCGCTTGGCTCGGTCGCGGTAGACCGGGCGCTGGCAGCCAGGCCCGGCTATTCGATGGGGCTGCTGATCGAGAGTGCCTTGCAGGCCGGGCTGCCGCCATCGGCGGCAAAGCTGCCTATGACGCCCGAGCAGGTGGCCAGGAGTTATGCGGCACAGTACGCGAAGGCCAGAAAGGGCAGGAAGCGTCAGCCGGACAGTGCCCGGTCGAGGCCGGCGGGCTCCCGCTCAGGCGCCACCACCAGGGGAGCGAGCAAGCGGCCCTCGGGGTAAAGCAGGGCCGCGTCCGGCAGGGCCGAGTGACGGCCGCTCAGCAGGACGCGGACGGTGCCGACGCGGTCCGCCGGGACCGTCTGCCTGCCGGTTCGCCGCAGCACCTGAGCAGCGACCGCGGGCGCGGAGCCAAGCATGGCCGCGCCGGGAACGGCGGCCGCGATGCGGTCAGCCGCGAGTTCGTATTCGGTGCATCCGAGAACGATGGCCTCGCATCCGGCCGGGGTACTGGCCGCCGCCTGCTCGATTGCGGCGCCGATGGCCGGCTCGTCGCCCGCATCGACCGCGTCGGCGAGGCCGGGGCAGGCGACAGGCGTGACCGCGGCCGACCCGCCGAAGTCCGCGATCAGCCCGCGCTGGTAGGCGCTGTTGGTCGTGGCCACCGTCGCCCAGATGGCCACAAACCGGTGGCTGGCCGCGGCCGGCTTGATGGCCGGGACAGTGCCGATGACAGGGATCGCGGGCTCGAACTCGGCTCGCAGCGCGTCCAGGGCGTACACGGAGCCGGTGTTGCAGGCCATCACCATGACGTCCGGCTCGTACTCGGCGCAGGCCGTGGCGCAGAGCATGGCCCGGTCGATAATTCCGGCCGGAGTGCGGGGCCCCCACGGCATGCCATCAGGGTCCGAGGCCAGCACAAGATCGGCGTCCGGGCGGAGCCGGTGCAGCACGGCGGCTGGCGCCAGTAGCCCGACCCCGGAGTTGATCAAGGCGATTCGCATAGAGGCAACTCTACGAGAGCCCCAAGCTGGCTGGGGTCAGGCCGCGGTCCCCGGGCTCACCTCGCCCCGAACCATCCGGGCATGTCCAGCGGAACCGTGGCGTCCCCGGCCACGGTCTGCAGATCTGCCTCCAGAGCATGCAGCCGGTCGATGCCGAGCTTGCTGGCCCAGCCGACCCGCAGTTCCTCGAAGATCCGCGCGGACCGGTCGAGGGCATCGATGCCGCGGTTGGTCAGGACGACGAGCTTGCGCCGCTGGTCGACGGTATCGGGCACGCGGACTACGTAGCCCAACTGCTCGAGTGCGTCGATCGTCTTGCCGGCGGCCTGTTTGGAGACGCCCAGGCGCCGCCCCAGGTCCGCCGCGGTGGTGCCATACGGACCGATCGCCTGGAACACGAAGCCGTGCATCGGCCGCATGTCGGGGTGACCCTGCCTGGCCAGTTCGGCATGGAGGTCGTCGATGAGCGACCGGAAGCCCGCCAGCAGCCGAAGGGGCAGCTCGAACCCGGGCGGTTCAGCGGACCCCGCTGCGGCTGGACCCGGCGCAGGACCCCTTTCACTTGACATAGTCGACAACCTGGTTGACGATACAGACAATCACGTTGTCTAGTTTAGGAGCCAAGGGTTATGCGAGTCATCCGAAGCGCGGAATCGCGTCGTACCGAGACCCCGAACGCGGTTATGACCACGCTGGCATCGCCCACCCAGGGCGGGTCCGCTCAGGCGGTGTGGCGAGTCGAGATGCGACCGGGCCAGGCGGGCCCACTCCATGGCATCGACGCCGAGCAGGTCTGGACGGTCCTCGACGGCGGTGCGAGCTTCGAGGTCGGTGCGAGCTTCGAGGTCGGTGCCAGCTTCGAGGTCGGTGCCAGCTTCGAGGCTGCTGCCAGCTTCGATGCCGACGGCGGCACCGCGAACCTGGGCGTCGGCGACACGATCGTCCTGCCTGCCGACATCGCCCGCCGCATCACCGCCGACGCGCAGGCGGGTCTGGTCGCGATTGTCGTTGCGCCCGCGAGCATGCGCGCCTTCGTGGTGAGCGGCACGCCGGCGGGGCCTCATCCGGCAGTCGCCGACACCGACAAACTGGTCCCCGCGTGGGTAGCTTGAGCGACCCCTGTCCGAACTGCGCGGAGACTGTGTGAGCTAGCCGGTGACGGATACCTGGGAAACACCGGAAGTCGCGTCCAGGTCATAGCGGTCACGTGCGCCCGCCCAGCCCGGAGCCGTCAGGACCGTGCCGCCCGCGATCCCCGTGTAGACGCGTCCGGCGATCACGGCCTGGGCGGCGCCGCCGATCAGCTGCAGCCGGGCCGGAACGTCGGCCGGGACGCCGATGCGCATTTCGCTCGCTCCTGCGGCAAGGGTGATCGTCACAGTTCCGGCCGGACGGGGAAGTGCCAGCCGCACGAGGCTGACGCCAGCGGTGAAGTCGATGCCAGAAAGCCTGCCGTTCCCCAGCAGAACCGATATCTCGCTGGCGCCGCCGCTGAGCCGGAGTTGCCAGCGGACGGCGGAGCTCAGGGCCACCCAAGCCGCGTCCGGGCCCGCATGGCCAGTGCCGGTGAGGACCAGCCGTACTGTGCCGCCGGCCAGCGAGAGCTCGGGGCGGACGCCGGAATCGGCCGGGGTCCAGGCCCGCGCCAGCGTGCCGGGCATGTTCGCCGCCTCGATGGTCACGCGGGCCGCGCCACTCAGCACCGCCAGGCTCGCGGCGTGCTGGTCGGCAGATCGGACCGTTGACACGTGACCGGTCCGCGCCGAGTGCGAGACGGCCAGCGCGGTGGCGCACCCGGCCAGCGCAACGACGGCGATCACGGCACCGATCAGGCGAATCCGCATGGCCACCAGCTTCCCGTACAGGCGCGACTTAGTCAGCGGGTCATTGCGGGATCGAGGGCGGGATCGAGGGCGGGCAGTCCGTCGATGCTGACCGAGTTCTTCTCGACCCGGTACTGGGCCAGTTCCTCGAGCGTCTTCTTATCCGCCCACGGGGTGAGCAGGTCGCGCTCGTCGGCCAGTTCCATCACCGGCACCGCGTACCCGCAGGAGTCGGCGATCCGGTCTATCTCGACATCGATGATCGCCCGCCGGTGGCGCCGGTCGGTGCCGAGGCCGGCCCCGGCCGCGAAATACCGGGCTAGCTCGTCCCAGCGGGCCGAGCCGGGCACGACCACAGTGCCCCGGCCGTACAGCCGAAGGATCTTGGTCTCGTGGTCGAACGAGCAGAACATGATCGTGATCTGGCCGTTCTGGCGCAGGTGTGCGATCGTTTCCGCGCCGCTGCCGGTCAGGTCCAGATAGGCGACGCGCTGCGGCCCGAGCACGGCGAAGGTGTCGCGGCAGCCCTTCGGCGAGACGTTCACGTGCCCGCCGCCGCTGGCCGGGGTCAGGCACGGGGCAGTCGCGACAAAGAAGACAGACTGCCTGGAGATAAACTTCCTCAGCCGGTCGTCCAGCGCCGGGTAGATCTTGCCCATGAAGCCCTCCTGGATGCATTCTGCGACGGAACGGCGGCCGTGAGCCAACCGAAGGAGGCTGTGTGACTGACGTCACGAGGGTGACTGCAAGCGTCCCAGCCCTGGCCCAGCACCGGGCCGCGGTGGCGGCGATCGAGGGCGCCTACGCGGCGATACCGGCGGGCAGCCCGGTCCGGCTGGCGAAGAAGACCTCGAATCTGTTCCGGTTCCGCGACGACAACTCGGGGGCGGGGCTGGACGTGTCCGCGTTCGGTCACGTCCTGCAGGTGAGCAGGCACGACCGGACCGCGATCGTGGGCGGCATGACCACCTACGAGGACCTGGTGGCGGCGACTCTGCCCTACGGCCTGATGCCCATGGTGGTGCCGCAGCTCAAGACGATCACGCTCGGCGGCGCGGTCTCCGGGCTCGGCATCGAGTCGACCTCGCTGCGCAGCGGGCTGCCGCACGAGTCCGTGCTGTCGATGGAGATCCTGACCGGGGACGGCCGGGTGGTGACGGCCGCGCCGGACAACGAGCACGCCGACCTCTACGCCGGGTTCCCGAATTCCTACGGCACGCTGGGCTACTCCCTGTCGCTCACGATCGAGCTGGAGCCAGTCAGGCCCTTCGTGCACCTGCGGCACTTCCGGTTCTCCGACCCGCAGGAGTGCATGCAGGCCATCGCGGAGGCAGCCGCAGACGGCAGCTACGAGGGCCACAGGGCCGACTTCATCGACGGGACGGCGTTCTCGCCTGGCGAGCTGTACCTGACCGTCGGCGCGTTCAGCGACGTGGCCCCCTGGCGCAGCGACTACACCCGCGAGCGGATCTACTACCAGTCCGTCCGCGGGCCGCGCGAGGACTTCCTCACGATCGGCGATTACCTGTGGCGGTGGGACACGGACTGGTTCTGGTGCTCGCGGCCATTCGGCGTGCAGCAGCCCGTGATCAGGCGGCTCTGGCCGCGGCGCTATCGCCGCTCGGACGTCTACCGCAAGCTGGTCGCGATGTACCGGCGCAATACGCTGGCCCCGAAGCTGGACGCCTGGCGCGGCCGGCCGGCGAGCGAGGCCGTCATCCAGGACGTGGAGATCCCGCTCGAGCGCTCGGCGGAGTTCCTGGATTTCTTCACCTCCCGCGTCGGCATGAGCCCGGTCTGGATGTGCCCGCTGCGGCTGCGCGGCGAGCGGACCTGGCCGCTGTACCCGATGAAGACCGGCCAGGTATACGTGAACTTCGGATTCTGGGGCACGGTGGACCTGCCGCCGGGGGAGTCGGACGGGTTCTTCAACCGGCAGGTAGAGGACATCGTGACCGAACTCGGCGGGCACAAGGGCCTGTACTCGACGTCCTTCTACTCGCGGGAGGAATTCTGGAAGCTCTACAACGGGGCGGAATACACCAAGCTCAAGGACGCTTACGATCCCCAAGGCCGGCTCGCCGACCTGTACGAGAAGTGCGTTCGCGGCCTGTGATCAAGCGACGCCCGTGGTGAAGTGACAACTGTAAGGAAGTGGTGACACAGATGGCGTTGGCCGACGTATTCGAGCAGGTCGCCGGGCCCGATGCCCCGGTCGAGTTCGTGGCCTTCGACGGGAGCTCCGCGGGACCCGAGCAGGCCCCGATCAAGATCGCGGTGAAGTCGCCGGTCGCGGTCTCCTACCTGGCGCAGGCACCCGGAGCGCTCGGCCTGGCCCGTGCGTACGTGTCCGGGCACCTCGACGTGGTCGGCGACATGTACGCGGCGCTCACGCGGATGGTCAGCGCGCAGCGGACGAAGCTCTCGGTGGCCGACAAGCTGAAGCTGCTGCAGGCACTGGGCGGGCCGAAGGTCCTGGTCCCGCGGATCCCGCCGCCGCCGCAGGAGGTCCGGGTCAACCGGCGCTGGACGGCGGGCCGCCGGCACACCAAGCAGCGGGACGCGTCCGCTATCTCGCACCACTACGACGTGTCCAACACGTTCTACGAGTGGGTGCTCGGGCCGTCGATGGCCTACACCTGCGCGTGTTACCCGACGCAGGACGCCACGCTCGAGGAGGCGCAGTTCACCAAGTTCGACCTGGTGGCCCGCAAGCTTGACCTCAAGCCCGGCATGCGACTGCTGGACGTCGGCTGCGGCTGGGGCGGCATGGTCATGCACGCTGCCCGGCACTACGGCGTGCAGGCGCTCGGCGTGACGCTGTCGGCCGAGCAGGCAGCGTGGGCGCAGCGCGCGATCAAGGAAGCCGGCCTTTCTGACCTGGCCGAGGTACGCCACCTGGACTACAGGGACGTGACCGAGACCGGCTTCGACGCGGTCAGCTCGATCGGCCTGACCGAGCACATCGGGAAGGCTCAGCTGCCCGGCTATTTCGGTTTCCTGCACAGCAAGCTGCGGCCGCAGGGCCGGCTGCTGAACCACTGCATCACCCGGCCGGACAACACCGGCCCGACGCACGTGTCCGACGGGTTCATCTTCCGCTACGTGTTCCCCGACGGCGAGCTCGAGGGTCCCGGCCACCTGATGTCGGTCATGCACGACAGCGGGTTTGAGGTGCGGCACGAGGAGAACCTGCGCGAGCACTACGCCAAGACGCTGGCGGCCTGGTGCGCCAACCTGGACGCCCACTGGGACGAGGCGGTGGCCGAGGTGGGCGAGGGCACCGCGCGGGTGTGGCGGCTGTACATGGCGGGCTCGCGGCTCGGGTTCGAGCACAATCAGATCCAGCTGCACCAGATGCTCGGCGTGAAGCTGGGCGAGGGCGGCGTCTCCGGGATGCCGCTGCGGCCGGACTGGGAGCCCCCGGCTCCGGCCGGGACCGTGGCCTAGCGGTGGCGGGGCTCGGCGGAACTGCGATGGGTGCGGCGGACGAGCATCCGGGCGAGAAGGGCCTGTCCCGCACGGCCGCATCGCGCGCGGTCGGGGAACTCGGCTGGCGGTACGTGCTCGGCACGCTCTGCGCATCGATCCCCGTCGGCTCGCTTGCAGAGGCCAGCCGGGTCGCCGCCACCGCGGTAGCCGCGTGCGGGCCGGACGCGGACGGGCACCTGCGCGCGGACCTGCGCCCCGACCGCGTCGAGCTGTCGCTGCAGGACCGGGCCGTGCCCGCGGTCACGCGGCGGGACACCGAGCTGGCGGCGGAGATCACGGCCGGGCTGGCCGAGCTGGGGGCGAAGGTCGCCAGTCCGGTCAGTGCGGCCTACCCGCGGCCGGTGCAGGTCCTTGAGCTGGCGATCGACGCGATGGACATACCGGCTATCCGCCCGTTCTGGCGCGCGGTACTCGGCTACGGCGATGAGCCCGGTCAGGACGAGCCCGACGCTGCCGTGGTCGACCCGGCCGGCCAGGGCCCCGCCGTCTGGTTCCAGCAGATGGACACGCCGCGGCCGCAGCGCAACCGGATTCACTTCGACGTCACGGTCGCGCACGACGAGGCGGATGCGCGGCTCCAGGCGGCCCTGGCCGCAGGCGGGACGCTGGTGAGCGACGCCGAGGCGCCGTCCTTCTGGGTGCTCGCCGACAAGGAGGGGAACGAGGCCTGCGTCTGCACCTGGCTCGGACGGGACGAGCTCGCCTGGTAGGCGCTAGGTCAGAGCTGCCTTCACGCGCGGCACCCAGGCCGGAACGCCGCCGGGCCAGGGCAGGTCGCATGCGGGTGGGACACAGTCGCCGAGGCCGGCCAGTACCCGGCGAAGCCGGTCGGGGCGATCGGTAACGACGGCGTCGGCGCCGAGACCGCGCAGTTCGGCCATCCGCGCCGGGTCGTTGACCGTCCACGCCGCGACCCGCAGGCCCGCGCGGTGCCCGGCGGCGATCACGTCCTCGGTGGTCATGCCGTCGCAGGGGGAGATCCACTGGGCGCCGATGTCGCGCGCCGCCGGCGCGCATCCGCCCTGGCCGCCCGGGCCGCCAGGGCCAGCCTGGTACGCGGCCGGGTCAAGCCCGGCCAACCAGGCCGAGCCCGGAACCCAGGTCCGCGGCTCGACCAGCGCGACGCGCGGCACGGCGGGTTCCGCCTCCTCGGCCGCCTTGAGCACGCGCCAGTCGAACCCCAGGATCCGGGCCCGGCCGGTCAGGCCGTACCCGGCCAGCACGCCGATCGCGCTCGTGGTCAGCGCGCGCACGTCCGCGACTGCCCAGGACGGGTCGGTCTTGAGCTCGACGGCCAGTACGACCCGGTCCGCGCCCGCCTCGGTGACGAGCCGGCAGACCTGATCGAGCGTCGGCACGCCGGTGCCGGGAACGGGCTCGAAGGTGTCCTCGAACGGCTCGGGCGGCCGCCGGCCACCGGCGTCCAGCGTCTGGACCTGCCGGAGCGTGAGCTCCGACCAGTGCCTGCCGACGTAAGGGAACTGCGCGTCGCCGCCGGTAGCCGGCCCGGTGTCGAGAATCGTCTGCGCCTCGACGACCAGGTCGTGGGCCAGGATCAGGCCGCCGTCGGACGTCAGCGTGACGTCGAACTCCAGCGCATCGACGCCGACGGCGAGCGCATGCGCGAGGCCGGGCAGCGTGTTCTCCGGCCGCAGGGCCCGCGCCCCGCGATGTCCATGAATTTCCGGCACGTCTGCGGACCCTAGCGGCTCGCGCGCAACTGGTCGATCCCGGCCAGCAGCACATCGACCAGCTCGGCAAACCGGGTATCGGGTTCGCCGAAGATCACCCATCCCGCCTCGACTGCCATCGGCGCGACGTCGGCTCCGATCATCTCGGCCCGGCGGTCGAGCGAGTACCGCTCGTCGCCGGACGCCGAGGCCTGGACGACCGCCTGTTCCTCGACGCAGAACCCGATTGTGAAGTCGTGCAGGAGGACTAGTGCGCGCGTGGCGTTCGCCAGCGTGAACCCCTGGCGGGTGAGGCTGGCGAAGGTGGTTTCCTGCCGCCTGAGCAGGTCGGGGTCGGTGAAGGTCGTACCGCTAAACGCCTTGGCCCCGTCGCGGTGTGCGAGAAGCTCGCGGCGCACGGTCTGGGCGTAAGTGATCATGAGCTCACGCCATGGCACGTCCGCGGGCAGGCCTGCCATCACGATGCCGATGCGGCGCCAGATCTGGGTGGCCATCTCGTCCAGCAGCGCCTGCTTGCCGGGAACGTGCCAGTACAGGGCCGGCGCCTGGACCCCCAGCCTCCCGGCCAGCGCGCGCACGGTCAGCCCGTCCATGCCGGCCTCGTCGAGCAGGTCCAGCGCCGCCTGCACGATGGTCGCCTTGGTGAGTCCGCCGCGCACGCTTGACACTTTAACAGTGTTAAGGCATCCTGGGATAGATCCCTTAACAACGTTAAATTGAGGTGCTGCCATGAAAGCCGCAATCCTGCACTCCGCGGATTCAGCCCCTGTCTACGGCGATTTCGCCGAGCCCGAGGCCGGCCCTGGCACCGAGGTCGTCGACCTGGTGGCAGCCGGCATCCACCACGTAACCCGCTCGGTGGCGACCGGCCGTCATTACAGCAGCGGGGGAGCGTTCCCTGTCATCCCCGGCCTCAACGCGGTGGCCAGAACCGCCGCGGGTGAGCTCGTGTTCACCGCGTCGGGCAAGCCGCCATTCGGCACGTTCGCCGAGCGCATGCCGTCGCCGGACGCGATGCGGTTCCCGCTGCCCGCCGGCGCATCGCCGGAGGCGGTCGCGGCCGGGGTGAATCCCGGCATGGGGTCCTGGCTGCCGCTGCAGGCCCGGCTGGCCGAGACCGAGAAGCCGGGCACCGTGCTCGTCCTGGGCGCGACCGGCATCACCGGCTATCTGGCGGTCCAGAACGCCCTGCTGCTGGGCGCCGAGCGCGTCATCGGCGCCGGGCGGAGCGTGCCCGGGCTGGAGCGG
>JASHOV010000119.1 GCA_030038495.1 Streptosporangiaceae bacterium
GTGTTGAGCAGAGTGCGCATGGCATAGGCCGGGGCCGCGTCCCGCCTGCTGATGCGCCGCCACGCGACAAATACCTTCGCCAGCGTCGACTGCGTCAGGTCCTGCGCGGTGTGCCAGTCCCCGCACAGCAGGAACGCGGTTCGCCTCAGCCGGGGCGACACCGCCACGGCGAACTGGACGAACTCGTCGTCGCTAGCGGCCATCTCGCCACGCGCCTCCAATTGGCCGGGTGAACCGTGAACCTTTTCGAGTGCCTACATCCTGATAGATGCGGGCTGGCTCGTCCGGGTTGCAGCCACCGCGCGAGCGGTCAGGAGTGATGAAGTCGACACTGATGTCAGTCGCCTACCTGCTGGTAACGTCGCGGCATGACTGAGGAGCAGCCAGCCCACGGTGGCGCGCGGGCGGTCGCCGCGGCCCGGGCGCATGGCGTGCAGACCATGTTCACCCTGTCGGGCGGGCACGTGTTCCCGCTGTACGACGGCGCGGTCAAGGCGGATCCGCCAATGCGGATCGTGGATGTGCGGCATGAGCAGACTGCCGCCTTCGCCGCGGAGGGGACCGCGCGGCTCACCCGCTCCCCCGGCCTCGCGGTGCTGACCGCCGGGCCTGGCGTGACCAACGGCGTGAGCGCGGTGACAACCGCGCATTTCAACGGGACCCCGATGGTCGTGCTGGCCGGGCGGGCCCCCGACGGCCGCTGGGGGTCGGGCAGCCTGCAGGAACTCGACCACCCGCCGCTACTCGCGCCGGTCACGAAACGCGCGTGGACTGCGCATCTGGCTGCCGAGGTCGGACCTGCCGTCGACGAGGCGTTCGCGCTTGCAACCGCGCGGCATCGGGGGCCGGTCTTCCTCGATGCCAGTCTTGAAGCTCTGTTCGGGCCTGCGCCTGCGTGGGGGTCAGCGCCGACCGGGGACCTGCGGCGACTTGAAAGAGAACAGTCGCCTTCGGACCCCGGTTCGGCGCAGTCCAGCACAGGCCAGCCCCGCGAAGAACCCGATCCGGAGTCGGTCACCGCGATTGCGAGGCTGCTCGCGGGGGCACAGCGGCCGGTGCTTGTGCTCGGGTCGGACGTGTGGATGGACGGGGCGGAGGTGGCGGCACGCTCGGCGGCGGAAATGCTCCAGCTGCCCGTCATCGCTAACGGGCAGGGGCGGGGGATCCTGCCCGGCGGGCACCCGCTGCTGGTGACCAGGGCCCGCGCACTCGCGCTGGGCGAGGCGGATCTGGTGATCGTGGTCGGCACGCCGCTGGACTTCCGGCTCGGGTACGGGAAGTTCGGGGGGAAGGGCGGCACCCCGCCCGCCCGGGTGGTGCATGTCGCGGATGCGGCGGATCAGGTGGCGACGCACTGCGAGCTAGCGGGGAGTGCCGCGGGCAGCCTGGCGGCATTCTTCGCGGGGCTGGCGGACGCGGCCGCCGGCGATCAGCGTCCGTGGGCCGATGTGTGGGTGCCGCGGCTGCGGGGGGCGTGCGGCCGGGCGGTCGCGGCGGACGTGGCGCTGCTGGGCAGTGACGCGCACCCGGTCCATCCGATGCGGATCTACGGCGAGCTCAGCACGCAGCTGCAGCCGGACGCGGTCGTCATCGGCGATGGCGGCGACTTCGTCAGCTATGCGGGCAAGTACCTGGAGCCACAGCAGCCGGGCGGGTGGCTGGACCCCGGGCCCTACGGGTGCCTGGGTACCGGGCTCGGGTACGCGATCGCGGCCCGGGTGGCCAGGCCGGACGCGCAGGTGGTGCTCCTGCTCGGCGACGGCGCGGCCGGATTCTCGCTGATGGACGCGGACACGCTGGTGCGGCACGGGCTGCCGGTGGTCATGATCTGCGGGAACAACGGTATCTGGGGGCTGGAGAAGCATCCGATGCAGGCGCTCTATGGCTACGACGTCGCCGCGGACCTACAGCCCGGCTGCCGATATGACCAGGTCGTGACCGCGCTCGGCGGGGCCGGCGAGGTGGTGAAGGAGGCGGCCGAGGTCGGACCCGCGCTGCGCCGTGCCTTCGAGGCCGACGTTCCCTATCTAGTGAATGTCCTGACCGATCCGGCCAACGCCTACCCCCGCTCGACGACTGGCGTGTGACGTTACTCGATGACCGCGATGAGGTCGCCTTCCTGCACGACGTCACCCTCGGCCACGGCAAGTCGCGTGATGGTGCCTGCGTCCTCGGCCAGGACCGGGATCTCCATCTTCATGGACTCGAGTATCACGAGCGTGTCGCCGTCGGCGACGGGCTCGCCTTCGGCCGCGACGACCTTCCAGACGTTGGCCACCATCTCCGCCCGGACCTCTGCCACCTGCATCTCCTCGCTGTCTCGCCTGAGCCTAATCATGACCGCCGTGCGGCCGGTCACGGGCGCAGTCGGCTCACAATGGACGTGTCGTAGTCGCCGCTGCGAAACTCCGCCGACTCCAGCAACTCGGCGTGAAATTGGAGGTTGGTCTTCGGCCCGCTGACCCTGAACGCGGCGACCGCGGCCGCCGCGCGCCGCAGCGCCTGCGCCCGGTCCGCGCCGTGCAGGCAGAGCTTGGCGAGCAGCGGATCGTAGTTCGGCGTCACCCGGTTGCCTGTCTCGTACCCGGAGTCGACCCGCACGCCCGGTCCCGACGGCTCGGTCCACTCCTCGATGAGGCCGGGACTGGGCAGGAACCGCCTGGAATCCTCGGCGTAGATCCGCAGTTCCAGCGCATGACCGGCCGGGCCGATGTGCCCAGGATCGAAGCTGATCGGCTCCCCGGCCGCGATCAGGAACTGCTGCTCGACCAGGTCGATGCCGGTGACCAGTTCGGTCACCGGATGCTCAACCTGCAGCCTGGTGTTCATTTCCAGGAACGAGAAGTCCCGTGCGGCCACGTCGAGTAGGAACTCGACCGTGCCTGCGCCGAGGTACCGTACGCTCTCCCCGGCCGCCGCGGCGGCCGCGAGCATCCGGGTTCGAAGCTGCGGGCTGACGCCCGGCGAGGGCGTCTCCTCGGCCACCTTCTGGTGCCGTCGCTGGACCGAGCAGTCCCGCTCCCCCAGCGCGAGCACGGTGCCGTCCGGCAGGCCCAGGATCTGCACCTCGACGTGCCGCGCATGCTCGACGTAGCGCTCCAGCAGGATGGCCGGGTTGCCGAAGAAGCGCTCCGCGCGGGTGCGGGCCGTCTCGAATCCGGCTGTGAGCTGACCGGGATCGGCGGCGGCACTCATCCCGATGCCGCCACCGCCCGCCGATGCCTTGATCATGACGGGGTAGCCGATCTGCTCCGCCGCCGCGAGCGCCGCGGCCAGGTCGGCCACTGGCTCGCGCGTTCCCGCAGAAACCGGCACACCCGCCCGCTCCATCAGGTTCCTGGCGTTGATCTTGTCGCCCATCTGGGTCATCGACTCGGGCGACGGGCCGACCCAGATCAGCCCCGCGTCCTGCACGCTCGCCGCGAACTCAGGGTTCTCCGCGAGGAATCCGTAGCCCGGGTGGACCGCCTGCGCGCCCGTAGAGCGGGCGGCGGCGATGATCGCCTCGGCGTTGAGATAGCTGGCGGCCGGAGCCGCCGGGCCGATGAGCACCGCCTGATCGGCCTCGCGGACAAACGGCAGGTCGGCATCGGCGTCGGAGTAGACGGCGACGGACGAGATGCCCATCCGGCGCGCCGTCGCCAGGACTCGCCTGGCGATCTCCCCTCGGTTGGCGACAAGGACAGATGCGAACACGCCCGGCACTCTACAGGCGCCAGGCCGGCCTGCGTCCCGCGACCTCGGTGAGTGCCGCCACCACACGGCTGTTGTAGCGGCCAGGGTCCTGGCGCATCCGGTCCAGGGCGGAGGCGGATCGTTCCCGGTCGGTCGAGGCGCCCACCAGGTCGTCGAATGTGTTCGCCGCCCGGATGATCATGCTGCCGAGCGGCGCCGCCGGCTCGCGTCCCCGCGCGGGCCAGCTCTGGCAGCGCACCAGCTCGGCAACCTCCTCGAGCACGCCCGCCTGCCGGATCACATCCGCGCCGAGCTCGGCGATCCGCTCCTGGTCGGCCTCCGAGACCAGGACCGTGGCTCCGGCCCCGCCGGGAATCGGATCACGCAGCGAGAGCTGGCCGATGTCGTGCATCAGGGCCGCGTACTCGACCTGCAGCAGGTCCTGCTCGGGCATGCCCAGCTCGCGGCCCACCGCGACGGCGAGGCGGCTGACCCGGCGAGAGTGCCCGGCCTCGACATAGCCGGCCACCTCGGTCACCCTGGCCAGCGAGCGCACGGTCTGCAGGTAGGTGGCGCGGATCCCGGCGTACCGGCGGAACGCCACCTGGGTAACAAGCAGCGGGCCGAGGAAGACGGCCAGCTCCGCCAGACCCATGACCTCGGCGCCGATCACCGTGATGATCACCGATGCGCACACCGCGGCACCAAGCGCCCATTGCACCCTGATCTCGTCGATGATGGCTACACGGA
The DNA here is from genome assembly GCA_030038495.1 of Streptosporangiaceae bacterium. GTDB lineage: Bacteria > Actinomycetota > Actinomycetes > Streptosporangiales > Streptosporangiaceae > JAJYUU01. Next base: position 4,426 of record JASHOV010000119.1, read on the forward strand.
ACCTGGCCCCCACGTCGTCGGCCCGGATCAGACCACCGATGACGGTGTCGGCCAGCCAGCCGAGCAGCACGAGCGGCATCATGACCGCCAGTGCGAGCCCCCAGGACATGTGGTGGGTCAGCAGGTTGTAACCGGCCGGGCGGAAGATGAAGGCGACGCAGGCGATCGCCACCAGCCGGGTGCACATGCCGGTCAGTCCGGCCGGGCGGCCGGCCGCGATGTGCGGCAGCGCGCCGACCAGCATGCCGATCGCGGCCACCGCGATGACCAGGAGGGCGCCGAACTCGCCCTGGAGGTTGTTATGCGGGATGCCGTGGACCTTAAGCAACATCGCATAGGACATGCCGCCCACCAGCGCGATCGGGGCCGCCTCGCGTCCGCCTGGCAGCGCCAGCCTGAGCAGCTCGCCGAAGGCGATGAAGCCGCCGAACGACAGCGCGACATCCATCGGCACGTGGCTCATCCGCACGCTGATCGTCGCGGTCGCGAGCGCGGCGAGGACAAGCATCGCGGCCGTCGACATCAGCAGTAGCCGGCCCGAGTCCAGCGCCTGCCAGGATGCCCACCGGTCGGTCGTGGGCGGGCTCGTCATGGCGCCGCCTGTCATCTGCCTGTCACCCCCATCGACGCTGCCTCGGCATCGGCCCCGGCGCCCCTCGCTGGCATCGGCACTCGCCCCCTCACGGCAGCACCCCTCACGGCACGTCCACCACGCGCAGCGGCGCGGTCGGGTCGTCATGGTCCTTGACCGTGACGGTGGTGAGGTCGACGGGCTTCTCGGCCCGCTCGGGCAGCGGCCAGCCCTCGCGCATGAGCGCCGCGATGAACGCGTCCACGACCAGCGGATCAAATTGCGTGTTGGCGCCCTTGCGCAGCTCCGCCACTGCCTCGGGAACAGTCTTGGCCTCCCGGTATGACCGGGTAGAGGTCATCGAGTCGAACGCGTCCGCGACGGCGATGATGCGCGCGAACTCGGGGATCTCGTGGCCGGCGAATCCCATCGGGTATCCCTTGCCGTCGATGCGCTCGTGGTGATGCATGATGCCGGCCAGTGCCTCGTTCAGGAATCCGATCTCGCGCACGATCTCCAGCCCGCGCATCGGGTGCAGCTGGATCGTCGCGTACTCGTCCTCGGTCAGCGGCCCGGTCTTCTGCAGCACCTGGGTCGGCACGCCGAGCTTGCCGACGTCATGGAGCATCCCGGCGAACTCGATCGCGTCGGTCCTGGCCGCGCCCATCCGGATCTGCCGTGCGATCATGCCCGCGCCAAGGGAGACCCTGTCGCCGTGGCCGCGCGTGTAGTAGTCCTTGGTCTCCACCGCCTGACACAGCGCCTTCATGGTGGCCGAGTAGGCCCGCTGCTGCTCGGCGAACTGACCCATGGCCCAGCGCGCCACGAAGAGCGGGATCAGGACAAGCACCGCGGCGAACGCGCCCATCACTATCCAGAGCGTGGCGATGACCAGCCCCAGGGCCGCGTAGCCGAGGTCGGACACCAGCAGCAGCGGCAGGCTGGACTCCAGGCCCTCATTACGCAGCATCCGGCGTCCGCGGTTAAGCCGGTAGACACCCCAGATCAGGCCCTGGTTGGTGAGCACATGGACCGCGGCGGCGGCGGCGAACGGGCCGATGATGTGCCACGGATTCGCGCCGAAATGCGGCGGCCCGACTGGCCCGTGCAGGGCCAGGTACGCGCGCCCGGCCAGGAGCCCGGACAGGGCGCCCATGGCCCCGTTGAAGAGCCGCCCGTCCAGCCTGAGCTGGCGCTTGATGCTGAGCAGCGACACCGCGCCGACCAGGGCGGCCGCGACCGGCCCGAGCAGGACGACGGCGGCCAGGGTCGCCGACGAGCTCGGCGACCACTTTGTCTGCCGGGAAACCAGCGGTGCCGGAGTGGAATCGCACACCAGGAACAGCAGCTGAAGGATGATCAGGTCGCGCCAGAAGGTAGCGGCCGGCTCCGGCATCACGACCGGTGTGTAGTCGACTAACGCCGCCGTGGCCAGCACGACGAGGCCGATGTACAGCCAGGCGGCGCGAGAGACCATCCGGGGGAACCTCTCCGTGCGGTGACCCTTGTCGGATCGGCCGACAGCCTAGTGCGGCACGGGAGCCGATAGAACTCTGTAGAGCAGCGCCGCCGGCACTTAGAGTAACCCGGCACACGCGCTCGCGTAGGCGTCCGACACAATGTGAGCACATAGTAGTCACTTCGACGCGCAGCGTCACCAACCGGAGCGTGAACATAGCGATGGCCGTGTCGCGAGCACCGGATGACGGCGGCTGCACCATTAGTGGGTAGCGTTTGGGGGCTGACAGCCCTCAAACGCTACCCACTAATATGATCATGGACGAGTTACCGGCAAGATCCGCGATTATGGGTGGTTTGTCCGAGCGCGGCGGTGGCTATGCCGGTGCTGGTCTGCCGGTGCTGGTTTGCCGGCGCTGGTTTTGCCGGCGCCGGACGGCCAGACCTACTCGGCAGCTACTCGGCGAGGACCTCGGTGGTCTCGATCTCGGCCCGTACCTCGGCGATCCTTACCAGGACCTTGGCGCGCAGCTCGCCCGGCACCGTCTCGTGCCCGCAGCACTTGTGCACCAGCTTCTTCACGACCTCTTCGAGTCCGTACTCGCGCAGGCAGGGCCCGCACTCGTCCAGATGCTGGCGGATGTCCTGGTAGCTCGCGTCCTCGATCTCGCGGTCGAGGTAGGAGTAGACGCGCGCAAGTACCTCACTACACGGCACTTCGTGCGGCTTGCCGCAGCTCATGACGTGCCCTCCCGTGCCGTGTCCGGCGCATCCGGCTCGGTCGGGCTCTCGCTCGAGCCGGCCCGGGCTGACGCGAGCATGCCCTGGTCTGCCGCGTAGTCCTGGAGCAGCTCGCGAAGCTGCCTGCGGCCGCGATGCAGCCGGGACATGACGGTCCCTATCGGCGTGCCCATGATGTCGGCAATCTCCTTGTAGGAGAATCCCTCGACATCGGCCAGGTAGACCGCAAGCCGGAAATCCTCCGGCAGGGCCTGCAGGGCCGCCTTGATATCCGAGTCGGGCAGCCGCTCCAGCGCCTCGGTCTCCGCCGACTTCAGCCCGCTCGAGCTGTGCGACGCCGCCCTGGCCAGCTGCCAGTCCTCAATCTCCTCCGTACCCGAGCGCTGGGGCTCACGCTGCCTCTTGCGGTAGGAGTTGATGAACGTGTTCGTCAAAATGCGGAACAGCCATGCCTTGAGGTTCGTACCCTCCTGGAACTGGTGAAAAGACGCATATGCCTTAGCAAAGGTCTCCTGTACCAGGTCCTCGGCATCGGCCGGATTGCGGGTCATCCGCATTCCGGCCGCGTAAAGCTGGTCCAGGAAGGGCAGTACGTCCTCCTCGAACCGCTGGCTGCGCTGTTCTAGTGTCTCGGGGACCAGACCCACCCCTTCCGGAATCGAGGGTTGCGGCCGACCAGCCTGCAAACCGTCTCGCCGGGAGGATACAACGCCGACCACGGCCACATCGCGCTCGACCGGCATGGACGATCGCGGAAGCGGCGGCCGAATCGCTGTAGGCACGTGCAGTGGAACACGGCGTGGCCCGCCTTCATTCCTGCTGACTGCCGCCTAGTTTGGGCAGCTCAGCGCAGGCTGCGGTCAAGCTTGCCCTGACAGGCCACGCACCTGGCGGCCTCCGGCTTGGCCTCCAGACGGCCTTCAGGCACCACTCCCCCGCAGTCCACACAGGTGCCATACGTGCCCAGATCGATACGGTGCAGGGCGTCAAGCACGGCCGAGCGCTGCCTCCTGGCCACGGCCAGAACCGCCTCGGACCGCTCGGTCTCGGAGATGTTCGCGCCCGCGTCCGCCGGGTCCTGAGGGTAATCGCCCACAATCTGGTGCGGGCCGCTCTCGTTCAGCACCGTGATGGACCGCTCTAGCTCGTTGCGGATCTCCTCCAGGCGTCGGCGCGCCGACATGACATCCATGCGTTCCTCCTCGGGGAAAGGCCTGCCAGCACGTCAGGGGTTTTCCGCAGCGCTGCCCGGCCGTCCAGCAGGCCTAGAACAGCGCGCCGTCTCCGGCGTCGCGAGTGGCCGCACCGGTGCCCGGTGCCTTGGCCACGCTCGTAGCTAACGGCGTGGCCAGGCCCGAACCGATGGGCTCGATCAGGCTCGGCCCGTTGTTGCGGACCGAGTTGACAGTGGTCGACACCGGATAAGTAGTGAGGCCGCCGACGGCGGCCGGCACGAGCAGCGAGCGCAGGTCGCTGACCTCGCGATTGGCCGGGTCCAGCCAGTCGGCCCAGGTGGCCGGGTCGATCACCATCGGCATCCGGTCGTGAATGTGCCCGAGCTCATCCGGCGCGCTGGTGGTGATAACCGTGGCGGTCCACAGCCACGCGTCCGGGTCGTCTCGCGGCACCGCCGGGTCCCGCCACAGCTCGTACAGGCCCGCGAAGGCCAGCGAGTGGCCGTCGGTGCGGGTGATGTAGATCGGCTGCTTGGGCCCGCCGTCCTGCTGCTGCCATTCGTAATAGCCGTCGGCCGGCAGCAGGCAGCGCCGCTGGGCGAAGGCGCGGCGGAAGGCTGGCTTCTCTGCCACCGTCTCCGCCCGCGCATTGATCATGCGACTGCCGATCTTGACATCCTTCGCCCAGAACGGAACGAGGCCCCAGCGCACGATCCGCAACTGCCGCTGCGCAGCGCCGTGGCTGGATCCGGGGCTCTGGGCGGCCGCAGCACCTTCGCCGCCATCCCTGTCATCGGGTTGCCGGGTCATGACGGCATAGACGGGCTTAGTCGGCGCGACGTTGTAGTCAGGCTTCAGCTCCTCGGCCGTCCGGTCGCTTTGCACGCTGAACTCCTCCAGGAGCTCAATGCGCTTGCGCGCGGATGCGTACCGGCCGCACATAACCTCATCCTGATATCCACGAGCCGACCCTGCCGGGGCAATGAATCTGCCAGTACATAGCCAAGATCCGGCCATGGCAAACCTTGCCGCGACATCCGGCTCATTCCGGGCCCGCGCTAAGGCGGTGTCTGATTGTCCTCCGCGTGCCTGACCACGTCCAGAGCCAAGCTGACCCAGTACTCTCACACTCATGCAGGGCGCCGCGCAAGCAGGTAACAAGGAGCAAGCGGATAACGGCTGGGAGGCACCGCAAGGTTCCGGTCCCGTGCACGCGACTATCCCGTTGCCGGGCTCGAAGTCGATCACGAACCGGGCCCTGATCATCGCCGCGCTGGCCGACGGGCCGACGACCATTACCGGGCCGCTGCAGGCCAGGGACACCGACCTCATGGCCGACGCGATCACCGCGCTCGGCGCATCGCTACGGCGCGATCGGGCTGCCTGGACGCTGACGCCGGGCTGGACTGGCGAGACGGCAAGCGTGCACGTCGGGAACGCGGGCACGGTGCTGCGGTTCGTTCCCCCGCTGGCGGCCCTGGCCAAGGCGGACGTGCGGTTCAGCGGCGATCCGCGAGCCTCGGAGCGGCCGGTCGGTCAGGTGCTGAGCGGCCTGCGCCAGCTCGGCGTCGAGATCGACGACGGCGGCAGGGACGCGGTGCCGTTTACCGTTCGCGGCCGCGGCGGTGTACGCGGCGGCACCGTGACGATGGACGCCTCAGACTCATCGCAGTTCATCTCGGCGATCATGCTAGCTGCCTCCCGGTTCGATTCCGGCGCGCTGATCCAGCACACCGGCGACCGTATCCCGTCCGCGCCGCACATCGCGATGACGATCGCGATGCTCACCGCGGCCGGCGCGCGGATCGAGTCCGGAATCGACAGCTGGCGGGTCTGGCCGACCACGCTCACCGCGGGAACGATCTCGGTCGAGCCGGACCTGTCGAACGCGGCTCCGTTCCTGGCCGCGGCGCTGGTCACCGGCGGCGACGTCACAATTCCCTGCTGGCCGGAGCCGAGCCTGCAGGCAGCGATGCCGATTCTCGAGGTGCTGACCGAGATGGGCGCCACAACCTCGGTCAGCTCGGCCGGCCTGCGCATTCATGGAACGGGACGAATCCGCGGCATCCGCGCCGACCTGCGCGACATCTCCGAGCTGACGCCGGTGCTGTGCGCGCTCGCCGCCCTGGCCGACTCGCCGTCGCAGTTCACCGGGATTGGCCACCTGCGACTGCACGAAAGCGACCGGCTGGCCGCGCTCGCCACCGAGATCGGCGCGCTCGGCGGTCAGGTGACCGAGCTGGCCGACGGACTGCACGTGCAGCCGCGGCCGCTGCGCGCCGGTGACGAGCCCTTCGACAGCCACGACGACCACCGCCTGGTGATGGGGGCCGCGGTCCTCGGGCTCGCCGTTCCCGGAATGCGGGTGCACAACGCGGGAACGGTGGCCAAGACGTTCCCCGCCTTCACCGGCTTGTGGCAGCAGATGCTGGAGGGCCCCAGCTGACCCCGGTGCGCGGCCACGACAGGCTGGACGAAGACGATGTTCGGGTCAGGCCCGGCAGGGGCTCGCGACCCCGGACCAGGCGCAGGCCCGCGCACGAGGACGCGGCCGAAGCCTTCGTCACCGGGGTAGACCGCGGCCGGTACCGATGCTGGTCCGGCGATCACATGGTCACCGCGATGAAAGCACGGGAACTCGGCCGCCACGGCGTCGTCGTGGGCGATCGCGTGCGGCTGGCCGGCGATGTCAGCGGTGACCCCGGCACGCTGGCCAGGGTTGTCCAGGTCCTGCCGCGCACGTCCGTGCTGCGGCGGTCGGCCGAGGACGACGACCCCTTCGAGCGGATCGTGGTGGCGAACGCGGAGCAACTCGGCATCGTCACCGCACTGGCCGATCCGCCGCCGCGACCGCGGCTGATCGACCGGTTCCTGGTGGCCGCCTACGACGCCGGGATCGAGCCGCTGCTGTGCCTGACCAAAGCTGACCTGGCCGCGCCTGACGATTTGATTGCGGCCTACGAGCCGCTCGGCGTCCAGTTCATAGTGCTCCGCCGCCCTTTCGGCGCCGCACTGGACGAACTGCGCGGCCTGCTGGCCGGCCGGATCAGTGTGCTGGTTGGCCACTCGGGCGTCGGCAAGTCGACCCTGGTCAATGCCCTCGTCCCGGCCGCGGAGCGGGCGGTAGGCACCGTCAGCCCGGTAACCGGCCGCGGCCGGCATACGTCATCGTCGGCCGTGGCGCTGCCGTTGCCGGGAACGTCGGGCGGCTGGATCATCGACACTCCCGGCCTGCGCAGCTTCGGCCTTGCGCACGTGGCCGCGGACCGGGTCGCGTCCGCGTTCCCCGAGTTCGCCGAGGCGCTCGCGGAATGCCCGCCGGGCTGCAGTCATCTCGAGGCCGGCTGCGCACTGGACCGGTGGGTCGAGCAGCCCGGCGGCACAGCAGGCACAGCAGGCACAGCGGCGCGGCTGGATTCGCTGCGGCGCCTCCTGCGCAGCCGCGAGGGCCTGGACCCGGCCGACACCGCGGACAGCTGACGGCGCCAGACGCGCCGGGCGCCGGGCGCCGGGGCCCGCGCTAGTCTCCGGCGCCGGCGAGCAGGCTGAGCACCTCCTGGTGCAGCAGGCCGTTCGTGCAGACGGCGCTGCCCCGATCCGGGCGCGGGACTCCGGCCAGGTCGGTGAACGCACCACCCGCCTCCTCCACGATGATCTGGAGCGCGGCCAGGTCCCAGAGCGTCACGTCGTTCTCAGCCGATATGTCCGTCGCACCCTCGGCCACGAGAACATGCGACCAGAAGTCGCCGTAGGCGCGAGTCCGCCAGACCTTACGGCTCAGGCCGAGCAGCTCGGGCAGCTGGCCGGACCGCTCCCAGCTGGACAGGCCGGAGAACGAAAGCGACGCGTCGGACAGGCTGGACACGCGGGACACGCGGCAGGCGGCCGCCTTGGTCAGGCTCTTGCCGGTCCACGCGCCGCCGTCGCGGGCGGCCCACCAGCGGCGGCCGAGGGCCGGAGCGCTGACCACGCCCGTGATGACCTCGTCCTCGGCCATCAGGCCGATCAGCGTCGCCCACACCGGGACGCCGCGCACGAAGTTCTTGGTGCCGTCGATGGGATCGATCACCCAGCAGCGCTGGCTCGATCCGGTCCGGCCGTATTCCTCGCCGAGCATCGCGTCCCTGGGCCTGGCCCGGCTGAGCACGTTGCGCAGCGACTCCTCCACGGCGAGATCGGCGTCGGTAACGGGCGTCATGTCCGACTTGGCCGCAACCCGCAAGTCGACCGAGCGGAACCGGCGCATCGTGATGTCATCCGCGGCGTCCGCGAGGACATGGGCGAACCCGAGGTCGCCGTCAAAACCCGCCATGTCGGGCAACGCTAGCGCTTTCCGCTGCGCGCTGGCCATGCCCCGGGTCGCAGTTGCCCGGAAGGCCGCCCCGGGCCAGCACCAACGGCCGTTCCGGCCGATCTGCCCCACCGGAACGTGGCCGTACCGCGGACTATGCACGGAGAATTCATGACATTCAGGCCAGCGTAAATCTGGGGTTGCCCGTAGCGACGGGCTGACGGATGCTGGGAGACTAAGTCACAAACGCACAAGCACCCGGCGGTCGCCGCTGTGCGCGCTTCGCCGGCCGACAGAGCCTTCAGTGGCTCGGCACGAGGGGAGCTGCGGATGAATGTTCAGGACGGGATGACCAGGGTGGTCCTCAGTATCGGTCCGGCGCATACCCTGCGCGAGGCCGCCCGGCTGATGTCGCAGCACCGGGTCGGCGCCGCGGTTGTTGTCGATGCTGAGCACTCGGGAATCGGGATCCTGACGGAAAGGGACGTCCTCGACTCGGTCGGCGCTGGTCAAGACGCTGACACGGAGGTCGTCGCGGACCACCGCACTGCTGACGTCGTGTTCGCCGCTCCCACCTGGACGCTGGAGCAGGCGGCAGCGGCCATGGTGAGCGGGAACTTCCGGCATCTGATCGTCGTAGAAGGATCAGAGGTGGCGGGCCTGCTCTCGATGCGCGATATCGTCCGGTGCTGGTCCGGACAGGGCGCCGCGGCAGCGGGGATCACCACTGGAGTCGGCGCTTCCGCCTGACACGGGGTCCTCTCACCGGGCAGGGTAGCCAGGAGCGGGGCCGCCAGGGCAAGCACCAACGGCCGACTGCTTCAGAAGGAGACAAGCATGTGGCTGTCCGGCGCGGTGGCACTGGTGACCGGCGCATCGTCGGGGATCGGGGCCGCGACCGCTGCCGCATTAGCGGCGGCAGGCGCCCGGCTGGTCCTGACCGGCCGTGATCCCGGCAAGCTCGCCGCCGTCGCCGAGCGCACCGGGGCCACGGCAATCCCGGCCGACCTCAGCGATCCCGCCGAGCCACGCCGTCTGGCCGAAGAGGCAGCCAAGGTCGCCGGGCGGGTCGACGTGCTCATCAGCAACGCCGGGTCCGGCTGGGCCGGGGAGATAGGCGAGCTGTCCGACGAGATGGCCAGCGAGCTGATAGCGGTGAACCTGATGGCCCCGATACAGCTCGCGAGGCTGCTCGCACCGGGCATGGCCGATCGCAGGCACGGGCGGCTGGTGTTCGTGTCCTCGATTGCGGGCGCCCTCGGCGTGCGGCATGAGGCCGTCTACTCCGCGGCCAAGGCCGGCCTGAACTGCTTCGCCGAGAGCCTGTCGTACGAACTTGCGGGCCGCGGGGTGGGCGTCAGCGTGGTACTGCCCGGCGTCGTGGATACGCCGTTCTTTGCTCGCCGGGGCCGGCGCTACGAGCGCAGCTGGCCGCGTCCGATCCCGGCCGAGCGAGTGGCTACCGCGATCACAGATGCCGTCACGCGAGACCTCGGGGTGGTCTACGTCCCCGGCTGGATGCGCTTCCCGGCGTGGCTGCACGCGACGTCGCCCGGCGCGTTCCGCAGGCTTGCCGCGCGCTACGGCTGAGCGCCGTCAGGACCCGGTGACGTGCAGCAGCGCGTCCTCGGGGCGCGCCCGGTGCCTGTCCATCCAGCCGCGAAGGCCGTGCGCGGCGTCGGCCAGATCGGTGGGCGGCACCGCGATCACAGGGCAGGCGCTGTGACCGAGGCAGTAGTGGCCAACACGGCACGATGCGAGCCTGCGCACGGCGCCGTGGCGGCCCGTGCCGATGATCAGCACATCGCCCCGCTGACGTGCGATCCGGGTGAGGACCGCACCCGCCTCGCCCCGCGCGACCTGGGGCTCAAACCGCAGGGCGGCGGGCGGCCCGCCGATACCGAGGTCTATTGCCTCCCACAACCGCTCCCATGCGCGCGCCACCCAGCGCACACGCAGCTCAGCGCACGGATGCCGCCGGTCGGCCAGCTCGCCGCCCGGTGGCGTCCAGGCCAGGACGGGCATGAGCACGCCATTGTGATCTTCTGCCAGATCGCGTGCATACCGCAGCGCCACCAGGCTGCCCGCCGATCCGCTTACGCCGACGACAACCCTGTTGACCTTCACTTCCGAGGCCCCCTTCCAGGCTGCCCCCCAGTTCCAACGATGACACCATCAGTCAACTCCTGGCGACGGTCCGCCTTGCGCTCACTAACGGCGCTCATGCGGGCCTACTGCCCCGGCTAGCAGGACTCAAGCGCACGGGGCCGGGCTGGACGCCCGCCGACCGGGTAGGGCTACCAACCGGACGGGGGATCTGGCACGAGCGCTGCAATGCGAAGACTTGGGCTGACCGCGGCCGCCGCCGGAGTCGTTGGCCTCGGCGCGGGCTGTTCGGCCTGGCGCGCCCCGGACCAGCAGGCTCACGCCGACGGCTGCTGGCAGACCAGCGGTAACGGCGCCGTCGCGGTGCAGACGCCGACGACGGGCGCGTGCGACGAACCAGTAGCCCGGGTGCTGACGCCGCAGGCGGACGGCGGCTCGTTCAGCCTGCCCAGCGGGGTGGCGGTGCGGCACGGCAGGCTGCAGTGTCACTTTGCGTTCGGCGGCGGCTGGAACATCTACGTCGTCGGATCGTCGGACTCGACCGCGCGGAACCTGTGCGCATTCGAGCAGCGCGTCACCGAGCTGCAGCCTCTTGGCCAGAGCCGGTAGCGCTTCAGCCCGGCGCTCAGCCGGGACCAGCCGGGTCGGTCACCCGCCACAGCACGCCGCGCTCGTCGCGGCGGTACTCTCGCAAGGCGTTACGGGCGAGCTTACGGTCCACCTCGGCACTCAGGTCGATGCCGGTCATCTGGGCCAGGCAGGTGAGGTAGATCAGCACGTCCGCCAGTTCGGCCCCGTAGTCAGCCTCCTGCCTTCGCCAGGCCGTGAACGCCTCGCCCACCTCCGCGGTCAGCAAGCCGAATTCCAGCGCGACGTCGGTGGTGTTGAAGCCCTTAGAAAGCTTGTTCTGCCAGGCCTGTCGTTGTATCTCGCTGATGTCCAAGTCGCCGGCCTCCGGTCAGACGATTCCCTAGCATTGCAGACACGGATATCGATTTCGGCGCTGAGCCGGGCGGTTACGACAAGGATCAGGTGAACTCCGTGCTCGCGTGGCCATCCCAGCGATCACCCCACGAGGTCTTACGCGCCCGGCGGTAGATCTCGCCCTTGCTCTTGCCGACCGGCTGGCTTGAGCTGCTGCCATCCGCCCGGCACAGGTCGAGCAGCACAAGGTTCTTGCGCTGCATCGGCCGCCTGACCACGCGCCCGGCCGGCCGGTCCGGGCCGCCGGCCGACGGCGATACTGCCGCGATGTAGCTGAACTTCTCGTCCTCGTAGGAAAGCTCGACGCCCTTGACCTGCCGGTGCAAGGCCGATCGCTGGAGCCGCGCGGCGAAGTGACACCAGTCGCCCGGCACGGCCAGCGGGCATTCGAGCTGATGCGGGCACGGCGCCGCTATCGCGAATCCGGCGGCAAGCAACTGCGTACGGGCCGCCAGGATCCGGCGATGGCCGGCCGGCGTGCCGGGCTCGACGAGCAGGACCACGGGGGCAGCACGGAGGGCCAGGCCGACAAGGTGCTCCTGCTGGCCCGCCGTCAGCTCGCCCAGCACGTAGGCGGCGATCGCGAGATCCGCCCGAGCGGGTAGCGGCGCGGGCGCATCGCCGCCGGCCAGGCGCCACAAGCGCCACTGCGCGCCGGTCAGCGACCGCGATCCGGAGGCGGCGAGGATCGCCTGGCCCAGCCGGACCGCCTCAGCGGACTGCTCCAGCAGGGTCAGCCGGACCGCATCCAGGCTGCCGGCCACAGCCCACGACGCGCCGCCAGTCCCCGCACCGAAGTCCAGCACGTCAGCCGGAGCCCAGCCCGGCAGCGCCAGGCGCAGCTGTGCAAACGCCGCGCTGGTCGCGGCCGCGGTAGCGGGCATGCGGTACGCCGCGTAGGCGGCCGCCTCGCGGGCGGAGGCAAGTACGGGGGCGGCAGGCACCTCGCCGGAGCGGTATGCCTCCATCAGCCGCTGGACGCCCGCGGGCAGGCTCGCCATGCCGGTGCCGCGCAGCCCGGCCTCCACCGCCGCCGCGAGCGATCCCGGCTCCTCCATGGGTCCCAGCCAACCGCATACGGGGCCGCCGCGAAAATCTTCCGCCGGGCGCCCAGCAAATCGCCCGGCTCTGCGTCTTTCGTACGTGAGGACCGGCGGTGCGGCCCGCCGCCGGGTCCGATTACGCTGCAGCCATGACCGAAGGCGCGCTGACCGGAGACGATTCGTGGGCACCGGCCGATTGCACCCTGCCGACCGCGGAGCGGCCGGTCCGGGCGGCCGAGTTCCGGGATCTGCTCGGGAACGCGGTCGTGAGCGCGGAACGGCTGGACGACACCCGGCTGCAACTGCGGCTGCGGCGCGATCGGGAGGTCGCGTCGCGGGCGGCGGCACTCGCGACCGCCGAGACGGAGTGCTGCTCGTTCTTCGTCTTCGCGCTCACGGTCACCAGCGACAGCCTGCTGCTGGACGTCACGGTGCCCGCGGCGCGGGCCGGCATCCTGGACGCGCTGGCCGTGCACGCTCATGCCTGACCTCGCGATCCCCGGCGAGGTACCTTCTGTCGGCAAGGCCCGACGACACGGTCGCGCGTTACCGGACAATATGCACCTTGATGCGCAAGCGGCTCAGCTAGCCGCGGCGGCCGCCCGAGCTGGCCGACCGAGTGGAAGAATCGTGCCCCGGACGCCAGACAGCCGGGCGCCAGAAGACGACGGCAGACAGGACAAAGGGAGCCACATGGATCAGGACCGCGCGCGAGCGCTGCTGACCGCCGAGCGCGCGGAAGTCCAGGACCTGCTGGGCGGCGCCGTGGAGGCGGGCGCCGAGGATCGCGAGAGCGAGGACGAGGCCGCGACCGGAGACATCTCCGATGCCGCTCAGCCGCTGTCGGCCGAGGGCATGGACGACTCCATCGCCGATACGCTGCGCGACCGGCTCGCGGCCATCGACCGGGCCCTGAGCCGGCTGGACAACGGTACCTACGGCCGGTCCGTCCGTAGCGGCGAGCCGATCCCCGACGAGCGGCTCGAAGCCGACCCCGCGGCCGAGCTGACGGTCGCCGAGGCCGAGGCGGGCAGCTAGCGCGGGCCGGGCCTAGCCCCGAGCGTCCGGGCGAGGTCGTCGGCGTCGTCGGCGGCGATCCGCCGGCTGTTGACGTTGGCGATACGCATGCGCTCCTAGGTCCTGGTCTGGGCGGGCTCGTTTCACCGGTGCCTCGTTCCCGCCCTCGCTCGTCCGGTTATCACATCCAGGTCGATGCTCTCGGGATCGGCGGCCCGCCAGGCGATGTGCTGGTCCGGCCTGACCAGCAGGAACTCGTCGCGCCACGGGTAGTCGGGCGGGGCCTGCGCCAGCGTGAGCGGTATGCCGCGGGCGAGCGCCTGCTCCGCGAGCGGTGCGGACCGGTGCGTGGGTCCGAGCAGCGTGAACGCCCGGCCGAGCCGGTCGTAGAGCGACGTGCCGTCGGGCAGCCAGGCGTGCGGCAGCCGCGCACCCGGCACGGCCGCCGGGACATACGCAGTCGTGTCCGGGAGCGTCGCGGCGGCAGCGACCGGCTGGATTACCGGAGAGCCTGCGTACGAGTAGCCGAGGACCAGGCCGAGGCTGTAGAACTCGAACCGCTTCGCCCGCTGGATCGCGTCTTCGTCCGCGGGCAGGTCACCGGCCAGCGCGCGCATGTTGCCCTCGGCGCTGGCGACGGTCTGCTCGACCACGCCGCGCCGCTCGTCCTCGTAGCTCGCCAGCAGCGCGGGCGGCGCCCACCCATGCTCGACCGCGGCGATCTTCCAGGCGATGTTCACCGCGTCACCGACGCTGGTATTGAAGCCGTGCCCGCCCCACGGCGGGTTCACGTGCGCGGCCTCCCCCACCAGGTAGACGCGGCCGACCGCGAACGTGTCCGCGATCAGCATCCGCGCCGTCCACGGGTCGGTAGCGAGCACCTCGTGCGGCACGGGGGCGCCGATAAGGGCGCAGATCAGCTCGGCCGTGCGGGCGCCGCCGTGGCCGGCGTCGATGCCGGGAAAGCTGGCCCACCAGATGCCGTTCAGGTCGAGCCGCCCCATCAGCCCGGTCACGGCACCGCCGACTACCCAGTACTGCACGGCGGGCCCGAGCCCGGTGTCCAGGTCCGGCGCGCGGAAGACCACGTTGAAGTTGGGCCGAGGGTCAGACCGGCCGAGATACCGCACGCCGACCTGGTCCCTGGTCACGCCGCTCACGCCGTCGCAGCCGAGCACATAACGGGCGCGGAGCCGGTACTGCGCCCCGCGCTCGTCCCGGATTGAAACCACGACGCCGTCCTCGTCCTGGCTCAGCCCCGTTGCCGCGTGGCCGAAGCGCAGCCCGACGCCGGACCTGGTCCGCAGGTACTCGCGCAGCACGTCCTCGACGACCGGCTGCGGGACCTGCTGGCCGGGCTCGGCGAATATCTCGGAACGGTCGGTCGTCAGGCCGAACGCCCCGTCGAAGTCAGTGATCCGGCGGCCGGACAGCGACTCGCAGAACGTGACCCGCTGCGACCAGGCGACCGGCAGCGGCGCGGCCTCCCGGAGCCGGCCGGCGATGCCCCAGCGCCGCAGGTGCTCCATCGTCCTGATGCTGGTCGTCTTGGCTCGCGGCCGGCGGTGCGAAACGTGGGTCCGCGGCTCGATGACGACGCAGTCGACGCCGTGCAGGCTAAGTTCCGCGGCCGCGGCCAGCCCGGCTGGCCCGCCGCCGACGACTAGTACAGGAACACTCGGCTGGGTCATGCCTCGCATCGTCGGCCACGGCGCGGGTCCGGGCTAGCCATGATTTCAGTGAGTGAAACGAAAGGGCCCGCCGGGACGGCGTCGCCGTCATGTCTCGGTCCTGGCCAGAGCCCGTCACGACGGTCGCCGCACCGATCGTCACCCGGCCCGGCGCCGTCCAGCGGCGGCAGGCCGAGGAAACGCAATTAATTTGCCGCTTGATGTCACGGAGTGCTGGAATGTCGCCGTGGATCACGCAGCCGTCCTACGGAGTTTCGACCTGCAGATGCGCCGCAACCCCGCCGGCGGGTTGGGCACGCAGATCGAGCAAGATCAACGCGTCACGAGAGTCGTCTCCACCGGCGACGGCTGGAACGCCGTGGTATGGACCAACCTTTCTGCCGACGACGCCGACGCGACGATCCACGCGCAGATCCAGCGCTTCGGCGCGGTGCCCCAGGACTGGGAGTGGAAGTACTACTCCTACGATCAGCCCGCGGATCTGCCCCGGCGGCTGATCTCGGCTGGCCTCATACCGGACGAGGCCGAGGCGCTCCTGGTGGCCGACATCGCGGACCTGGCGCTCGACACGCCACCGCCCCCGGGCGTGGAACTGGTCGCGGTCCGTGACGCGGACGGAGCCGCCGATGTCGTGCGCGTGCACGACGAGGTCTTCGGCGGAGATCACGCGAAGATCGGCACCGCGATCCTGGCGGGTCTGCGAACCCGGCCGCGGCCGGTTGACGCCGTGCTCGCGGTCGCCGACGGCGTACCGATTTCCGCAGGGCGGGTCGAGTTCCCCGAGGGCAGGGAATTCGCGAGCATCTGGGGCGGCGGCACCCTGCCGGCCTGGCGCGGACGCGGCGTGTTCCGGTCGCTGGTCGCCTACCGGGCGCGGCTGGCAATGGAGCGCGGCTACCGGTACCTGCAGGTCGACGCATCCCCCGACAGCCGTCCCATTCTCAAGCGGCTCGGTTTCGCCGAACTCGCGATGACCACGCCCTACCGGCTGGCCATCAGCCTCTGACCCGAGCCCGCAGGGTCAGTGGCCGGTGCTGCCGTCCAGGCGCTCCCTGATCAGGTCGGCATGCCCGTTATGGCGGGCGTACTCCTGGATCATGACCGAGTAGACCCAGCGCAGGCTCATCCCGAGGTCGCGGCGCGGATCGGTGTAGGTCTCATCGAGCGAACGCCCGCGCAGCAGCGCGCGGATCAGGTCCAGCTCGCGGGCGTAGGTCGCGATGTCAGCCTCGGCGTCGGCGCCGTCGACGCGGAACTCCGCATCCAGTTCCTCGCCGGTGACGTAGAGGTAGCCGGGCTGCTCGCCCGCGAACCTGGTCCGGAACCAGTCCCGCTCCACCTCGGCCATGTGCCGGACCAGGCCGAGCAGCGAGAGGCTCGACGGCTCGATGGGGCACGCCCTGAGCTGCTCGGAGGTGAGCCCCCCGCACTTCCACAGCAGCGTCTGCCGGTGGTAATCGAGCCAGAAGTCAGCCAGCACTCGCTCGTCGCCGGTGATCACGGCCTCCGGCGGCGGCATGGCCGGCCTGGTGATCTCCGGCGCTGTCCACGTCATCGCCCCATCATGCCCGACTTGTGCCATGCGGCTTGGTAGGTTGAGCTGCCCGAATTGAGCCGGGCGGAGGAGGTCGGAGTGAAGGCACTCGTGTTCCGGCACAATCTGGCTCGCGAGGCGGCCTCGGTCATCGGCGGGCGAGTGGACCAGCGGGCCTTCGTCTCCCGCGTCGCGCCGGTCGGCATCGAGGACGTCGAGGAGATGCCGCTGCCGGCCGAGGACTGGATCCGGGTGGAGACGAGGTTCTCGGGCCTGTGCGGATCCGACGTGAAGCAGATCCTCCTGAACGGCCGCCGCGATAACCCGCTCACCGCCCTCGTGTCGTTCCCGCACGTGCTCGGGCACGAGGTCGTCGGGCGCCGGGCCGACACCGGGCAGCGGGTGGTGCTGAACCCGTGGCTGTCGTGCGTCCCCCGCGGCATCGACCCGCCGTGCGGGCCCTGCCAGGCCGGACGCTATCCGTGGTGCCGCAATTTCCGCTCGGGTGACCTGCCAGTGTCGATCCACCTCGGCAATTGCGCGGCCGCCGCCGGGGCGCACGCCGAGCGGTTCGCCGCGCACCCCGCGCAGTTGTTCGCCATCCCCGATGAGGTCAGCGACGAAGCCGCCGTGCTGGCCGACCCGGTCAGCGTCTCGCTCCGGTCGATCCTGCTCGCGCCGCCCGCCGATGGCCAGACCGTGCTCGTGTACGGCTCGGGCACGCTCGCGTTCGCGGCGATCGGGCTGCTGCGCCACCTTTATCCCGGCGCCGAGGTGTGGGCCGCGACCCGGCCCGGTGCGCGGGCCGCGCTGGCCACCAAGCTCGGCGCGCACGCTGTGCTGTCGTCGGCGCCGGACGAACTCGTCGCTCAGGTCGCCGAGCGCGTCGGCACGACGCCGCTGCGCCCCTGGAGCAATCGCGACTGGCTGCAGGACGGGCCGGCCGTCGTTTACGACACGATCGGCTCGACCGAGACCGTCGAGACGTCGCTGCGGCTGCTCGCGACCGGCGGCACGCTGATCGTGAGCGGCGTCGAGCCGCCGAAGCGCTTCGAGTGGACGCCGCTGTACTTCAAGGAACTGCGGGTCATCGGCTCGAACGGCTTCGGCGTGGAGGAGGTCGGCGGGGTCGCCAAGCACGCGATGGAGCACTACTTCGACTTCATCGCGGCCGGGCTCGACCTGACCCCGGTGATCACGCACCGGTTCCCGCTCGAGCGCTGGGCCGAGGCGGTCCTGGCGGTGAAGAACTCGCGCCGCACCGGCGCGGTCAAGGTGCTGCTCGAGCCGACGCGCTGACCAGCCCGCGAGCCCACGTTCCCGGCATGTCGGGTTGAGTGTTATCGAGGGTTGGTGGCGACCGGAGTCGGGTGGTAGGTACTGCCCGCGTCCTGGCCGAACGGCCCGGTGCAGTAGCCGCTCTGCCGCTCGCCGGACGAGGTGCACTTGTCGCCGCCCGACACGCTGCCCGTCCAGTCCGCCCAGCTCACCGGGCCGCTGTTGCCCTGGTTCCAGGCGAAGAAGGTGGCGGGGCCGTTGTAGGTGTTGTCCGACCACACGTCGTTCTGGAAGAAGGTCAGCTCGGTGGCGACCGCCCAGCCCGGCTGGTTGCCTGGCGGCGAGCCGTATTCGCTGAAGATGCCGTTGGCGCCGCAGTCGGGCCAGGCCCTCTGGTTGCAGTCGGGGATGTTCGCCGGGTTGAAGTCGATGGTGTTGCCGGTGACCGAGACGTTCGCGGTCTGCCACAGGCAGCCGTCCCACCAGTCCTCCTTCGGCGAGCCGGTCACGTTCCCGGCGAACGTGGTCGGGTTGACCGTCGCCGACTTCAGGTTGGCGCCGCAGGTTTTCATACTGAACGGGCCGGAGAGCCCGCCGTCGACGAGCGTGCACACCCCGTCCGTGCCGTCCGAGCAGTACCGGTTGGAGTCCTGCCAGAGGAAGACGCCCCCGCCGTTATCGACCAGCGTGTTTCCCCTGACGAACGACCTGGCCGGGTACGAGCCCTGGTCAGAGCACGACGACTCCGGGCAGGCCGGGACCTTGCCGAGTGCCGTGTCACTGCCGCTGCCCGCGATGTAGATGGCCGGCTGGGGAAACCCCGAGTTGCCGAGGCCGTCGATCCAGTCGTTGTCGGCCATGTAATTGCCGGTAATCGAGAAGTTGTAAGAGATCTCCTCGATGATCGCCGCGCCCTCATTGCTGGTGAACGTGTTGCCGCTGAACGTCGTGTTGGCGTTGTCGGTATCCACCCAGGCGCCAGGGCCCCAGTTGTTGTGTATGTAGTTGTGCTTGATCGTCACTCCGTCGGTCTGCCAGAGCTTGAAGCCGCCCTCGTCCCCGTCCTGCTCGACGCTGCCGCAGTCCGAATTGCGGTACTGCCTGGGCACGGGATCGTGGTTCGACCAGCCCACCGCCGAGTTGTCCTGCGTTCCCTCGTAGTCGCAGGTGTCGTTGTAGCTGATCTCGTTGCCCTCGACCGTGACGTTGTAGGGCCCCCTGGTCATCGAGTCCACTCCCCAGGAGTTCACGACCGTCGACTGGAAACCGTACTGGCCGTTGAGGGTGAGGCAGTTGTCCTTGATGACGTTGTCCGAGCCCGCCATGATGCCGGCACCCGGCACGTTGAGCGTCACCGTGTTGTACTGCACGGTCCAGCCGGTGTTGGTGTCCTGATTGATCGCCCCGGCGTTGGAGCCGGGCGTGTATTTCTCGATCGTGAGGTACTCGATCGTCACGCCCGGCTGGTTGCCCGCCGAGGAGTTGGAGTCGATCCCCCAGGCCTCGTTCTGCGAGTAGTTGCCCGACAGGACCGTGTCCTGCCCGCCGGCAAGGCCGCCGACGAAGGCGTCGTTGGTGTCGGCCTGGAAGCTGCCGATGTGCGTGCCGGGCAGCAGGTAGTAGACGGTGTCGGGGTTCAGCTCGTAGGACATGTAGTCCCTGGTGCCGGTCCCGATCACGTCCCCGGCGGTGTCCTGCGGGAAGTCGGTCCCTGGCTTGCCGTAGGTCGGGAGGCCGGCGGTCCCGCTGGCGTAGGCGCCCGTCGCGCCGTCGTAGCCGAACGGCGAGTCAAGGATCGGCCGGTTGCAGACGGGCGTGGCCGAGGCCGGCGCGGCCGAGGCGGCC
>JASHOV010000120.1 GCA_030038495.1 Streptosporangiaceae bacterium
TATGCCGAACCCGCCGTGGGACGGCACCGAAGCCGAGTTCCTGGACAAGGTGATCCCGGCGCGGATGGAAGCGCTCACCGAGGCGCTGAACGCCAGCCTGCCGGACTGGGCGAAGGCCGCCGGCATGGGCTTCGAGTGGGCAGTCCCGCCGCACCTGCTGGGGAAGTGAACATGACCGAATCTGCCATCGCCGCCCCGATGCTGATCTTTGATGACATCGGCTACCTGATCAAGTACACCGGCACGCACCTGATCCACGTCGTGCCGATGATCTACAACTGGCGTGTCACCCGGACACCAAAAGGCGACCTCTACGGCCCGGACCGGGCGTGGTGCTACTACGGCACCGGACAGGACGTGTTCGTGAAAGCTGTCCTTGCCGCGCTGGCGTGGGATGGCGCTGACGACACTGCCCCGGCAGGCTGGGATAAGAACCCGATGACAGGCCAGTACGCCCGGCCGGGGATCGGCCAGGATGGTGAGACCCATGCTCGGTAACCTGTTCAGCCTCGGCTGCCAGATCTGCGGCGCGGAAATGCACGACCCGGAACTGCACCGGCAATGGCATGAGGCGATGGCCGAGGTTATCCGCCAGGTAATCGCACCGGATATGCCGATGGAAGAGTTCCAGGAGATCGCGGTGAAAGCTCACGGTGACGCAGCCGCGATCCGGGAAGCCGAACGTACAGTCAGGGAAGAAAGCGCGCGGGAAACACTCGAGCGGATCCGCGCTGAGCGGGCTGCGGGCAGCGGCAAGCGACCGGATGATGAGGCATGAGCGATACAGAGACCGAGAAGCTGATCGACCCGGACTGCCGCGACGGCAAGCATGGCTCGTGCGTAGGCGGTCCGTGCGAGTGTGCCTGCCACCAGCTGTGCGGCTGCTGCGGCCAGCGCCGTGCTGACGGCCGCACACATGGCCGTGAGCCTGACCCGCTTTGACGGACATCCATCATCAGGGGTTTGTCCCCGGAAGGATGTCCGATCATGGAAAGCATGGGGAGTAAGAAGCCCCGGCGGCGCCGCTCGTTTACCCCGGAGTTCAAGGCCGAGATCGTCGAGCTGTGCCAGCAGGGTGACCGGTCGGTGGGCCAGGTCGCGAAGGACTTCGACCTGACCGAGACCGCGGTCCGCGAATGGGTGAAGCAAGCTGAGCGGGATACCGGGACGCGCCAGGACGGCGGCCTGACCACCGACGAGCGCAAAGAGCTGTCCGAGCTGCGCCGGGAAAATCGCAGGCTCCGTGAGGACGTGGAGATCCTCAAGCGGGCGACGGCTTTCTTCGCCAAGGAGACCCGGTGAACATCTACCCGTTCATCGAGGCGGAGAAGGCGTGCAGGCGCAACGTCAAGCGGGCGTGCGAGCTGCTGAAGGTCTCCCGTGCCGCCTTCTACCAGTACCTGGCCGGGCCGTCCCGGCGCGAGCAGCAGGATGCCGAGCTGGCCGGGCAGATCAAGACCGTGCACGACGAGGCGAAGGGCCGCTACGGCGCGCCGCGGGTGCACGCGGAGCTGGCCCGCCGCGGGCACCGGCACGGACGTAAGCGGGTCGCCCGGATCATGCGGGCCAGCGGCCTGCGGGGCCGGGCCGCGAAACGGTGGAAGAAGACGACCATCGCTGACCCGGCCGCGGCCGCGCGCGCAGACAAGATCCGCCGCGACTTCACCGCTGACGCCAGCCAGGTCAACAGCCGCTGGTGCGGCGACATCACCTACATCGGCACCTGGGAAGGATGGCTGTACCTCGCCACCGTCATCGACATCGCCTCCCGCCGCGTCGTCGGCTATGCGATGGCCGATCACCTCCGCACCGAGCTGGTCTCCGACGCACTGGCCAACGCCGTCGCAGCCCGCGACCCCGACCCCGGAGTGATCTTCCACTCCGACCGGGGCTGCCAGTACACCTCCGCCGCGTTCGCCGCCCTCGCGGCCGACTGTCTGATCGATCTGTCGCACGGGCGCACCGGCCAGTGCTGGGACAACGCGCTCGCGGAAAGCTTCTTCGGCTCCATCAAGGGCGAACTGCTCGACCTGCAAGCCTGGCCCACCCGCGCAGGCGCCCGCCGCGCCGTCGTCGAGTACATCGGCTGGTACAACGGCACCCGGCTGCACAGCAGCCTGGGATACCTCAGCCCCGCAGAATTCGAGGCCACAACCCGCAAGGAGGCCATGCAAAAGGTAGCCTGACCAAGCCATCAGCCCTGTCCGTCAAAGCGGGGCAACCTCACCGAGCTTCCAGGATTCGGCAGCCGTTGGAATGCCACGCAGGACTTTGGCCTGCTCCTCAACGAGCTTGTCGCGGGCCTCTTCGCGGGTCTTGCCATAGACGTAGACGCGCTTGTAGGTGCCTGCGCTAGTGGGCGCGTAGAAGGCGCCGACATAGCGGCCGTCCTTGTGTGGGCCGGAGATGGTCCCTTCGCCATTGTGGCGCCTGCGGCTCTTGCGCTTACCGCGCTCGGCGGTCATCACACTGCCTCGGCGGCTTCGGCTTCGAGGCGAACGACGTATGCGGCGAGCGCGTCCGCGGTGATGAACCGGACGCGGCCGTCTCTGACGGAGTTGATCCGTCCAGCCCGCATGAGGTCGTAGAGCTTGTCCCGGCTGACGCCAAGGACGCTGGCGGCTTCCTTA
>JASHOV010000121.1 GCA_030038495.1 Streptosporangiaceae bacterium
GCCGGCCGCCAGCTCAGCCGCGCGAGCCGCAGGCAGCTTGTGATCGCGGTGGCGGCCGGCGTGCTGGTGCTGGCGGTGACGCGCTGGCCCGTTGCCGCGATCGTGGCCGTCGCCGCGGTGCTGTTCCTGCCCCGGATTACCTCGGCCAGGGCCGCGCGGCAGCGGGTCGCGATGCTGGAAGCACTCGAGCAGTGGACCCGCCGCCTGTCGGACATGCTCACCGCGAGCCGCGGCCTGGAAGACGCGCTCGAGGCGTCCGCCCGGTCCGCGCCGGCGGCGGTCGAGCCCGCGGTGGCCAGGCTGGCGCGCCGGCTGGCTGCCCGGTCAGGTACCGAGGACGCGCTGCGGGCGTTCGCCGCCGAGATCAATGACCCGGCCGGCGACCGGATCGCCGCGGCCCTCATCATCGCGACCGGGCGCCGCGGCGGCGGCGTCCGCGACGTGCTCAACTCGCTGGCCGTCATGCTCGCCCGCGACGTCGCTGCCCGCCGGGAGATCGAGGCCGATCGCGCTGAGCACCGCACGACGGTGAAGTGGCTGACCGCGTTCGTGGCCGGCTTCACGGTCTTCGCAATTGTGAACCGGTCGTATTCGGCGCCGTACGGCACCGCGGTCGGCGAGGTCGTGCTCGCGTTGGTATCGCTGCTTTATGCCGGCGGCCTGATGTGGCTGCACCGTCTCGGCACCATGCCCGTGCCCGGCCGGTTCCTGGCCGAGAATCCGCCGGGCCAGGACACCGGGAGCCGGGCATGAACCTGTGGATCGTCGTATCCGGAATGCTCATCGGGCTGGCCGTAGCGGTGCTCATCGGCGAGCTCGTTCCGGCCGGGCCGAGCCTGCGAGCCGCCTTCGGCCGCCTGGAGGCGCGTTCCGGCCCGGCCCGGCCCGTAACGCGTCCCCGCGAGCTGGCCCGCAGCCTGAGCGCGAGCCTGCCCTGGCTGCCGGTCCCGGTGACGGACCTGCGGCTGCTCGGCCAGGAGGTCGAGGACTGGATGGCGGTCAAGGTCGCGCTGGGCATCGCCGGACTGGCCGCCGTTCCCGTCCTGTCGGGGCTGCTGTCGCTGAGCGGGCACGCGCTGCCGTGGACCATTCCGGTCGCGGGCTCGCTCGGCCTCGGCCTGGCGCTGTTCTTCGCACCCGACCTGGTGACGCGGGTGAACGCCGCGGAGAAGCGCAGGGACTTCCGGCACGCGCTGACCAGCTACCTGGATCTGGTCGTGCTGGAGCGGGGCGCGGGAGCGGCGCCGACCGAGGCGCTCGAGGCCGCCGCCGACGTGGGCGACGGCTGGGCATTCCAGCGCATCGCGGCGGCGCTGAATGAGGCGCGCAAGGCGAGCCTTCCGCCGTGGGAGGGGCTGGGCAGGCTCGCGACCGAGATCGGCATCCCGGAGCTGTCCGACCTCGCCGAGATCGCCAGTATTGCCGGGAACGAGGGCGCCAGGATCCTGGACACACTGAGCGCGCGCGCCGACTCGATGCGGGCTGAGGCGCTCGCGGCAACCAAGGCGCAGGCCGGGTCGCGGAGCACGACGATGGTGGTGCCGATAGCGATGCTGGCCGCGGGCTTCCTCATCCTGCTGATCTTTCCTGACTTCTACCGGATCTTCGGGTGATCCGCCTGGCTATCGAAGGAGCCGTCATGCCACCCAGCATCCTGCACTACCTCATCACCTCGCTGCGGGTCCGCTTCGCGGCGGTCAGGTCCGGCGAGCTCGACCGCGGCGCGCTCAGCCTGGAGTGGGTGGTCATCGCCTTCGGCCTGGTCGCGGCCGCCGTCCTGGTCGGAACCTTCGTCAAGGGCTACATCGACAAACAGGACGCGAAGATCGCGACTCCGTGACCTTGCCGACTAACCTGCCGCGCGGCGCACGTCAGAACGACCGGGGTGCGCTGACGCTCAGCTACGTCGTGATCCTCCCGGTGATCTTCCTGTTCCTGATGTCGGTGATCCAGGCATCGTTCTGGTTCCTGGCCAGGAACGCGGCCCTGGCGGCGGCGCGGCAGGGCGTGGAGGCCGCCCGTGCGCTGGGCTCGTCGGATGCGACCGGGCATGCGGCGGCGGTGTCGTTCGCACAACACGTCGGCTCGGGCTACCTGCTGGACCCGAACGCCAGAGTGCTGACGCTCGGCGGGTCGACGGTCACGGTCACGGTCTGGGGCCACGTGCCGAGCTTCATCCCTGGCTTCGCGGTGAACGTGTCGGAGACCGTGCAGGCGCCGGTGGAGAGGTTCCAGTCATGACGATTCCGCGCGCCAACGGCTGCGGTCGCGAGTCACGCAGGGCCGACGCGGGCAGCGCCGCGCTCGAGCTCGTCGTCCTCGCGCCCGTGCTGCTGGCGCTCATTGGCCTGGTGATCGCGGCCGGACGGGTGTCGATCGCGCAGTCATCGGTGGACGCCGCCGCGCGCGATGCGGCCCGGCAGGCGTCGATCGCGCTCAGCCCGGCCGCCGCGCAGGCAGCCGGGACCGCCAGCGCCGACGAAGCGCTGGCCAGCGACGGTCTTGATTGCATGGGCGCGCCCGTCGTGCGCGTGGACACCGGCGGCCCTGATAGCGGATTCCACGCGCCGGTAGGAACTCCGGCCACCGTGTCGGCGACGGTGGAGTGCCAGGTGCCGCTATCTGACCTGTCCCTGCCGGGGGTGCCAGGCTCGCACTGGCTGAAATCCACGTTCTACAGCCCGCTCGACGTATATAGGGAACGGTGACCTGGCATGCACTGTCACGCAGCTGTCACAGCCTGCCGGTCATCGTGGTCTCGCGACGGCCTCGCGCGGGCCGTGCGGGAGCGAAGCTGGGACCGGATGGCAGGGCGGATGCGAGGTACCGACGGCGAGCGAGGCGCGCTGTCGCTGATGCTCGTTGTGCTGGTGGTCGGTCTGGTGCTGCTCGCCGGGTTCGTAGTGGACGGCTCGGCTCAGCTCGCCGCGGACGAGAACGCGCAGGCGCTGGCTCAGGAGGCCGCGCGGGCCGGCGCGACGTCGATAGACCCGTCCACCGCCTACAGGGACGGGTCGTTCGTGGTGGATCCGCAGCTGGCGGCGACCGCGGCGGCCAGCTATCTCTCCGCTGCCGGGCAGGGCAATTACCGGGTGTACGTGCTCAGCAACAGCGAGATCAGGGTGAGGGTCACGGTCACCGAGCCCACGAAGTTCCTCTCGGTTGTCGGCATCCCCTACATAAAAAGCACGGGCTGGGCGACGGCGTCCCTGGTAACCGGCGTGACGGGAGGAACATGATCAGTCGCGCGCGTGCCCTGCTGACCGGACTCACCGCGATGGCGACGCTGATCGCGGTCGTGGCCGGGCTGCCCGTGGTGCTGTACCGGTTCGGCGGCTCGCCGCTCCCGCGGCACATCTACGCTTGGCACCGCGTCGTCGCGGTGCTGACCAGCCGCGACAACGGCACACTCGTGCTCGCTGTCGTCCGGGATCTGTCCTGGCTGGCATGGCTGCTGTTCACCCTTGCCGTTATCGCAGAACTGCAGGCGGCAGCGCGCGGTCGCCGCGCGCCGCCGCTCCGGCTTGGCTGGCTGCAAGGCGGCGCGGCCAGGCTGGTAGCGCTGGCCGCCCTCACGTTCGTCGCGTCGCCCGCGGTCGGCCTGACCGCCTCCGTAATCGCGATCGCGCCCGCGCACGCCCGGCCGCCCTCCCCGGCCGGCGACTCGCAGCCCGCCACTGACATGCAGCTGATCAGCCTGACCTCGCCCGCTCACGCCGGCACGGTGCTGGCTGCCCCGGCCCGGACGGTGACGGTCCGCCCGGGTGACTGCTTGTGGTCCATCGCTGCGCGTTATCTCGGCGCGGGCGACCGATACCCGGAGATAGCGAGCATGAACTACGGCCACGACATGGGGGACGGGCAGACGTTCGCCAATCCGTCGCTGATACAGCCGGGGTGGCACCTCGTGCTGCCGGACGCACCGGACCCGGCCGGGCCGGCGCTGACGAGCACCTCCGCGACGCATCACCTGGGCCATCCCACCAGGGATGCGCACTACCGGCGGCGGCACGAGGCGGCCAGCCGCCGCCCCGTCCCGGCCGGTACCGTCCCGGCCGGTACCGTGCCGGCCGGTACCGTGCCGGCCGCCGGGACGTCCGCGGGCGCATTGACGGGAACGGGATCGTCGCAGGCCAGTGGCCAGCTCGCAGATCCGGCGGGTTACCGGACGTCGGTGAACGAGTCGGCACCGGCCAGCGATCAGCTGCCCGAGGCGGCGGTGTTCGTGGCGGGCGCGCTGGCGGGTGCGGTGCTGACGAGCCTCGGTCGGCTGCGCCGCAGGCAGCGTCAGTACCGCCGTCGCGGCAGGCGCATCGCGCTGCCCGCCGACCCGTGCGTGCTGGCAGCCGAGGGCAGGCTGCGCGCGGTCGCACCGCAGAGCGGCCCGGTCTCGACCCTGCCCGACGCGCTGCGCACCCTTGAGGAAGGGATCCTCGAGTCGGGCCAGGTGCTGCCGGACATCGTCGGCCTCCATGTCACCCCCGAGGTGCTCGAGGTGCTGCTGGCCGCGCCGGCGCTGGATTCGCCGCCGGATCCGTACCTGATAACGCCGGGCAGGCAGGGCATGTGCTGGCACCTTGAGCTGCCTGCACGCGAGGTGCCGGATGGCTCCGGTGCGTCCGGCGGCCCCGGTGCGCCGGTTATGTACGGCACGAGCCTGCTGCCCGGCCTGTTTACCGCGGGGAGCACAGACGCGGGCTATCTGCTGCTTGATCTGGAATCACTGCAGGTGACCGGGTGCGACGGGCCCGCCGGGCTGGTCGACCAGGTGGTCACCGCGGCGGCTACCGAGCTGACCACCAGGCAGTGGAGCGGCTGGTATGACCTGATCCTGGTGGGCTTCGACGAGCTGGCGGTGCTGGGCCGGGCGGAGCACTGCGCGGGCATGGACGACGCGCTGACCCTGCTCGACGAGCGATGCGTGGTGGTCAGCGCGCGGCTCGCGGACGACGACCCGCCGTCGAGCATCCGTCAGCTCCGGCTGACCGCGCCCGACGACGAGGACTGGGGGCTGACCTTGCTAGTCAGCCGGATCGAGCCGACCGCAGACCAGATGGCGCACCTGCTGGAATTGGCGGAGGACGGCCCGGGCGGGCTTGCCGCTCTTGTGGCCGGCGACCCGGAGACGGCCGACGGACGGATGGCGCCGACCGCCCTGCAGCTCGCGCCGGACTCGCAGCACCCGGATGAGATCCTGGCTAACGTCATTCCGCTGCAGGTCACCGTCCGGCCGCAGACCCTGACCGGCGCGGAGTACGAGGCGATCAGCACGCTGTTCGCCGTCGCCGCCGACCTCGAGGACGTCAGCCCGGAGCAGGTGCCGTACGCCATGTACGGCGCGCCGCCCTGGGTACCGGAGGCCGCGCAGCCGCCGCTGACTTATCCGCCATGGCCGGAGATGGACGATGAATACCCTGACCTGTCCGACGCGCGGGCCGAGGATGTCGATCTGGACGAGCCGGCCGGCCCTGGCTGGCACCATGCCAGGGAGTTCGCCGCCGGCGCTGGGCATGGTCTCGCCGTCGGCGCTGGGCAGGCAGTTCCGACTCCAGCGGACGGGGTTGCGACCCCGCCCTGGGTTGGCCAGCCCGACGCGGACGCCCCGGCCCGGCTGGAGATCCGGATGCTCGGCCCGTTCGTCATCACCGGCGCCATCGATCAGCTGCAGCCCAAGCAGGCCGAGCTCGTCCTGGCGCTCGCCCTCGCCGCACCGGCCGGACTGTCTAATTCCGCGCTGTGTACCATGCTGGGCCCGGACCCGGATCACCCGAAGCCCTCCGACGCCGTCCGCCAGATCATCACGCGCACCCGGCGGCGGCTCGGCCGGGCCGGCGACGGCCGGGAGTACATCATCCACGCGGGGAACGGCAACTACCTCCTTCATCCCGACGCGTGGCTGGACTGGACCGAGTTCCGCGCGTTGACCAGCGGGGGCAGGGCCGAGGGCATGCGGGCCGCGCTCGCCCTGGTGCGGGGCGAGCCGTTCGCCGGCAGCTTCCACTGGTGGATCGACATCCCGCTGATGGAAACGGTACGGGCGGAGATAGTCGACGCGGCCGAGACGCTCGGCGAGTTCGAGCTGACCACCGGCATGGCGCGGGCAGCCGCACGGGCGGCCCGGGCGGGCCTGGCCGCTGAGACCTCGGCCGAGCAGCTGTGGCGCCTGCTCATGCGGGCCGAGCACGCCGCCGGAAACGGAGCGGGAGTCGCCGAGGCCTGGCATCGCTGCCTGGACGCGATCGAGGACGTCGCGCCTGGCGGTGAGCCGCACCCCGACACCGCCGCGCTGTACCGGCAGCTCACCGCCACCGGAGCGAGGCAGCAGCTTCCGGTACGCGGATGAGCGCTAGCCAGAATCGGGTAGCCGGAGTTACGGTGATTACACCAGTAACTAACGCGGAGGTATCAGCTGACAATGGAAAGGACCGCCCTCGAGGAAGTCGAGAACAAGGTCAGGGAAGAGGTAGCCAGTCGCTTCCCCGATGTTTCGGTTGAGCGGGTGTCGCTGCTGAAATACGGCGACGACCCGGTCATCGAGCCCGGCGAGTTGCTCGTCCGGGTCGTTCTGACCGCAGGCGAGGACAGCGACCCCAAGCAGGTACTCGAGTCTTTTCACCAGGAAAATCGAGAGGCCCTGCACAAGTTCCGCCATGACCTGACCAGACAGCTGCCCGAGGTCAGATCGCTTGAGTTCGCCGCCACCGCGGACGGTTCTGGCGCGCGGATCAAGCTTGACCAGTCCGGCCCGCCGCCGGGGCGTGTTTCCGCGGGCGGTGACCTGACCCCGGTGATGGCCCGGCTTGGGCCGGCCGATCTGGAGACACTCGACACGCTGATCACCGTCGGCATCGCGCCCAACCGGGCCGAGGCCGTGCGGTGGGCGCTGGCCAGGATCAGGGAACGGCCCGCGTACGAGCAACTGATGGCCAGGACTCGGGAGATCGAGGAGCTGAAGGCGCAATTCTGAGCGCAGGCCGGTGGCCTGCCCTGACTCTTCCTTCGTTACATGGCGTTTCCGTTCCGATATGCGGGCTTTTGCACCCACGTAACGGAGGACAAGTCGAGGATGGGCCTCCACGGCCCGTCGGTGAGCAGCCGCCCGCCAGTCCTGGCCGTCGTGGTGGTGGCCGTTTTGAGGGGGTGCTGCTCGGCGGCGAGGAGAAACCCGGCCTCGCGTATCGCCGCGGTGTAGTCGAGCCAGCTGTCGATAATGTTGTCGCCGTCGTGACCAGGCGCGGCGTGTAAGCCTGGTTGGCTCGCCGTAGATAAGGATGTACTTCATCGGTCCTCCGGCAATTTTTCCCGACTAGGTACGGGGCCCACTAAATTGGCCTAATGGCCGAACCCGTCTACCCGCCAGCCGACCACGGGCTCATGGCGGGCGTGCCTCCGTTCCCCGCCGACGAACTGGTCACCCTGTTCAACTGGCAGGACCCTCCGTTCAACCGGTGGTCGTTCCAGCACCTGCGCGAGCTGATCCCCACGGCCCAGATCGCGCGCGGCGCGGGCCCGGCCCGGCGGCTGCCGCGGGCCGAGCGGGATCTGTCCGGGATAGCGTTCCGCTCGGGCGAGCGCGAGCTGACCGTGGGCGAGATGATCGCGGAGAGCTTTACCGACGGGTTCCTGGTGCTGTATCGCGGCCGGATCGTGACCGAGCAGTACTTCAACGGCATGACCCCGGACACACCGCACCTGCTCATGTCGGTGTCCAAGTCGGTCGTCTCCACGGTCGCGGGAATCCTGGCCAGCCAGGGGCGGCTGAATCCTGCCGCGCCGGTCGAGCGGATCGTGCCCGAGCTCGCGGGGACCTCATTTGCGGGCGCGACCATACAGGACCTGCTCGACATGCGCGCGGGCACGAAGTTCGACGAGACCTACGACAACCCCGAGTCCGACGTCCGGCTGTACGAGCGGGTATACCTGTGGCGGCCGGACGGGTTCGAGCCGCGGCCGCCCGATGCGCTCTCGTACTACGCCACGCTGTATAACGACGGCCGGCACGGCGGGCCGTTCCGCTACCGGTCGATCCTCACCGACGTACTCGGCTGGGTGCTGGAACGGGCGGGCGGCGCGCGGCTACATGAGCTGGTCGCCCGGCTGGTGTGGCAGCCGATGGGCGCCGAGTTCGACGCCGAGATCACCGTCGATGCGCACGGCAACGCGATGGCCGACGGCGGGATCTGCGCGACGCTGCGCGATCTCGGCCGCTTCGGGCTGCTATTCGGGGGAACGGGACGCCGCTCGTCTCGGTGGTCGGTCGTGCCGGTGTCGTGGATCGAAGACACGATCGGCGGAGCACCGGACGGACCTGAGGCCTTCGTCGCGGGCGAGGGCGTGCGGTTCCCGCCCGGCGCGCACTACCGCAACTGCTGGTGGGTGGCCGAGCCTGCCGTTCCCCTCTTCTACGCGGCCGGGATCAACGGGCAGAACGTGTTCGTGCACGGGCCCAGCCAGGTCGTCGTGGCCAAGCTCTCGACCTGGCCCACCGCGCTCAATCCGGTGAGCCGGGTAACCCTGGACGCGGTCAGGGCCATTGCCGCCGCGCTGAGCAACGGCCGAGGCTAGTCGGCCCGGCGGTCAGACCGAGATGAGCTCGATATGCAGATCGGCTGCCTCGGCCAGCGGCCGCAGGTCTGCGGTGTCGGAGGTCATGATGTCGTCGCCGTCCCGCGCCAGGCAGACAACCGAGGCGTCGATCGCATCGGACCGGCCGCTGCGGGCGAGCAGCATGCCGGCCAGCCGGCCGAGCTCGTCGTCAATCGGCACGATCCGGACTCCGGCGAGTAGCCGGGCCAGCGATACCTGAGGGCCGCGGCCGCCGCGCCAGACCTGGGCGACCACCCCGCCGGACGTGAGCGGTGGCCGCCCGGCCAGTTGCTCGCGCTTAATCTGCGCGACCACGGACCGATCGTTCCGCTCAACTGCGAGGAACGCACCGGCGTCGAGGATTAGCATCAGCCAGCTTCCCGATCACGTGTGCGGGACCGGCCGCGGACAACGACGGCCTCGGACCGAGCTCTCCTAGTCGCCTCCTGTATTTCCTGCTCGGTTATCTCGCCATGCTCGGCCTCGTACTCAGCGATAAAGGCGCCGAGAGCCGCCACGCCCCGGTCGTGCTCGACCTTGGCGCGCAGCGCGTCGTTCACCCACGCACTGACGCTCTCGGCCCGGCCGCTGGCCACCGCTGCCTGGGCCTCGGCGATCAGGTCGGCATCGATAGAAGCGGAGAGCCGCTCCTTGCTGCTCACACCATCATAGTAGCGCAATGCCACGATCGTGGTATCGCTAAACGGCGCTAACTCACTCATGTCAGACATCATGATGCCTGCCAGTGACATTCTGGGGTCCAGCGGCCTACTTGATCACGACGGGCTGGCGGAGCTGGCCGTCGACCTCGTAGAAGATCCCCGGGTAGTTCTGGAACTCGCCGCTGGTGTTGCGGCGGAGCGTGCAGCCGCTGAGCGTCAGCGTGCCCCAGTCCTGGTCGACCACGTCGAAGACGGCGCCGCCGCCCTCTCTGGCCGAGTTGCCGGTCATGACCGTGCCGGCGATCAGCACGTCGTCCTTGACGCCGTCGAGGTAGATCGCGCCGCCGCTGCCGCCGCCCGCCGTTCCCTTCGCCGACGGGTTGGCGCCCCAGCCGATCGCCTTGTTGTCGGTGAACACGCTGTTCAGCACGTCCCACTGGACGCTGATGCTGCTGAGCGCCCCGCCGTTGGAGCAGCGGCCACCGCGGAACGTGTCGCCGGTGATGTAGACGGGGCGGTTGTCCCACTGAGCCAGGGCCCGGATGGCCGCGCCGCCGAGGTCGGGCCCGTACCGGTAGCAGCCGTTGTCGACGAAGGCCGAGTTGACCGCCTTGAACTGGCCGCCCTCGGCGAAGATCGCGCCGCCGCCGTAGGGTTGGTCGCCATTGCCCTCACGGACGCCGGAGTAGCCGCGGGTGAACGTGATGTTCTGCACGACGAGCTGCGGCCACTCCTGGTCGTAACAGTCGGTCGTCGTCCAGATCTGCCTGGGGTCGCAGGTGTCCATGTACAGGATCTCGACCCTGCCGCCGCCGCTGAGGGTCACCTTGCCGCCGCCGTCGAGCACGACGCGCCGGCGGGTGTTCACGACCCTGGCGGTCTGGGTCATCAGGATCGTGACCGGCCTGGGACCGCAGTTGAACGTGATGATGCCGCCGAGGGCGACGTCCCGGACCACCGCCGCGGACGTGCAACTCGCGGGCGTGCCGTCCCCGATGACGTGGCTGGGGTGGCGGGTGTTCACCGCGCGCCCGGCCGGCGGGACGTAGGCGTGGCCGTCGGGGTTGCCGAAATCGGGCGGCCGGTCCGCCGCCGCGGCCGCGACGGAAGTCGGCGTCGCCGCGGCGGTGACCGATGCTCGGGCCGCGGCGCCGGTGCTGGCAGCCGGGGCGAGGTGTACCGCCGGCGCCGCCGTGGCGCAGGCCATGAGGCCAGTCAGGCTGCCGGCGGCGCCAAGTACACCCAGAAATCTTCCGAAACCGCCCATCTGCCGCATGGCGCAGGATGCTAGCGGAGGCACGGGTGATAACACGGGTGAATGGAAGACCGCGCAGGTCCCGGCCGCGTGGCCGAATCGGGCCGGCGGCTAGCGTGGAGCACGGGGAGACGGGTAGCTCAGCGGGAGACGTTCGCCACGAGGAGGAGATCGCAGTGACCGAGATTCCCGAGATCATGCTGAACAACGGCCGGAAGATCCCGCAGTTCGGCTTCGGTGTCTTCCTGGTCAAGCCGTCGGAAACCGCGGCGGCCGTGACCGCGGCGCTGGAGGCGGGCTACCGCCATATCGACACCGCCCAGATGTACGGTAACGAGGCCGAGGTCGGCGAGGCCATCGCGCGCTCGGGCATCGACCGCGCGGACGTGTTCGTGACCACCAAGCTCAACAACGGCAGCCACCGGCCGGACGACGCCAGGCGGGCCTTCGACAACTCGCTCAAGGCGCTTGGGTTCGACTACGTGGACCTGTTCCTTATTCACTGGCCGCTGCCGACGCGCTACGACGGCGATTATGTATCCACCTGGAACACGCTCGAGGAGTTCTACCGCGATGGCCGGGCGCGGTCCATCGGCGTGTCCAACTTCCAGGCCCACCACCTGCGCCGCCTGCACACCGAATGCGAGATACCGCCCGCGGTCGACCAGATCGAGGTCAACCCGTACCTGACCCAGGATGAGCTGCGCGGCTTCTGCGCCGAGCACCAGATCGCGGTCGAGGGCTGGTCGCCGATCGCCAGGAGCCGGGCCCTGCACGATCCGACCATCGACGACATCGCGAGGAACGTGCGCAAGACGCCCGCCCAGGTCATCCTGCGCTGGCACATCGAGCGCGGCGACATCGTGTTCCCCAAGTCGGTGAACCCGGAGCGGATCAGGGAGAACATCGACATCTTCGACTTCGAGCTAACGGGCGAGGACGTCGAGGCGATAAGTGCGCTGAACCGGAACGAGCGCACCGGGCCGGATCCTGACACTTTCGACGGGACGTAGCCCCGCGGGCCGGTTGCACTAGCACACCGTGTTGCTGCCGACATGCAGTACACGCCTGATTGCGGGAAGACAGGCTGTCGCAGACGGCATACTGGGAATGGAACGCGGCATTCCGGGCAGAGGGAAGGGCGTGATGGGGCTCCGGTCGGGCGTGGCAATTGACCTCGGCACGGTGAACACACTGGTCTACGTCACCGGCCGCGGCATCGTGATCGACGAGCCGTCGGCGATTGGCATCGACCGGGTGACCGGGGCCGTGGTGGCCTCCGGGCAGGCCGCGGACTCCCTGACGGGCAAGGAAACGCAGGACGTGGAGGTCCTGCACCCGCTGCGCGACGGCGTCATCGCGGACCTGAATGCGACCGCGGCCATGCTGCAGGAGTTCCTGCGCCGGGCGAACGTGCGGCGCGGCCTCAGCCGCCCGCACTGCGTCATCTGCCTGCCGGGCGAGGCAACCGAGGTTGAGCGACAGTCGGTGATCGCTGCGGCCGATGCGCTCCGGCCGCGCTGCACCGTGCAGCTCGTCGAGGAGCCGGTTGCCGCCGCGGCGGGCGCCGGCTTCGACCTGGCGGCCGGCACGGGCTCATTCGTCGTCGACATCGGCGGCGGCACTACCGAGACCGCGGTGCTGGCCGGAGCGCACATGGTGCGCTCCCGGTCGCTGCGCATCGGCGGGAATGCGATGGACGAGGCGATCAGCCGGGCGGTACGGCACGAGTTCGGGCTGCTGCTCGGCCGGGACGCGGCCCGCAGCATCAAGATGAAGCTCGGACTCGGTGACGGCACCACGACCGAGATGGAAATTGTCGGCATCGACGCGGGCCGCCGCACGCCCCGAGTGGCAAGGGTGCCCGCGACGCTCGTGGCCCGTGCGGTCCAGCCGATGGTCCGCGCCATTATCGGGTCGGTGACCGAATTGCTGGCCGACATCCCGCCGAACCTCGCCGAGGATGTCTTCCGGGGCAAGATACGGCTGGCCGGCGGGGGCGCGATGCTGCCCGGCCTGGCCTACGAGATCGAGGCCGCCGCCGACATTCCCGTCGCTCTCGTCGACGATCCGCTCCGCTGCGTCATCAGGGGAGCTGCGCTGATTCTGGAGAACGGAGAAGGCGCGCCGTCGACGATCTTGAGGTAAGCCCCGGCGATGCCGTTGTCAACCCGCATGCGCGCCGCGGTTCAAGTCACCAGTCTCAGCTGACCCAGCCGTATCGGCTCGCCCGCTGCGGCCGCCGTTCCCGTATTGGCGGGCTCTCGTGAAATTGCACCAAGTGGCTAATGAAGCGTTTGACGAGGTGTTAGTCTGCTCGCGGCTTTCCATGCCGATGCTTCCGGTATGCGTGCAATAGGCCATATGCAATATGCAGAAATGGCGGGGTCGGGGACCAGGGAGGCGCAGCCGTGCCCGAGGCCACAGCAGAGCGTACCGACCCTCTGCGCGACGGCATCGTACACCTGGAGGAGCTGCCTGTCGCCGAGAGCCGGACCGAGGCGTTCCGGCTCATCCGCAGCCTCGGCCCGGTCGCGCGAGACGCGCACGGCGCATACGTGATCACCGAGTCGGAAGGCGTTTCCTTTGCGCTGCGTCATCCCGACTTGTTCTCCTCCAAGCGCGCGCTGGACTCGCTCGGCAGCCCGTTCCCGATCGTGCCCGAGGCGTCAGACCCGCCCGAGCACACGAGGTACCGGCAGCTGCTGCGGCCGTTCTTCAGCGTCCGCGGCATATCCCGCTGGGTGCCCATGATTCACGCGCTCACGACTCAGCTGATCGACAACTTCATCTCGCGCGGTGAATGTGACCTCGTCACCGAGCTTGCGATCCCGCTGCCTTCCGAGGTGTTCCTCACCCTTTACGGGCTGCCGCTTTCTGACCGCGATCAGCTGATCACCTGGAAGGACGCGGTGCTCAGCGCCGTCGGGCTCGGCGGCGGGGCCGCGTCCGACGAGTCGATCACACTCGCCGCCCAGCTCTACGAGTACCTGGTCGGGCATATCGCCGACAAGCGCAGAAACGGCGGCGCCGACGTGCTCGGCCAGCTGGCCAGCGACCGGCGCGACGACCGCATGACCGACGATGAGCTGCTCGGCCTGTCGTTCCTGTTCGTGCTGGCCGGGCTGGACACCGTCACGTCCGCCCTGAGTACCGCGTTCTCTGTGCTCGCGGCCCGGCCGGAGCTGCGGCGGAAGATCGTCAAGGACCCGGCGATCATCCCGTCGGCGGTCGAGGAACTGCTGCGGGTCGAGGGGCCGGTGGTCACCGTGCCGCGGGTCGCCACCGAGGACGTCGTGATCGGCGGCCGGAGGATCCCCGCCGACTCGATGGTCTCGATCGCTA